>NZ_DDCI01000023.1:0-340644 GCF_002335265.1 Cupriavidus sp. UBA2010
TTCGTGGAACAGGGGCAAGGTCAACCCATTACCGGAAATGGTCAGCGAATCAGCCGTCAATCTGCCGACCCACGGTGGCAAATTAAATCGATTTTTTTGCGCCGGATATAGAATAGATTCTATTTTTAGAGTGGGCGCTAGCATTTACAAACATGCTGAACACCACAGCTTAGACTCCAGATCATATATTTATCGATAAAATCTATAAAATATGATCTACCATCCCATCATCATCAGATTAAATAAAAATGGCGCATAACAATGTTTATGGTATATGAGTGCGGTTAGATGAAGATTTCCTGAAAAGAAACGAACGCAGCCGAAGCCTGATCCAGGCGAGCGCCAGCACTCAGCGAAAATTCAGCCAAATGCTGTGTAGATCCGAAGGAAATACTCAGCCGGAGAGCGACCGAGGAACGCTTGTATCTCCATGGGCTCGTACGCCTGTGGAGCCCCCCCCCGAATCGGCGGGCACAGTCCCCACTTACGATAGCGGGTAGGCATACGACTACGTTCTATGACTAGAACGAAGAAAAAAGGGCGGAAGTGCTGACAAGCCCGGAGTGTTTGCGGCGCTGATCACCACCACCCCTCCCCCGCGCCAGAGCGAGCAGCACAAGAAATCAGCGGCTGTGGCAATCGCCGAGAGAGACGCAGCACTCAGTGCCGCTACAGATACTCGTGATCGCCTGGCGACGCTCGCGGGAAATGGCGCGTGCCGCGCAAATCAGTAAACCGAAGAATGGTTCCAGGGTGACGTTCCCTTGACTTGAGCGGCAGTCAGGAAGATTCAGCTCGCTCCTATGCCACTACCCTGCCCTACATTGTCGCGGCCGTTGTAATCCTCGCGCGCTCGGCAACGAAAGTGAATCATCCTGCCCACGTCTTACTCCCCCTCGCAGGACTCGCTCCACTCCGAACTAATCATCACATTGAAACACGCCGGAGATCCTCCCCCCAGGTTTGCGCACCGTTGGACAGTGCCGGGAATCTATTTTTAGAACTCGTTCTATATAAATAGAAAACTTCTTATACCACTATCGTATCAAGTGGTTGTGCGATGTGAGCAGATCTTGATCGGGAGATTATGTTGGCAAAGAACCGATTAGGGACGCGCGGCAGAAATCTGGTTATTCAGTTTCAGCTCAAAAACGTGTCCGAAAGGGACGATCTGGAGTAGAGAACGACCACTTTCCAGGTGGAGATTACCATCAATTAACAAACGAAATTAGATCATGAAAAAGCATCTCATTATTCTTGCAGCATCCATCGCACCGGTCATGGCGTACGCGGCCAGTGGGAATACGATCAACTTTCAAGGGGAAGTTACGGATCAGACCTGCCAGGTCACGATCAACGGTAACGCAGCCAACCCTACGGTTCTGTTGCCAGCCGTCTCATCGACGGTTTTGACTTCTGCGGGCGCGACTGCAGGAACGACGTCTTTCACTGTGGGTGTAAGCGGCTGTGTAGCGCCGACAACCACCACGCAAGCAATCAAGACTGTCTTCGTGGGCAACCAGGTTACGGCAGCCGGGAACCTCGGCAACACCGGCACAGCTACGAATGTCGCTCTGCAATTGCTTGATCCGGCGACGCCGACGGTGCCCTTCAACCTGGGCAATGCTGGTGGCTACGCAGCCAGCGGCCTCACGCTGCCAGTCGGCGCCACGTCGGCATCGCATGATTTCGCTGTTCAGTACATCTCCGAGCCAGGCGGCGCAACTGCCGGTTCGGTGCTGGGTAGCGTCCAGTATGCAGTGAGCTATCTGTAAATACGACTGGAGTTCCCGGGTCTGTCTTCTCGGACAGGCCCAGGAGCCTTCGGGCGGAGAAAACTGAGAGTTGTTGAAATGGCCTCGCGTTACCCCATGCCTGTTCTAGGCGCCGTACTGAGCATCGTGCTCGCGCTACAAGCAGGTTCCGCCATTGGCAGCGTAACCATGACTGGCACCCGCGTGATCTACGACGGACGGTCGCCCGGAGAAAGTCTGCAGTTCACCAATCAAGGAAGCAGCCCCAGCGTGATGCAAGTATGGGTTGACTCTGGAAACGAGCAATCCACTCCAAAGACCGCTGACGCACCTTTTATTGTCACTCCGCCGGTATTCCGTATTGAACCCACTGCAGGCCAGACAATTCGCCTGCTATATGTGGGCAAGGATTTGCCTAAAGACCGCGAATCTGTCTTTTATCTTAACACCCTGGAAATTCCTTCCTTAAATTCTTCGTATGCAAACCAGAATCAAATGCTGGTAATGCTACGCAACAGAATCAAGATACTTTACCGACCGTCTGGTATCGAAGGAAGCCCTCAGAAAGCGATCGAAAAGCTCAGCTTTCAGATAGTTCGGCAAGGTGCCAATGTAAGCATCATTGCAAAGAATGCATCGAGCTACCACATATCGCTCGCGAACGGAAATTTGATTTGCGGTGGAGACGTTGCGACATTCTCCCCTGCCATGATCTCGCCCCAATCCGACATGGAGTGGAGCGTGAAGGGACGCTGTCCTGCGGGCGAATCGCCCATCCATACGAAAGTGCAATATGTCGATGACTACGGCGCAGTTCGTGAATCGGAGCTTCCGGTAACAGTTCAAGGCGCGCACTGAAATGACTAACGGGAGAACCCGTGGCTTTCGTAGTTCCGTGATTTGGAGGCATAACAGAACTGTTCTGCTTTCCGTGATACTGAGTACGCTAGTCATTACCGCATCAACGCTTCAGGCTATGGCGGCTCCAATCAACGTTGACAAGCAGGCGTCTGGCGGCGCTACGCTAGCCTACAGCTTCGACAGCAAACTGCTTCTTGGTTCATCGCTCGGTGTGGCCAACATCGAACGATTCAACAAGGCAAGTGCGGTAGAGCCTGGTATTTATCCGGTCGACATCTACGTCAATGGTGCTTTCGCGGCACGCAAGCCCGTCGATTTCCGAGCCATGGAAGGTGATGTTGTTGGCCCTTGTTTGAACGACGAGTTCCTGACCTCCAGCGGCATACTCCTTGATGAAGGTAGTGCAACTGGCAGCACGTCGACTCGGTCGCTAGCCCCGACGGGGAAGCGGGCCGCGCCCGCTCCGGAAACTCTGGCACCCGTTCCTCACGCCGAGAATTGTGTCCCGCTTGAGCGCCGCGTGCCGGGGGCATCTACTGCGTTTGACCTGTCCCGCTTGCGCCTGGATATCGGCGTCCCCCAAGCACAGATGAAGCAAGTGCCACGCGGTTTCGTCGACTCGGCCAATCTGAATGCCGGGCAGACGATGGGATATGTCAACTACGACACCAACTATTACACCTCGTCAGCCTACGGCGCTCGGTCAAACTCCGCTTACGCAGGCATCAATGCGGGTCTGAACGTTGGACTCTGGCGTCTTCGCCAACAATCGACCTACACGTATACAAGTGGGCTTGGGGAAAGTCGTTCTCATTGGAACAATATCCGCACTTATGCGGAGCGGCCGCTAGTTTCGCTGCGCAGCAATCTCGTCGTTGGGCAGAGCTTCACCGGGGGCAATCTCCTGAGCGCGGTGGGATACACCGGCGTGCACATCGAAAGCGACGACCGCATGTTGTCGGATTCAATGCGAGGGTATGCGCCTGTGGTCAATGGGGTGGCAAATACGAACGCCCGCGTCGTAATCAGCCAGAACGGTCAAACGATCTATCAGACCACGGTGGCACCGGGTCCGTTTTCCATCAAAGATCTCAATCCGACAAGCTACCAAGGGAACCTGACCGTACAGGTTCTTGAAGCCAACGGAGAGGTCACCACGTTCATTGTGCCGTTCTCGGCGGTACCGAACTCGCTTCGCCCAGGCCTGTCGCACTACAGTCTGACGCTTGGCCAGGTACGACAGATAGCCGACTCGAACGCCAAATTTGCCGATGTTACTTATGAACGCGGTTTGACGAATGTACTGACGGCAAA
This sequence comes from Cupriavidus sp. UBA2010, assembly GCF_002335265.1. Taxonomy (NCBI): domain Bacteria; kingdom Pseudomonadati; phylum Pseudomonadota; class Betaproteobacteria; order Burkholderiales; family Burkholderiaceae; genus Cupriavidus; species Cupriavidus sp. UBA2010. The sequence continues at coordinate 3,930 of NZ_DDCI01000023.1, forward strand.
CGGCGGTGCGCGAATTTCACCTGACTATCAGTCAGTGCTTGGCGGAGTCGTGTTTGGCACGAAAGTCGGAGCATTCGGTGTGAACACAGCGTGGTCGAGAGCGCAGGAACCGCAGGGCGGTAACGTGAACGGCTGGCGTAGTTCTGTCAACTACAGTCATACGATCCAGCAAACAATGACGACGTTCACGTTGGCAGGCTATCGCTATTCAACAAATGGTTATCGAGATTTTATCGATGCGATCAGCTCTCGTGCAGCTTTGCAGAACGGAGCCAATTGGATCTCCAGCACCTATCGTCAGCGGGACCAATTTACCGTCAATGCCAATCAGAATCTCAACGGACTCGGCTCGTTGTCTTTATCCGCTTCGACCAGTAGCTATTACAGTTCAAGGTCACGGGATACGCAATTCCAGCTCAGCTACAACAACCATTATCGGCGCATCAGCTACAACTTATCGGTAATCCGTCAGCAAACGGGCATGCTCTACGGTGGGAATGCTCCTGGCATGATTGGCGGCGCCCCGCTACCAAGTTCGCCGCCCAGGTTGACCAATGCCGTGATGTTTACGGTTTCCATACCCCTCGATCTGGGAGCTCGCTCCGCTTCAGTATCTGGCAGCGTGGCGCACAGCACGGATCAAGGCGTGTCGTATCAGACATCCGTAAGCGGCGTCGCCGATACGGCACAGACGCTTAGCTATGGATTCTCTGTTGCCGGGCAGACGCAAAACGAATCGCGCAACTTCAGTGGCAACCTGCAGAAGAACCTGTCGGCGGTAACAGTCGGTGCAAACTACTCGCAGGGCAACAACTATTGGCAGGCTGGTGCGAACGCACGCGGCGCTGCGGTTGTGCACGAAGGCGGTGTCACGCTCGGGAGATATCTCAGCGATACCTTCGGACTCATCGAGGCAAAAGGTGCGGAAGGTGCGGCAGTGCGTAATGCTCCAGGGACATTCGTGAACCGGTTCGGCTTCGCAATCGTGCCTTCGCTAACGCCCTATCGCTACAACGATGTGGCGCTCGATTCCAAGGGCATCAATCCAAACGCAGAACTAACTGGTAGCCAGGTCAGGGTCGCGCCATATGCCGGATCTTCTGTCCTGCTCAAGTTCTCGACGCTCACTGGTCATGCGGTGCTGATAACCGCTACGGGTACAGATGGAGAACTATTGCCGTTTGGTGCCACCGTTCTCGACAGTTCTGGCACGACGATTGGCGTCGTTGGCCAAGGCAATCAGGTCTATGCGCGTGTGCCAAACGACCAAGGCACGCTGACCGTCAAATGGGGGGAAGGCAAGGAGGATCTGTGCGTCATCGGCTATGACCTCAAGACAGCGGATGCGAAGGAAGTCATACAGCGTTTTGAGGGGAAATGCCGTTCAGCTCATACGGACAAGACTGCCGCACGAGCTCAAGAGCACATGTCAATGGCAAATACACCTGCCGGAGCCGGCAGAAATTCGGAATAACCACCCATGATCCGCCGCTTGCAGATATTCATTCTTCGTTTAGGGAAAGAGCGTCTCATTCCTTCACTTGCTGCGCTACTCTTTATTGTTGGCATAGCAGGACCGATGTTGGCGTTAGCACAGTCGACATCCAAAGGATGCTGGGCGATCACGACAACGACAACGAGTCCAAACTCCTACCTCTATACCGATCCCGGTACTGTTGCGAGGAATTGGAATGGCGCAGTCGATACGGCAGGGCAAGGCGCGTATCCCATGACCGTCTCGGTCAACATACCCGCTTTGGTACCAGATGGCACGCTGCTCGGAAGCGGCGTTTCGTCAATCAATAACCTCGGGGGAAGTGGCGTGGGAAGCTATAGCCCTGAGCAGGTATTGTTCCGATGTTCTCCGGATGCAGATGGAACCTTGTACGAGTACTATGCGACAAACGGCGATTCCTCTTACGCGGGAGCCACTGACGTAAGTGCACAATCTGGTATCCCGGGAACCTACAGGTCGTACTATACGGGGGTCGTGTCGCGGATAACAAATATTACTACGGGTGATTATCTCAGCCGGGCGTGGAAAGCCCGTCCCCTAACCGGGCTGGACCGTGATAGTCAGGGATGGATTCTCGTCAAAGCAAAGAATTTCAGCCAATACAGGCTGGAGATGTTTCAGTGTACGGTTTGCCAGTCTGGCGCTACGAATGGTACAGGTACCTGGGCGCAACCTCAGCCACAAGGATATGTCGCATTCGTCGGGGGAGCCACTGGGACGGTTATCAAAGGCAACCTTGCTGTAGACGCCGACTCCGCATCCAACTTTTCAGGCTGGCCTAGCACATGGCCAGGCGCAATCAATGCGTACCAGACGGTCATAGTTAGAAGGGCTGCAACCTGCGCGGTAACCAACGCGACGCCTTTAGTACGTTTTCCAATAATATCTGTCCGGGAACTGAATCAGGGAAACACAAGACAACTGCCGGTGACTATACAAATGCAGTGCCAGAGCTCAACACCTTCCGGACTGTCTGCGTTCATAAGTGGAACTGCCGCGAATCAGACCGCTCTTGGTGTACTCGTCCAGCCCGCCAATGCGCAAAGCGCCATCGCAGCAGGCCTGACAACCGCGGGAAGTGGCGTCACTTATCTACTCTCCGATGGCTATGGTATCGATCCGAGCGTTGCGACCGGTGTGGGCGTGACACTGTCCAGGCCAAACGGCACGCCATTGAACTTCCTGACAAATCAGTACGTTACGACAGGAGGTGCGATCGACGGATGGGACCCCGTGCTAAACGACGCAACGGCGAACGGGCCTGCAAGTGGCGGAATGACTTCGTATACACGCGTCTTCAATGCAACCCTCAAAGCGTTCGCACCCGGCGTTACACCGGTGACCGCCGGCCGATTCAATGCGACCGCCCAAGTGGTCGTTCGAGTCCAGTGACTATGTTACGCATATCCAGACTCGACGATTAATAAGTATTCCTATCTTGCAAGGTGTATCAGCAATGTCCCCGATAGGGCGCGAAAAACCGGAGTTCCGCGGAATCCGAATCAATAAAATCTGGAGTGATTGGCGCCTTCTCTCCGGTTTCCGCGCACTTGGACTGGTAATTATCCTCAGCGCGATGCTTATGCAGACATGGAGCCCGCAAGCAGCTGCTGGCGTGACACCGGAAATCTCCCGGGTTGTTTACGCGGCGGATGCTGTTGAACAGTCTCTGCAGGTATTTAATGTCAATGATTATCCGGTTCTTGTTCAGGCCTGGGTCGACGACGGCAGAATAGACGCGCTGCCACAAGAGTCGACCGCACCGATAATCGTAATTCCACCAATATTCCGCCTCGGCCGCGGCGATCAGACAAGTCTCCGACTAATAAACTCCGGTGCCGCGCTTCCGCAAGATCGCGAGTCATTATTCTGGCTCAATATCTATGAGATACCGTCGACGCCCAATAGCGTTATTGCGGAGCGCCAGCTGGTGACTGTAACGATGCGGACGCAGATCAAAGTTTTCGTTCGACCTCGCAAACTTCCTTTTCCATCAGACGAACTCCCGAAGCGCCTCGCGTTTTCCTTGACAAAAATGCCTGATGAGTTCCTTTTGGAGATCAGAAATCCCACGCCATACTATGCAACCATCTCGGCGCTTAAAGTCGATACTGGATCTGCCTCACAAGTGGCACCCGTGGAAATGATCGCGCCTTTCTCCAATACCATCGTCCATCTCAGCCCGCAAAAAGACAGCGTCAGCAATGACGCAAGGATCCACTTCTCGCTAGTCAATGATGATGGGAATTCAGTTGGCGGGGAGCGTACAGTTCATATTGGGAATTAAAGCGTTGATTTTTGCCTTCCATGCGGCTTCACGCCCCTACGTTAAATCATGTATTGACAGGCGGACCCAGCAAGGCAAGGGCAGCAGACGCACCTCTGGAATCCATGAGACTGTTCGAGATCGGCATGCAAAGCCCGGGGCGGGGCCGCAGACAGTACAAGTAGTACGGCAAGGCCCCGCAACGACTCCAGAATCTTTTTGAAACGGCTTCCAAGCGCGACACCTCGTACAACGGCCCGAACTACCACTATCGCCACGCGATGTGCGAGTTGATTGTTCGATGCTGAGCGTTGCCCTCGGACACGACAGGATCGAGACGCTGCCTTCTGACGCAACTAGGCTCGTGCGGCGGCCAGTCGCTTCCTGACGCTGTCAAGCAGACATTCTGCTGGCGTCGAAAGCCGCGCATTCCAGCGTGTAATGAGTGAGATGGGGTGTTCGACTCCCTCGCAGGGCAATGCCTTCGCTACCAGGCCCAGTTCCGATACGAACTCCCGAACGTAGCCGGGCAACACCGTAACCCCGAGCCGCGCCTTCGCAAAGCTGATGGCCGACAGAACCGTCCCGACCTCGACGGATGTCGAGTACGTCAGGTGTCTCGACGCAAAAACGCGATCGATGGTCCGCCGTGTGCTGAACGTTGAATGCAAGGAGATCTGCGGATAGTCCGCAAGCAACTCCCAGCTAACCTTGCGCTTGCGTGCCAGTTCGTGGTCGCCGGCACAGATCACGAACATGGATTCGTTGTACAGGTGCTCGATCGAGAGCTTGGGATGGGCTTCTTCCATCGAAACCAGTCCGAAGTCGGCCTTTCCATTGACCACGTACTCGATCGTCTCGTCCGTCGACAACTCATGCATGCCGATCCGGATCGCCGGATGGGCTTCGTGGAACGCCGAAACCGCCCCACGCAACAATCCCACGCACATCATTGGCGACGATGCGACGCTGACTTCGCCAGCTTCCAGGTTCAGCAGGCTCTGCATACTGCGCTCGGCGGCATCCATGGTCCCGAGCACTTCACATACATGGCCATACAGCTGGTGCGCCAACTGGGTTGGTGTCACCTTGCGCGTCGACCGTTCGAAGAGCCGCTGCCCGACCTTGGCCTCCATCTCCTGGCACACCTTGCTCACCGCCGACTGCGTCATGTGAATGGCCTGGGAAGCTCCGCTGAAACTGCGGAGTTCGTACACGACGCGGAATACTCGGAACTCCCTGAGTGTGAAGTTCATGGCGCTGGCAATTGGACGGAGCGCTCGATGGTACATGACCGCTCGCCGCGCCCGTCAGCTTTTCTTCTTGCGCTCAAGAAACCGCGCCATGTACGCATCCGGTTCTGACCCAGCGTAGACGTCGCCAAACACGGCAATGCTGTGCTTCAGCCCCCGCTCGATCGCAGGATCTTCCCACGCGCGCAGCAGCAACTTCTGCGCGCGCACAGCTTCCGGCCCGCACTCCAGTATTTCGGATACCGTATGCGCAACTGCGGCATCCAGCGCGTCGTTGGCAACGACCTCGTGAACAAATCCCCAGGCGTGGGCGCGCGCAGCATTGATCGAGGACCCGGTCAGCAACATCCAGCGCGTGTTCCCCTCACCGATCAGGCGAGAAAGGATGTTTGCATGAATGACCGACGGGATGCCGATCCTGACTTCCGGCATGGCGAAATTGGCATGCTCGTCAGCGATGCGGATATCGCAAGCGGCGGCAAACTCCATGCCGCCCCCCATGCACCAGCCCGACAAACGGGCGATCGTCGGCACCGGGAAATCGCGGACTGCCTCGCACAGATCGTGCAACCGCGTGATGAACGCCACCGCCGTCTCCGGCTGGAGCCTGGCCAGCTCCTTGATGTTCGCGCCACCAACAAATGCCTTCTCCCCCGTCCCGCGCAACACCAGTACCCGGACGTCAGGGCGACGAGCTAGCCGACGCAGCGTTTGCGTGAATTCGACGATCGTGTCCGAGTCCAGAATATTCAGACTGGTGCCATTGGCGATGCGCAGCGTCGCCACGCCCTGCTCCGATACATCGAGCGCCAGATGTTTGATCTCTTCCGTGTTCACCATTTTCACCGTTTCCTGATTCATTCTTCCAGTTCCCCTGCCTGCTGACCAAGCTTCGGCGCCGGCGTTGCAAGATCATTTTGCGCGGCTGGCGAGCGAAAGCGTGCAACGATACGCCGCTGACCACCATCGCCGAAGTCGCGCTGATCAAAGAAGCCAACCGAGCGAAGCTGCGCATCTTCCAGCAGGTCTTCCACGCGATTGACACGCGCGCACGGAATATCCGCGGCTTCCAGCAGCGCCACCCACGCGTCGGTGGTGCGCGTCAGCATGACCTGCGCGAGGTGGCCATAGATGACGTCGTAGTTCTCGGCCCGCGCGGGCGCAGTTTGAAACCGGCTGTCGCGCTCGAACGTCGCGAGATCATCAATCGCCTCGAAGAACGACTTCCAGTGCTTGTCGTTGTAGACAACCGCTGCGATGTAGCCATCGCGCGTTCGATATGGCTTCCTGTGCGGTGTCAGCAGGCGGCTGTATCCCATTGCGCCAGTCGAAGGTTCGAACGACGCTCCGCCGAGGTGATCCGCAAGAACGAACGCCGCCATCGTCTCGAACATCGATACGCGAACCGTATCACCGCGCCCCGTGCTCTTGCGCGCGAACAGTGCCGCAATGGTGGCGTGCGCGGCCGTCAGGCCGGTCACCCTGTCTGCAATCAGCGTCGGCACATACTGAGGCGCGCCGCCCGTCTGGCGTGCAAACAATTCGGCCAGCCCCGTCTGCGCCTGAATGACGTCGTCATACGCCGCACGTCCGTGCAGCGGCCCACCCTCTGCATACCCGGTCAGTTCAACATAGATGATCGACGGATTCAGGCCGCGCACGGCCGCTTCATCGAGCCCCAACCTGCGCATGGCTTGCGGCCGCACGTTGTGCACCAGCACGTCAAAGCCCGGTAGCATCTCTCTGAGCGTTCGGACATCATCCTCTCGCTTGAGATCCAGGACGACCGACGATTTTCCCTGGTTCGCATGAAGGAACATGCTTCCCATGCCAGGCGCACGCTTGTTGCCGGCATGGCGCATCACGTCACCATCAGGCGGCTCGATCTTCACGACCGTCGCCCCATAGTCGGCCAGAATCTGCGTGCAGACGGGACCCATGATGACCGACGTCAGATCCAGCACACGGACGCCCGCAAGCGGCCCCGTCGTATCCGGTGCGCGATGCGTCATTGCTGCTCCACACCCGCCTTGGTGGCCCTGGACGTCCAGATGCCACGCTGAGCGACAGTGAATGCCGCGAAGTCACGCGTGCTGGCCGGCGCCGCAACCATGCCGAGCTTCGCAAGCTTCTCCACGACGGGGGGACGTGCCACGGCATCGTTCACGGCCTTGTTCCATTTCTCCACGACGGCCGCCGGCGTGCCAGCCGGCGCGGCCAGCCCCACCCATACGACCAGGTCGAAGTTCTTGTATCCAGCCTCCACCATCGTCGGCACGTTGGGAAGCTCGGGCAAACGCCTGGGACTCGTGATGGCCAGGCCATCGAGCTTGCCACCGTGAAGGAAACTCATGACGACCGATGTATCCGCCACCATGTAGTCGATCTGCCCACCGAGCAGATCGGTCACCGCAGGAGGCTGACTTTTGTAGGGAATGGCGTCGGATGACACGTTCGCCATCTGCGAGAACGTGGCGGCCGCGATCTGCGCCGAGCCGCTGCCGTAGCCATAACGCAGATGGTTCTTCTGCGCGTACAGGGCCATGTCCTTTGCCGTCTTGTATGGCGCATCCGGACGCGTGACCAGCACCATGGGGATCGTAGCGATGCGGGAGATATGAACAAAGTCCTTGATCGGGTCGTAGCCGGGACGTTTGAACAACGCTTCGATGCCGGAATGCGTGGAACTGCTTGTCAACAACAGCGTGTAGCCATCCGCCGGCGACTTCGCCACATAGTTCGAGCCGATGATGCCGTTGGCGCCCGGCCGATTGTCCACGATGATCGTGCCAATCGACGAACGCACCTCCTCGGCAACAATGCGCGCCGCCGTGTCGGAAGCACTGCCGGCCGTGAAAGGAACGACCAGCTTGATCGGCTTGTTCGGATAGCCGTCGCCTTGGGCAAAAGCGTGTGGCGCAACGATGACGGCGGCCAACAAGACGGCAATACGTGTCTTCATGAGATGTCTCCTCTGTCTGATGACCACCATGTTGTTCCGATCCATTCATGCAAACAAGCGAATTGTCTTCATAGATTTATCATCGAATGGAATATGTTGGCAGCAGATCCAGCAGGGCCGCCAGAATCCGGGTTCGCGTGCCCATGTGGTAGACGCGCTTGAGAAACAGATGCGCGTCATGCTCCCAGGCAAACCCCATGCCGCCATGGACCTGCACCGACAGCTTGGTGGCCTGCGCGGCCGCTGCCGCCACCAGCCGATTCGCCGTGCCCGCGAGACTCGGCCCCTTCTCAGATTCACTCAATAGCGCGCGAACGGCATAGCGACCGTTATCAAGCGCAACCCACGCATTTGCCAGCGGATGCTTGATCGCCTGATACTGGCCAATCAGCCTGCCAAACTGGCGCCGCTCCTTGGCATATCCAATCGCCATATCCAACGAGGCGGCGGCTGCACCGATCATCTGAGCCAGTTCTACCGCCAGATACCGTCGGAGAATCGTCGCCATGTCCGCCTCGGCAAGCGTCAGCGTCGTCTCGGCAAGCGCACCGCGCTCAGGTAACACTCCCAGTCGCCCACATGCATCCATGCCTTCCATCTCCTGCACGTCGCATCCTGCGTACCGCCGGATCCCCCACGTCCTCCGGTCTGCCCCCAGATAGAGCTGGTAGTAGCAGGCGTCCTGGCCGTGATAGTCGACGAATCGCCCGGCGCCGGCCCCTTCATCCACACGACCGACGCCGGGATGGGTTTCGGGCGGAAGGATCACACCAGCATCGACAAGCGCGGGCATGTCATCGCAGAGTGGCTTCAGCACGTAGGCGGAAAATGCGAGCGGCTGCGTCAGAAGCGCACGGCCCATCAACTCACCGATTGCGAGGACCTGCGATTCCGCCTGCGACTCGAATTGGCACAGATCCAGCCACCCACCTTCATCCAGCAGCGACCAGAGCAGATAGCGCCTGGCGGCGTCGTGCGTACAGGCAGTTCTCGCATAGGCGATCGGATGTTGCTCGCGGATCAGTCGATCAAACGATGCCACCAGCATTTCGTCGGCTTCAGTCTGCATTGGCAATTTTGTCCTTTGGTAGGCCCAAGACTCGTTCTGCGATGATGTTCCGCTGGATCTCGGATGTACCAGCAACGATCGTCTCCGCTCTCGACCACAGGAACTCGCGAACGATCGAAGCATCCTCGGCATAGTCGCCATCCGCCCCGGGGCCGATCGCCGCACGTTCTCCCAACAGGTCAAGTTGAAGCTCGATGACCATCTGCCGTGTTTCACTCCAGAGCAGCTTCAGGATCGCCCCATCAATCCCGGGGGTGTTGCCTGCTGCGACCCGGCTTACCACCCTCTCCACACGCCAGCGAATCACCTGACAGCGATCCCGTGCATCCAGCAAACGGGAGCCGTAGGTCGCTGCGTCGCTGCCTTCCGCCGACACGCGCGCCAGCAGTGATTCAGCCCGGCCAAGCTCATGCTCCAGTTGCACGACGCGGGGAAGGAAATAGATGCCGCGCTCGAACTCCGCAGCGGCCATGGCAACTCGCCACCCATCTCCAACCTGCCCGACGATGTTCTCGTCGGGTACCGTCACATTCTCGAAGAAAACCTCGTTGTAGTCGGCCTCGCCCGTTAGCTGGCGGATTGGACAAACACGAACGCCTGGCGACTGCATATCGACGAGCATGAAGCTGAGCCCTCGATGTCCCTGGCTTTCCGGGTCCGTGCGAACCAGCGCAAAGCACCATCGCGCAAGATGCGCCTGGGTGGTCCAGATCTTGTGCCCGTTCAGGGTCCACCCGGCCTCGCCCTTGACAGCCCGCGACTTCACCGATGCGAGATCGGACCCCGATCCCGGCTCGGAGTAACCCTGACACCAGATTTCCGTGCCAAGACGAATGCCAGGGAGAAAACGTGCCTTCTGCGCCGCTGTGCCGAACTGAAGCAGGGTCGGCGCCAGAATCGAGTGCGCGATGCTGTTGATCGGCTGAGGAGCCCCCTTGGTAGCGCAAAGCTCGTGGAAAGCGATCAGGTCGGCTATGGGCAATGCGCGCCCGCCGTACTCCTCAGGCCAGGTCAAGGCAATCAGATTGGCGTCACAGAGGAGCGCGTTCCAGCGCAACCGGCACGCCTGGCTCGGATTCATGTGCGATGGGAACTCCTCGCGCAAGGCTGCCAGGCCCCCCTCCAGCCAGGCCCTGGCCTCCACAACGATCTCCGGCGCTTCGCTGGTGTCCGACACGGTGTTCATCTCGATGTTCGGCATGGGTCAACGAGTGGGATGGTCAGAGGTGCCGCTGGACAGCACGACAAACGGTTCGTCACGCCACCGTAGCGGGCCTGCGACCCATTGGCCGATGGTCTCCGGAGAGACACCTTCCACCAGCGCCCGCGGGACAAAGCTCCCGTCCGCTACGTCGAAGACACCAATCTCCGTGTAAACGCGATTCACGACGCCCTGCGCCGTCAGCGGCAATTCGCAGCGAGCGACCAGACGGGAAGCATTCGAACGGGTGAGCGTTTCCATCATGACCCAGACTGTCGGCGTTCCAACCGCAAGATCCATGGCCCCACCAACGGACGGCAGCGGGTCGCCTTCACCGAGGGCCCAGTTGGCAATGTCGCCGTTCGCAGCCACTTCGAATGCCCCAAGCACCGTGATATCGAGATGTCCCCCACGCATCATCGTGAAGGACAGTGCGTGGTCGCAGATCGATGCACCGGGCTGGAGCGCCACATTTTCCTTGCTGGCGTTGATGAGATCCGGGTCAGGTGGCACCGATGGGTTTCGCTGCGCCATGCCCAGGATGCCGTTCTCGCTATGGAGATGAATGCCAAGACGCGGTGAGATGTGCTCAGTCACCATTGTCGGCATCCCGATACCCAGGTTGACCACTGCGTACCTGGGAAAGTCTTCCGCAACAAGGCGGGCGATATCGTTTCGCGTCAGGCAGCGCATGTATCTCTCCGGACTACGCGGTTGACAAAGATGCTCGGCGTCACGATGTGGCAGGGGTCAAGCATCCCCGTATCGACCACCTCATCCGCTTCAACGATCGTGGTGCCGGCGGCCGTGCACATCACCGGCCCGAAGTTTCGCTGTGCATAGCGGTATTCAAGATTGCCGAGCATGTCCGCGCGAGACGCGTTGACGAAGGCATAGTCCGCAGGCAGCGGCTGCTCCAGTACGTATCCGCGTCCGTTCATCACCCTTGTCTCCTTGCCTTCGGCGAACGGCGTCCCGTATCCCGTGGGCGTGAAGAACGCCCCGAGCCCCGCCCCCGCGGCACGAATACGCTCGACAAGCGTTCCCTGTGGCATGACTTCCACCACCAGGCTGCCGGCAATCACCCGGTCCCTGAGAAATTCCGATCCCGGCATCCGCGGGTAGGAACAGACAATGCGCCGCACCCTGCCAACCCGCACCAGCTCCAGGAAGCTTGGATCACCACTGCCTGCGTTGTTGTTGATCAGCGTGAGGTCCCCGACGTCAGTGCTGTTCAACAGCGCGGCGAGTAGTTGCCTCGGGATCCCCGCGCCGCCGAATCCACCTACAAAGATGGATGCGCCGGATTCAATGTCGGCAACCGCTGTCTCAGCGGCGTCAATCAGCTTGCTCTGCATATTCCGTTTCCAATCCTGTTCCCGTTGCGCTCTCCAACTCCCAGACCACATGCCCAAAGGCCAGCTCCCGGTGGGTGTCCGCCTCCAGACACCGGAAAGCCGTCCGATCGGCGCCGAGCCAGCACTCGACATCAACGCTCCGTCCCGGGTACGCCATGCCGGTGAACCGGATATCAATCTGGGAAACAAAGCACTCGCCACCGAGCGGCGGCCGCCTCAAGACTGCCCGAGTGGCAATGCCTGCCATTGAAGCACCATGCAGGATCGGCGCGTCCAGGCCCGCCTTCCTTGCGCTTTCGGGGTCGATATGCAGTGGATTGCGGTCACCGGTCAGTCGATAGATCGCCGCCTGGTTCCTGGCAGTGGGCATCCGCAGCGTCTCATCCGGCCGCCGTTCCGGTGGGCTCGGTATAGGCGGCAGCGGTGTGTCCGAAAGCAGACTGTCACCCACGGAGTAGCCGCCATCGCCCCGGCAGACGTTGACCTGCTCGATCCGCGCCAAGCACCTCTCCGACGCTTCGTCGAAAATGCAACGCTCCACTGCAACCACAGCGCCACCACGCTCCCCCTTGTCTGTCACGCGTGTCACGCAACTGCGGCTGACGACGCTGCCCGATGCGGGAAGCGGACCGAACAACGTCATGCGCTGTTCGCCGTGCACGACCTTTCTCCAGTCAATGCCATGTGCCGGATCTCGCATCCAGAACCCCTGATAGGCAATGACCGACACCATGGATGGCAATGCACGAATCCCATCTTCGTAGAGGTACTCGATCTCGTCACCGAAGGCATCGGGATCACCCAGGCCGGCGCCAACCCCAAGGGCGTACAGGATGCAGTCGTCCGCGCCATAACGATGGTGCAGGGCATCGAAACGGGTCGATTTCAGTTGGTGATAGTCCAAAGGCATCGTGACCCTCAAACTGGATCCCAGGCAAACACTTCCGCCGAAGTGTCCAGCGGCATGAAGGATTGGCGAAGTGCCGGCATTCCGTGTGTGGCGATGGTGTCCGAGGTCCAGCCTTCGGAACGATGCACGGACTTCGCAGGTCGCGACTGGCTCATCAGGAATATTTCGTTGAGCCGGATGGCGAATACCTGGCCCGAGACGTTCGCCGATGCATCCGAAGCCAGGTACGCAATCAACGGCGCGATCGTTTCGGGTCCCATGCGACGAATCTTCTCGATATGCGCTGCCTGTTCGGGCGTCTTTGCCGGAATGGTCTCGGTCATCCGGCTCCAGGCGAGCGGCGCAATGCAGTTGGATCGAACGTTGAAGCGCTGCATGTCCAGGGCGATCGCCTTGGACATGCCGACAATGCCAAGCTTGGCCGCGCAATAGTTGGCTTGCCCCCGATTGCCGATGACCGCAGAGTTCGACGTCATGTTGATCAGGCTGCCACCACCCTGCTTCTGAAAGTGATCGGCGGCTGCATGGCTGACGTTGAACGTGCCGTAAAGATGCACCTTGACGACCGCGTCGAAGTCCTCGGGAGTCAGCTTGTAGAACATCTTGTCCCGCACGATGCCGGCGTTGTTCACTACCGCATCGATTCTGCCGAATCGCTCGATGGCGGTAGCGACAATGCTCCTGGCGCCCGCATACTCCGCAACGGAATCGCAATTCGCCACAGCGGCTCCGCCGGCACGCCGAATCTCCTCGGCCACCCGCTCCGCGGCGTTGTCGCCTGCCGCGCGACCATCAAGAGAGACGCTGAGATCATTGACCACGACGCCGGCGCCCTGACGCGCCAGTTCAATCGCGGCCGCCCGCCCGATGCCATTGCCGGCCCCCGTTACTACCACTACTTTTCCATTCAACATGTACCTATTTCTCCAATGAAAGGATCGTCGTCGCCTGAGCGCTCAACGTGCCGCCATTTCCATGGACGAGCGCCGTGCGTGCGTTCGCTACCTGACGGTCGCCGCATATGCCCTGCAGTTGCCGCACGGCCTCGACCAGGCCGAACATGCTGTACATCCCTGGGTGCACGCACGAAAGGCCACCCCCATTGGTATTCACGGGCAGCGCGCCACCTGGCGCGATGCGCCCGCCCTGGATGAAGCGCCCCCCCTCTCCCTTGGGGCAGAACCCGAGATCCTCTAGAAACAGGATCGGGTTGATGGTGAACGCGTCGTAGAGCTGAACGACATCGACCTCGTCGAGATGCATCCCGGCTCGCTGCAGCGCAGACGCACCCGAAATCCGTGCATCCGTCGTCGTCAGGTCGTCCATGCATGAGATTTGCCGATGGTGATGCGACATCGCCGTCCCAAGGACATGGACGGGCACCGACGCCAGGTCCTTCGCCCGTTCCGCCGCAGTCACCACAATTGCCCCCGCGCCATCCGTCACCAGGCAACAATCGCGCGCAGTGAACGGCGATGACACGACCTTTGCACCCAACACGTCATCGATCGTCAGAGGCTCTCGCCTGAACGCCTCGGGGTTCAGTTGCGCCCACTTCCGTGCCGAAACCGCAACCTCCGCAAGTTGCTCGCGCGTGGTGCCGTACTCGTGCATATGGCGCATGGCCGCAAACGCATAGCTGGTGGGCGGATTGAACGGCTGGAATGGGTCCTCAAACGGAAACGGGTCGAGCTTCGCGCGTGCCGGAGACGTGGCCGAGACGCTGTTGCCGCCACGTGGCGTCGCGCCGTAGGCAATCACGATGTTCCTGCAGAGACCAGCCCGAATCGCGGCGGCAGCCGTGAGCAGATGGCCAACGAACGACGCGCCCCCAATCTGCGTACTGTCGGAGAAGCGTGGGCGGACACCGAGGTACTCCGCCAGCTTCACCACCCACATCGAAGATGAGAGACTGGCCGTCATCAGACCGTCGATATCGGACATTCTGAATCCGGCTTGCGCGATCGCCGCGTGCACAGCTCTCGATGTGATCTCCAGATCGGTCTGCCCGCCGGCATCGCCAATGCCCGCCGTTGCGCTCCCGACAATCGCGATACTTCCGCGCAGCGATGGATCCCAGTCAATCATTCGCTCGTCTCCTCAAGAACAAGGCGTGGAGGCTCCGTGCTCGGATCCACGATGGCACGCAGACGCATGCCGATGGCCAGCGCGCCGGGAGCAGCCCCGGGAACCGTTGACATCATGCGAAACCCATCATCCATGTCGATCAGCACCACATTTCGTCCTGCGGACTCTCCGTAACCGGGAATCTCCGAGAAGGAGTACAGCGTGCCCGTACGCGTCATCGGCACCCATGCGTAGTGCTCCGCGTCGCATGTGGGGCAATGCGTGCGTGGGAAGAAGAAGCGCTTGCGACACGTCTCGCAACACTGGATCATTGGTGTCCCCTGCCGCAGGGCCGCGAAGAACACCTGCTCCGGCGATGCCGGATTTACCGCTCGCTTAGCTGCCTCACTATTCATCCTTGACTCCCGCTTGCTGAATCACGCCCTTCCACTTCTCCATTTCCGACAAGACAAAAGCCCTGTAGGTGGGCAGGTCCATATCGCCCGGCTCTGACCCTGTCGAACGGATGTACTCCGACGTCGCCGGCATGGCGATGGCCTTTCGGAAGCCCTTGTTGAGCATGTCCAGGACCTGCGGCGGTGTTCCGGCGGGCACATAGGCACCGACCCAGGTGGTCAGTTCGAAGCCCTTGTAGCCGAGTTCATTGAGCGTCGGCACCGTTGGAAACTGATCGCTCCGCCGCGCCGAGGCGATCGCCAGCGGAACGATCTTTCCGGACTTGAGATACGCATTCGCGGTCACGGATTCGGCCACGCCAAACGGAACCTGACCGGAAACAAGATCCGCCATCGCCGGTCCCGCGCCCTTGTAAGCAACGTGAACGAGCGGAAGTCCACTCTGTGCCCGCAGGAGTTCGCCGATAATGTGCGGAGCTCCGCCGATACCGGCGGTACCGTAGGGAATGCTTGGGTGGCTCTTTCCATAGGCTTTCAGATCGGCGAACGTCCTGATGTTGAGCCCTGCATTGACGAGCACGAAGTTCGGACTAATCGCCAGCAATGCAACCGGATCGAAGGCTTTCCTGGCGTCATAGGGCAGCGTCTTCTTCAGCGCGGGATTGATGACGTGGCTGGTCGCGCCCACCAGGATGGTGTAGCCGTCCGCCGGCCGCCGCCCGACGTACTCCGTGGCGATCTGCCCCGTGGCGCCCGGTTTGTTGTCGACGACGAACGTCTGACCGGTTTGCGCCTGAAGGTCGGCGGCAACCTTGCGGGTCAGGATGTCGGTCATGCCACCGGCGGCATATGCAACAACCAGCGTGACCGGCTTCGATGGGTAAGCATCCGCCGCATGGGCGGCCGAGATAAACAATGCTGCGAGCGAGATTGAAAAAACGAACTTCACTAGCGGTCTCCTATGCCCAAGGTTTCTGAATGGAATTGGTGCGCAGCCCCCTACTGGGGCTCGATGCCGGAACGTTTCACGATGTCGCCCCACTTGCCGATCTCCTTTTGAACAAAGCGCTGAAAATCCGGCACTGACATCTGGCCCGGCAGCGTTCCCTGTTGCTGGAGCATTTCCTTGAAGCGAGTCTCGTTCATGGCGCTCTTCGCCATCGCGTTGAGTTGACTAACGATTTCGGGCGGAGTGTTGGCCGGTGCGTAGAAGCCGATCCAGATCTCGGTCTCGTAGCCCGGAACGCCCTGTTCTGCGATGGTTGGAACATCGGGCAAAACCGCCGCACGGCGGCTGGTGGTCACCCCCACGGCGTTCAGCTTGCCTGCCTGGATGTACTTGATGGCGGTCAGCGCATCCACGAACGACGCCTGAATCTGCCCACCAAGCAGATCGTTGACCGCGGCTGCGGTTCCCTTGTAGGGCACATGCAGGAGCGGCGCGCCGGTGCGGCTCGCAAGCAATGCACCGGAAAGATGCGTAATACCGCCAGTACCCGATGAACCGTAGCTGAGACTCCCGGCGCTCCGCGCATACGCCAACAGCTCCGGCAGTTTCCTAGCGGGAATCGAGGGATTGACGACGAGCACCGCAGGCGTGCTCGCCAGAAGTGCCACCGGAGCGAAATCGTGGGCCGTGTCATAAGGCAACTGCTTCGTGATGGACGGATTGACGACGTGCGCCGTGGTCGTTACGAGCAGCGTGTAGCCATCCGGCTTCGCCTTCGCCACCTTCTCCGTACCAATGATCCCGCCGGCACCTGGCCGGTTATCAACCAGCACGGTCTGCCCGGTAGCATTCTGCATACTGGTGGCCAGTTGCCTAGCCAGCACGTCGGTCATGCCGCCGGCTACGAACGGCACGATCAGAGTCACCGGCTTCTGCGGATAGGCAACCGCCTGGGCAACGGCGGAAGCGAGCAGCATGCAGCCGCCCAACAGGCAACGTCCAAGCCTTGCACTTCGATTCATCTTGTCTCCTCCTTTATTGCGCGTGGTGTATCCCACGTCGTGTCACTGGAGGATTCGGATGGTAGCGACTGACCTATTCATGACACAATCGACTTCTTCTCATGAATCCAGTCGGTGTTGGAATGAATATCACCTTTCGGCAACTGCGCCTCTTCCTGGAGGTCTTCGAGACTCACAGCATCACCGCGGCAGCGGTTCGTCAGAACCTCACCCAGTCCGCCGCCAGCAAAGTCATTGCCGAACTCGAGTCTCAATTGGGCTTTGCCCTATTCGATCGCACGACGCGCCGGGTCGAGCCCACGGCTGCGGCCATCGAATTCCATGCCTTTGCAGTCGACGTGATCGCCACCATGCACGCCGCCACCCGCAGCGTCGAGGAATTGATTGAACTGAAACGCGGCAAGGTAAGTGTGGCGGCGTCGCCGCTGATGATCTACGGGCTGCTTGCCGGCCCGATCACCGAGTATAGGAAGCGATTTCCTGGCGTCAGCTTCGAGCTCCACGAATTGTCGACGGACGAAACCGTCGAGAGCGTGCGTGCGGGAACTGTAGATTTCGGGCTCGGTGCCGTCGAAACGGACCTGCCAGGTGTTGCGACCGAACTCGTGTATCAGGGGCGTATGCGCCTGGTGGTCAGCGACGACTGCCCCCTCGCAGCCCGCAAGCGCATCTCTCTGGCGGACCTATCCCACTGCAACCACATTAGCTTGCGGCGCTTCTTCAGCGTGAGACGCACGCTGGATCAGCTTGTCCTGGACAAGGGTGTCACGCTGCCAAGCGCTCTGGAAGTCGGCACGCTGACTTCCGCGCTTGGCTTGATCAAGCGAGGGGCGGGTGTGTTGATCGCGCCGGCCTATGCGGCGGACATCGCTGAGGAATGGGGAATGCGAACGATCCCCATCGCCGATATTCCGCACGACGCGCATCGCATCTCGCTGATCCGGCGTCGGCTGGGACGCCCCACGCTCGCGACACGCCAGTTTCTTCGAGAACTCATTCCACAACTGAAGCAGATGAGCTCCTGAACCCACGAACCGCCCGCCTACACGCCGCCAAACTCGGACCACGCAATCTCGATGGCGTCACGCAGTGAGAGCAGCACAGGCGCATATCGCGCCTCCAGCGGACCATCGTCATCGTCCCCTACCGCGTACGAGACACTCAGGGTATAGAGCACACCATCCGGGCCCATCACTGCCGTCGCGATGCCCTCCATGCCGAGCACGACGCGCGAGCGGCAATAGCCGTCCTTCGCGTACTTCGCCCTCGACGTGTCGATGCGCTCCTTGTACTTCGGCCACTTCTCGCCGTAGTGGCTCGCCAGCCTGCCCATCAGCAGTTGCCGCCGCGATTCCGGCAGGCCGGCAAGATAAGCGTGCCCGGTCGAGCTTCTTACCATCCCGAATCGCGTTCCGGTCATTGCGGCACGACTCATCAGCCCACGGCCTTTGCGAATCGTGTGGAGATAGACCATCCAGAATCCATCGGCGGCGGATAGCGTGACGTTGATCTGCTCCGCCGTCGCCACCTGGCCCATCAGCGGCAACACGGCATCCAGCTCCGAGCGCCCGATATGGAACGAGCGCGCCAGGCTCAGGCATACCGGCGCGAGGCGATAGCCCTTCGACACACCGTCGTATTCGAGATAACCGCCTTCCACCAGCGAATGGGTAAGGCGACTGACCGTGGGCCTCGGCAGGCCACTGCGTTCGGCGAGCTGAGCGTTGCTCAGCACGGGCGCGCCGCTGACGAATGCCCGCAGCAAGTTCAGTCCGCGCAGCAACGTCTGGCTGCCCGGTGTGGTGCGCGAGAAAGGCTCGCTCTCGTGCGTCGGTTCAAGCATGGCTTCCTGCCGGCTTCGGTCGCTCCGGTCGTTTCAACTGTCGAAACGACCATACTGCGGCCCCCTCTCTACGCGGTCAATGCTCGATATCCCGCGACCATCCCATTGAATCCCAATCAGAAGGAAACGTCGTGCCGCACTCACGGTGCCTTGATTCCTGTCCGGTTCCAGACTGCGATACGCGGCCCGCCCGATGATGTGCGCGTGGACAAGGACACCCCATTTAGCAATGGTGGCGGGGCACTAAGTCCATTTCATTGAAGGCCCCGTCCACACAATGATCTATGTCAGAAAATGTGCTTGATCCCGAGGGTCGTGCCGAACTGATTGCTGCCCGGCGGCGTATGGCCGAAGCCGGCTGCGCCATTGCCAAGACCCATGTTCGAGTTTTCCTGATTCAGTGCGTAGCCCAGCGTCAGGTAGGCCTCGGTACGCTTCGAGAATGCGTACCGGCCTGTGGCGACGAACAGCCACGGATCACCACCGGTGTTGCGGAAATCCTGGTAATAAGCGGCCGCGCTAAGCGTCACCGCCGGCCCCGCCTGCCACATCACGCCCGTCCACCACAGGTTCGACGCCTGATTCGACACACCTGGCAGCGCGCCCACGAGAATCGCTCCATCGTAGGCCTTTGCCCATCGGTAGCCGGCGAACACCTTGAGGGTGGAGAGCGCATAGGTACCGGCCAGCGTGGCCCGACGCGACGTGGCGTCGCGGTTCGTGGTCAATGTGCCGGTGTTGACCTCGTCATAGGCCGTGCCAATGCTGAACGGGCCATTGTTGTAGCTCAGGCGAAAGCCGAACTCCCGACCTAGTTTGGCATTCCCAGGCACCTCGCTGCCATCCACCGTGGTGCTTTCCGCGCCAAAGCTGTACATCGCCGTGGCCGTCAAGCCGCCGAACTTCCCCACATACTTCACGGTGTTGTCCGGCCGGGCGACGAAGGCAAGATCCTGATTGAAGATGGACCACCTCGGCGACAGCGCCATCGGGTCGAACGCGCCGATCATGTCGAACAACGCGCTCTGCTGACGCCCAAACAGGATGCTGCCCCATTGGCTCTCCAACCCCACATATGCCGATCGCCCGAACAGCCGTCCGCCCTGTGCTGATTTGCCAGTGTCGACATCAAAGCCACTTTCGAGCACGAACACCGCTTTCAGGCCTTGGCCAAGGTCCTCGGATCCACGTACGCCCCAGCGCGAACTGGAAAGGCTGCCCGACGTCTGCCTGACCACGCTGCCTCCGCCCACCTGGTTGTTGGTGAAGCTCACGCCTGCATCCACGACGCCGTACAGGGTCACGTTTGCCCGGGATTCCGCCGAAACGCAGCACAGCAATGCTGCGAGTGCGGGAACTGTCAATCTCGCCTTCATTCTTTTCCTCCAAGTTGAAAATGCCTCAATCTCCGGCTGAGGCTGGCCAGGTCATGGCGTGTGGACGCGCTCCCGCTTGAGCGGGAACGCTTCACGCCTTATTGATTTCGTGGCGCATCAAAGCGCTGGACAAAGCTCCGCCCTGCCGGCTGTTGTCGGCGAACGGTACGTTGCTCGTGGATGAGTGATTGAGTTCGGAGCGCGCGGCTACGGATTGCCCGTAACCAGAATGCTCGCGGTCTTCCGATAATGTTCGGCTTGCTTCTCGATCAGCGTGACGGCGTTACCGCGGATGCAGGCAATGCACGCGATACGGGGGCTGTCGACAGTAGTGGACTGAGCCCCATGCCGCAGTTGTGGTGTGTGAAGTATCCGTCGTCGTCGTGACGATGCGCGACCCGAGGTCGCCAGGTTGCGAGTTGCCATCCTTGTCTCCTTGTTTGATCAACTGCATGGATGGCCAATCACGTGAAGCGGCTCGGTGGGCGCTGACGAACCCAGTACTCGGCTAACCATTGCATGAGTGCGCGTTGTCGATCTGCGTCGACCAGAACACGCACCAGCGGCGAGTATCAAACACTTGACCACGCATTGCCAGACCACCGTTTCGGTATCCGAAACGAACCCGGAGAACCGATATGGGGAGAGCAGCGATAAGGAGAATCGGGCTAATGCGCGCCTTATCGAGCGTGCAATTCGCCATCGACGCTGGCGAACCACTGCAGCAGCAACTGATTGATTTCGTCTGCTCGTTCGTATTGCACCCAATGCCCGGCGCCGGGAACCAGATGCCATTGCCGAGCCGACAGATGTCCCGCGATGCGCGGTGCCGCTTCCACGGGGTCAGCCGTCACGTCATGCTCGCCCCAAATCAGCAGCGTCTTTCCGCCATAGCTGTCGAGCGCCTGTCCGAGCACCGGACCGCCGCGCGAAATGGACTTGCTGCGAAAGCGCGTGGCCATGCAAGCCCGTTCGTGCACCGCCATGGCCAGCGCGTCGATGCTGGCCGGATCGTGAAGCATCAGTGCTTCGAGGTTGTGCCTCAACCCCTGCAGCATCTGCTCGCGGTCCTCCGTGCGCCAGTTGACCATATCGAGTCGCTGGCGCCGCTTACCGCCATGCCCGGCAGAGCCCAGTAGCGCAAGCTTCTCGACATTCGGCAGCGCGGCTGCCAGGCGGGCCGCGACAACGCCACCGAAAGAGAAACCCGCCAGCGCGAATCCATCCGACGCGCCGAACCGCTGCCTCAGACTGGCTGCCACTGTATCGACCAGCCGATCCAGCCGGTCATCCGCATGAGGATCGCCGTCGAGCGTGGCGGATTCACCGAAACCGGGCAGGTCAGGCAGCCATAGCGTGTGCTGCTGGCTCAGCGCCTCGATATTGCGCACCCAGTGCATCCAGTTTCCATGACCGCCATGGATCAGCACCAGGGGGGAGCCACGACCGATCTCGCGCCAGACCATCTCTGTAGGACCGGATCGGTCCCGGTGGACGACAGCCCTCGCGCTGAGCCGCTCGATCATCTCGTCTGGCGTCGCGGGCCGTGGGGGCGTTGTAGATATCGGGCTCGTCATATTGCAATTACGTGGGGACGTGGGAAATGAAGCGCTGTATCTGACCACGCACGGCGTGCCCGAAGCAAGTCATGGACGAGAAAAATCGCCTCGATTCGAGTATGTGAGTTTCGCCCTTATCCCTGCTCTTCGCTGACTCATCATCTGATCACGCCGGGCGTCAGCCGTTCGGGACCTCAGACCTTCAAGTCCGCCAGCATCTGTTCCGCCAGAAAATCGCACGGTGGCCGCGCCGATTTCGCGCTACGCGCCAGCACGACCTCCAGCGGCGCAAGCGGCGGCAGTCCTTCGGACTCCCCCAGCACAGCGAGATGCGCCGGCACGCTGCATCGGGCCAGCGGCGCCACCGCCAGTCCAGCCTCGACCATGCTGATCAATCCAAGCAGACTGGGGCTTTCATACGACATCCGATACTGGATATCGGCCTGCTGCAGCGCTGCGATGGCGCCGGCTCTCGCGGCGCTGCCATGGGCGAAGACGGCGATCGGGAGCGGACGCTCCCGCCAGATGGGTCGGCCACTGCGGGCCGAGACCCAAACCATCGGCTCGTGGCGGATGAAATCCCCGGTGACGCCGCGCGCCTTCGTGATGCAGGCCAGATCCAGCGTGTTGTCCTTCAGCAATGGAATCAGTGCGTGGCTGGGCAACCCGATGACACGGATCTCCACGCGCGGATGGGCCGCCGCGAACCGGCGCAAGACCGAAGGTAGCAGCGACGACGCGTAATCGTCAGGAACGCCGATCGTGACGCGCCCGCGAATCTCCGGGCGAACCACCGCCGACCATGCCTCCTCCCGCAAGGCCAGCATATGCCGTCCGTAATCCAGGAGCGTCCTGCCGTCCTCGGTCAGGGCGACGTTGCGCGTGGTGCGCGTGAAGAGTGGTTTGCCGAGCACCTCCTCGATCGCCTTGATCTGCATGCTCACGGCCGATGGCGACCGATGCAGGGTCTCCGCCGCGCGCGCGAACGACCCGGCATCGGCCACGGCAACGATCATCTCCATCACGTCGAGATCGAGCTTCTTCATTTCATCAGTAAATCTGAATAATCGGATCAGTATAATCCGTTTTACTTAGCTATCCCGTGGTCCGATACTGCCAGCATTCCCGATCAAGGATGGTTCTGGACCAGGTGCTGCGCATGAGAACGATGTACGAATTCATGGCCGTGGGCGGCCTGCTGGCAATCACGCCGGGCCCCAATATGGTCTACGTGATGGCGCGCTCGGTCTCGCAAGGCACCCGGGCTGGGCTGACTTCACTGGCGGGCGTCATGCTCGGTTACATGACCTACATGCTCAGCGCGGCATTTGGCATCAGTGCGCTGTTCCTGGCGATTCCTGGCGCCGCGCGCCTGCTTGCCATCGCTGGTGCAGCCTACCTGCTCTACATGGCCTGGCAGATGCTCAAGCCAGGCGGCCGGTCCCCGCTTCAGGTCCAGGCAACCCAGGCCGAACGGCCGCGTCGCCTGTTCACGATGGGCGCGATGACCAGCCTGCTCAATCCCAAGCTAGCGCTGGTCTTCCTGTCGATACTGCCGCAATTCATCGACTATCAGGCGGGTGGCGTCCTCAGGCAATCGTTGGTCCTGGGGCTGGCCCTGACCGCCGCTTTCGCATCGGTCAACGCGCTCGTCGCCATATCGTCGGGCCGCGCCGCGGCAATGATGGGAAGCCACCCACGCTGGCTGCTGGCGCAGCGCCTTGTGGCGGGCGGCGTGCTTCTGCTGCTCGGGGCGAGGATGGCACTGGAAGCCGCGCACTGGCCGGCGCTGTCGTAGCGCCATCGCCCGCTTACGGCGAGTTCATCCGCAAACTTCCCCGGATCGACGGCGGATGGACGATCCACGGCATCGTGGTATCCACCCCCGTATCGTCCAGGCAGCCCTCGAAGGTGCCGCTGCCGGGATACTGCTGATGGACCGAGAGCGTGACGGCGATCATGGCCGCGCCATTGGTGCAGATGCCGACGCTGCCGCCCGGCTCTGCAGGGCGTATCACCTGCCCGCCCATCACGTCGCCGCTCTGCAGGGTGCCGTCGGCTTGCCACCAGTGCCATTCGCCCCCGATGACGGTCGCCTCCACCACAGTGCTCGTATCGACAACGGCGCCCGGCTCGGCTGGCGGCGGCGCCGTGCGGTCGAAGCTGGCAACCCAGAATCCGCCGTGGCCAGCAATCGTATCGCTGCACGGCTCACCGGTGCCGGTGTCCGATCCCGAGAACGTCACGCGGCTGGCGCCGGTGTCATAGGCCACGTCCTCGTACACATCGACGCCCGAGAGGCAGGCCTGGGAATGAACTTCCGGATACGCGCAGGCGGCGCACCACGGAAGCAGCATGACCGACGCGACGCGCCGGACCTGCGCATTGAGATCTGGAGTCATGGCGACCTCCCGGTGCATCTTGTTCTTCCAATCCTTCCCATAGCTTAGGAAGCCCAACGCCTTCCTGCCGGGTCATTTTGCCGATAGCGGCGACGCGGCATCGCGGGGGATGGCGTCCTCCCGATCGATCCGACCAACGAGTGATGCAGACACCCCATTTGCACGCGTCGAAGTCACTACTGCGCAACTCGGCTGGCATCCTTGGCGTGCTCTCCTAGACTGGAAGCTTTCGTCACAAGAGACCCGCAAGGAAAAACCATGGCCGCGATCGAAGTGAAAGTGCCGCAGTTGTCCGAATCCGTCTCGGAAGCCACGCTGATGCAGTGGAAGAAGCAAGCCGGCGAGGCCGTCAAACGCGACGAGATCCTGGTGGAACTGGAAACCGACAAGGTCACACTGGAGGTGCCGAGTCCGGCCGACGGCGTGCTCGCAAAGATCGTCCAGCCCGATGGCGCCACGGTCCATACGGACGACGTGCTCGCGGTGGTCGACACCGAGGGCAAAGCGGTCGCTGCAGCCTCTCCCGTGGCGGCTGCAGCGCCGGCATCCGCCCCAGCGCCCGCACCCGCCCCTGCTCCGGTAGCCGCCGTGGCATCAGGTGGCGCTGGTGCCCCGGCATCGGCCAAGGCAGACTTCGACGTGATCGTGATCGGCTCCGGCCCGGGTGGATATATCGCCGCCATCCGTGCGGCCCAGCTAGGCAAGACGGTAGCCTGCATCGAGGAATGGAAAGACGACGCTGGCAAGCCACGGCTCGGCGGTACCTGCCTGAACGTCGGCTGCATTCCAAGCAAGGCGCTGCTCGCCTCGTCCGAGTACTTCGAGCAAGCGAAGCATGGGCTGGCCGAACATGGCGTGCAGGTCAAGGGCGTCACGCTCGATCTGCCGCAGATGATCCAGCGCAAGGCCGCGATCGTCGACAAGTTCACCGGTGGCGTGGAGTTTTTGTTCCGCAAGAACAAGGTCACCTGGATCAAGGGCCATGGCAAGTTCAAGGGGCGGGCCGCGGATGGCGTGATCACCGTGGAGGCTAGCAACGGCGGCGAGACGACGTCGCATACGGCACGCAACGTCATCATCGCAACGGGTTCGAAGGCCCGCCATCTTTCTGGCGTGCCGGTCGACAACAAAATCGTCTCCGACAACGAGGGCGCGCTGTCCTTCGATTCGGTGCCGAAGAAACTCGCGGTGATCGGCGCCGGGGTGATCGGTCTCGAACTCGGCTCGGTCTGGCGACGGCTCGGGTCCGAAGTCACGCTGCTGGAAGCGCTGCCCACATTCCTCGGCGCGCTTGACGAAGCTGTGGCCAGGGAAGCCGCCAAACAGTTCGGCAAGCAGGGGCTTACGATCCACCTTGGTGTCGACATCGGCAATATCGAAGCCACCGCCAAGGGCGTCAGCATCGCCTACAAGGACAAGGACGGCGCGGAACAGAAACTCGTCGCGGACCGATTGATCGTGTCGATCGGGCGCGTGCCGAACACCGACAATCTGGGTCTGGATGCCGTGGGCCTGGCCGCCGACGCGCGTGGCTTCATCCCCGTGGACGACCAGTGCCGCACCCCGGTGGCGGGCATCTACGCTATCGGCGATGTCGTGCGCGGCCCGATGCTCGCCCACAAGGCCGAGGACGAAGGCGTCATGGCCGCCGAGGTCATCGACGGCCAGAAGCCACACATCGACTACAACTGCATTCCGTGGGTGATCTACACCGAGCCCGAAATCGCCTGGGTGGGCAAGTCAGAAGCCCAGTTGAAGGCGGAAGGCCGCGAGTTCCGTTCCGGCCAGTTCCCGATGATGGCCAACGGCCGCGCGCTTGGGATCGGACATCCGGATGGCTTCATCAAGATGATCGCGGACGCCAAGACCGACGAAATCCTGGGCGTGCACATCATCTCCGCCAATGCCTCGGATCTGATCGCCGAAGCCGTGGTCGCCATGGAGTTCAAGGCGGCATCGGAGGACATCGGCATGATCTGCCACCCACATCCATCACTCTCCGAGGTCATGCGCGAGGCTGCGCTGGCGGTGCGGAAGCGGGCGCTCAATATGTAGTTGGCGCTATTTATCGTATTGGTCGTACGGGTCGTCTTTCCAAAGGTAGTGGCCCAGGACCGACTGGAGCGTCTCGTAGCTGACCGGCTTCGTCAGCACCATGCCGATGCCGGCCTCCAGGCACGCGAGTCGCTCCTCGGGTCCAGCGGTGGCCGTGATGGCGACGATGGGCAGGTCGGGGGCCACCTGCCCCGCCTTGCCCGTGCGGATTCTGCGCGCGAGCGCCAGTCCTTCGATGCCGGGCAGGCTGAGGTCAGTCAGCAACAGCGCGGCCGGGCCGCTTTCCAGCGCCCTGAGCGCGTCGGTACCGTTCTCGCAGACCACCACCTCACAGCCACCAATGCCCTTGAGCTGGTCCTCCAGCACGAGCAGGCATACGGGATGATCCTCCGCGACGATGACGCGCGGCAACGGCGGTTTATTGGCAGGCATGGACACGGTATGTGGCAACAGAAAATCGGCTGTCGCTATTGTGCATGTCGAGGCAGCGACAAGGTTGCTGAAAACTCCGCAACTTCCCGTATCGGTTTGCAGCCTTTTCTGCAACCCCTTCCCATTTGCCGCTAGGCTGACACGTTTCGCAATGTCTGACCCGCCAACCGACGGCGAAGATTGTCCAGGAAGATGTCGACCACACGCGCCGCATTGCCGTCCGAGAAACCGGCGCTATGCGGCGTGGCAATGACGTTCGGCAACGACCATAGCGGCGACGTCGCCGGCAATGGCTCATGCGCGAACACATCGAGGTATGCGCCGGCCAACCTTCCTTCTGTCAGTGCGTCGATCAGCGCTGGCTCGTCCACCACTTCTCCACGCGCCACATTGACCAGCCGCGCGCCAGCCGGCAATCGCCGCAGGGCCGCGCCGTCGACCAGTCCACGCGTCCGGTCCGTCAGAGGGCAGGCCAGTATCAACCAGTCCGAGCGGGGAAGCACCTCGTGCAGGGTATCGAACGTAAAAGTCTCGAACCCTTCGCCAGCCGGCGTCGGCTGTTGCCTGACCACGGCCACCGACATGCCGAGCAGGCGCAGCATGGCACCGAGCTGCTGCCCGATCGGGCCCCACCCCACAATGGTTGCGGTCTGCCCCCGCACGTCACGCGGCAATCCCGTGCCGAGCAACGGGGCCCAGCGTTGCTCGCGCTGGGCGGCGAGCAGCAGCGGAAAATGCCTCGCCAGCGCCAGCAATCCCGCCAGCGCGGTTTGCGCCACCACTCCCGCATTGGCGCCGGAAGACGTGGTGACCGTTACCCCGCGCTGCCGCAACTGGCCGAACACGGCGCGATCGGCGCCGGCCGAATGCACATGCACCCATCGCAGCGCGGGCGCCTCGAGCATCGCCGAGTAGAAGCGCTGCGTGTCCGGCAGGATCTGATGCTTGGTCGATAGCCCGGTCACATCGCGCGACACGAAGGCGATATCGACATCGACACCCTTCGGATCATCAGTGGCAGGCGCCAGTACCGGCAGCCACGGCGTGCCGTCCATGGCCAGATCGATCGCGGCGCGATGCTCCCTCAGCGTTAGTTCGGACAACAGGATGCGCAATGGCTGGACGGCTTCTAGAGACTTCGGCTGAGTTTGAGACATGTCTGAATTTCAATCGACAGTGGCACCGGAGGCCTTGACCACGACCTTCCACTTCTCATATTCCTTGCGCGTGAAATCACCGAACTGCTGCGGCGAGCCGCCGACCGGATCGGCGCCTTCACGAACCATCTGCGCCTGCAGCGATGGCAGGATGTCATTTACGGCCTGATTGACCCGGGTGACAACCTCGGCCGGCGTGCCCTTCGGTGCGAAGAAGCCGAACCACGAGCCAGCCTCGAAGCCAGGGAAGCCCTTCTCCGCCACCGTCGGCAGATCCGGCAGCGAGCGGGAACGCTTCGCGCTAGTCACCGCCAGCGCGCGCAGCTTGCCTGCCTGGATCTGCGAGATCACCGATGGAATCGTGGCGAACATGAACTGGACGCGCCCCGAGAGCAGGTCGTTCAGCGCATCGGCACCCTTGTAAGGCACATGAGTGGCCTGGGCACCGATGCGTTCACTGAACATGAAGCCCGACAGATGCGACGACGTCCCCACCCCGGTCGAGCTGTAGTTGAGCTTGCCCGAGTTCGCCTTGGCATAGGCCACGAACTCGTCGAAGTTCTTTACCGGCAGCGCGGCCGGCACGACGAGCACGTTCGGCACGTCGGCGATCTGCACCACCGGCACCAGATCCGCCAGCGGGTCGTAGTTCAGGCGCTTGTAGAGCGTCTGATTGATCGAGATCGGCCCCACCGAGTTGACCAGCAGCGTGTAGCCATCGGCCGGCGATCGGACAACGTACTCGGTGCCGATATTGCCGCCCGCGCCGGGACGGTTGTCCACCACGAAGGATTGCTTGAAGCGCTGGGCAAGTTGCTGGCTGACGCTGCGCGCCAGCATGTCGGTGGTACCGCCTGCGGTGAAGGCCACCACCACACGCACGGGCTTGGCCGGATACGGAGTGCCTTGCGCCGACGCCTGCGCGGCGAACGTGAAACCAGTGGCGGCCAATGCAGTAGCCAGCCATCGAACGGGGGCGAATCGATGCATGTCTTGTCTCTCTTGTTTATATAGTTCTTATGCGCACCGGGACGATCTTGCGCGGGCCCGGCGCCATGCCACCAGTCGGGACCCGCGATTCGGGGCACAGATCCCGCCGGTTCGCCACTAGCCATCCACGCCTCTGCGGGCGTTGGATGGCATTCAGGCCTTCTTCTTCAGGTGCAACGGTGATGCGGTAAAACGGTAACGCGGTAAGGCGGTAAGGCGGGGATACGGGAATGCGTTAATTCGGCTTCCTAGTCGCGGAAGCTCGGGTCCAGGCGATCAAGCTTGCGCAGCAACGCTGGCCACTCCATGACGCCATACGGACGGCGCGTGCCCGGCTGATAGTTACTCCACGTGGCTTCCAGCACGTCCGCCGACACCTGCTGCAGCGGCGTGTTGCACGACATCGCCGCCACCTGCGAGCGGCAGGCCAACTCGAGCCGATGCATCCAGTTGAACGCCTCGCCCACGGTATTGCCAACGGTCAGGGCACCGTGATTGCGCAGGATCAGCGCCTCGCCCTTGCCCAGGTCTTCAAGCAGCGACGCCTGCTCGGCGGTATCGAGCACCACGCCCTGGTAGTCGTGATAGCCGATCTTCAGGAAGCGCATCGCTGTCTGCGTGATCGGCAGCAAGCCGCACGCCAGGGACGACACCGCCATCGATGCCCAGCTATGGGTATGAATCACACACGCCACCTCGGGCCGCGCGTGATGCACCGCGCTGTGAATCACGTAGCCGGCCTTGTTGATGCCGTAGTTCAGCGAACCGAAGTCCGGCTTCGACAGGATGTTGCCCGCGTGGTCCACCTTGATCAGACACGATGCGGTGATCTCCTCGTACATCATGCCGTACGGGTTGATCAGGAACGCATCCTCTTCATCCGGCACGCGCACCGAGATGTGGTTGGCCATCATGTCGGCCATGCCATAAAGCTCGACCAGCCTGTAGCACGCGGCGAGATCGACGCGCGCTTGCCACTCCGTGTCGCTGCACTGGCCGCGCATCGAGGGGATGTTCAGCACACCCGGTTTCGTCATGATCCTGTCTCCCTTTTCGGTTTCTTGATTCGATTCGATGTCTTAGTCGGCGCCCAGCGCGAGATCGCTCGGCCGGCGCTTTTCGATGTTGTACTTCAGCAGCGCCGCGCAGCGGTAGATGCCATGCGCGAACTTGCCGTACGGCAGCGTCAGGAACAGCGCCATGACGATGCCGAGGTGAATGGCCAGCGCTGTGGCCATCGCACCGGTATCGCGCAAGGCCAGCAACGCCAGCCCGCTCGCGCTGGTCAGGAACAGCAGCGCGATGAATCCACGGTCCATCGGCTTCTGATCCGGATCGCCGGTGCGCGGGTCGCGCCGCACATTGAGCCAGAACAGACCGGCGGTGCCGATCAGCAGGCCGATGCCGCCCACCGTGCCAAGCAGCACAGGCAGGCTCGTCAGCGCGTACGGTGCATGCAGATCCAGCAGGTAGTGATACAGCGTGGCCACCGTCGTCGCGGCAAAGCACAGCATGAAGCCGTAGAACGTGAAATGGTGGAAGCGCCGGCGCAGCAGCGTGAACGCGTCGTCCTCGTTGTTGCAGCCTTCGCCGTGCCCACCGCCGAGATACTTGAGCCGCAGCGCATCGTGCGCGGCGCCGCCCACGGCCGCACCGCCGTCATCACTGGCTCGCGTGCCGGGCGTTACCTGCTGCCAGAACCGCGTCACCCCGATGCCCAGCGCGACGATGGCGAAGACAAACACCACGCCGAACATCACTGCCAGCAGATTGTGCGGGAAGATCGCGTAGAAGTTGCCAGCCAGCGGCGCGTGCAGCAGGCTGCCACGCATCGCCAGCACCATCAGCAGGAACAACGCCAGGCCGCCAGCCAGCGCCAGCGCCGTGGTCAGCCCCGCGCGCCGGTACAAACCGCCGAGCGCGGCGGGAAATGCGTAGTCGCCGTAGGTCTGCACACGCACCTTGGCCATCGCCTGCGGAATATTGACCGCGAACTCATGCGGCGGCGCGTACTGGCAGGCGTGATAGCAGGCGCCACAGTTGTGGCACAGATTGGCCAGATAGTGGATATCGGCCTTGGGAAACTCCAGCCGGCGCGTCATTGCCGGGAACACCGCGCAGAAGCCCTCGCAATAGCGGCAGGCGTTGCAGATCTGCAGGGTGCGGGCCACTTCGCCTTCGTCTGCAGTCAGCGGCAGCGCGCCGCGCGCCAATGCCGCGGCCTCGCGCGTCAGCGCTTCAAGATGTTGCATATTCCTTTTCCGTTGATGCCTGTGAGGCACGCCTGGCCATGCCCTTTGCCGCCTTGGCGGCCTGCGTGCCGGCAATCCGGCCGAACGCGGTGCCGATCGCCATGCCGACGCCAGCGGTATAGCCCTTGCCGAGCACGTTGCCAGCCATCATCTCGCCGGCCACGAACAGGTTGTCGCTCGGCTTGCCATCGAAATGCACGGCCGACTCTTCGTTGACCTTCAGTCCCAGGTACGTGAACGTGATGCCTGGGCGAAGCGCGTAGCCGAAGAACGGCGCGGTGTCGAGCGGCCGCGCCCAGTGAGTCTTGGACGGCGTCACGCCTTCGGTGTGGCAATCGTCCAGCACCGTGTGGTCGAACTTGCCGACCCGGCACGCGGCGTTGTACGCGTTGATCGTCCGCATGAACGTGGTTTCGTCGAGCCCGAGCTTGCGCGCGAGTTCCGGCAGCGTATCGGCCTTCACGCCCGGGAACACCGGCGGCATGAAGCGCCCGACGGCCTTTGCGTCGATGATCGAGTAACCGATCTGCTGTGGCTGCTGCGCGACCAGACGGCCCCAGATCGCATAGCGCTTGGGCCAGAAGTCCTCGCCTTCGTCGTAGAACCGCTCCGCGTTGGCGTTGAGCACGACCCCGAGCGAGACGCAATCGATTCGCGTGCAGATGCCACCGTCATAGAGCGGCGCGCGCGCGTCGATAGCCACGCAGTGCGACTGCGACGGGTCACCGATCGCGTCGGCGCCCGCGGCAATCATGTGCTTGAGCAGCACGCCCATGTTGAAGCGGGTGCCGCGGATCAGGAAGTTATCGGCGGGCCATTCGCCCCGCTCGTTCTGGCCCCAGGCCTCCCGCAGCCACTCGCGGTTCGATTCGAATCCGCCGGCCGCCAGCACGCAGGCGCGTGCTTCAATCCGCTCGGCGCCGATACGCGCCGCCACGAATCGGCTGCCATCGAGCTCGATGGCGTCGATTGGGGCGTTGTACCGAATCTGCACGCCGAGCGCCTCGGCGCTGCGGTAGTACGCATTGACGAGCGCCTTGCCGCCGCCCATGAAGAACGCATTGGTGCGAGCCACGTGGAGCGCGCCAGATAACGGTGGCTGGAAATGCACGCCATGGCTGCGCATCCAGTCCCGGCACGACGACGACGCGCGGATCGCAAGCCGCGCCAGCTTCTCGTCGGTCAGGCCGCCGGTCACTTTCAGCAGATCCTGCCAGTACTCCTCTTCGGGGTACGCGTCGACCAGCACGTCCTGCGGAGCGTCATGCATGCAGCGCAGATTGCGTGTGTGGGAGGAATTACCGCCGCGCCATTCTCGCGGCGCGGCTTCCAGCAGCATCACGCTGGCGCCCGCTTCACGGGCCATCAGCGCTGCGCAAAGGGCGGCATTGCCGCCGCCGATCACCAGGACGTCGATCATGACCGGGCGTCCTGAGTGCGGGGATTGGGGGTGGGGGTGGAAATTGACACGCCTTTCTGAGCCTTCCTGGAGTCTGTCCGGGACTGTAGCCGCCCGCTCAGGGCCTGCTAACCCGTTGACTGGCATGGGGGTATCACGATTTGTGATGGGACAGCCAAGCCGGGCCCGAGGCGGGAAACAGGTGGCGGAGGATCGCGATGGGGTTGCATGGGAGGCCTTTCAGATCCGTCTCATATCCATCCCGGCTGCGCTGGCCCAGAGTATCGAACACGGCACCCGCGGTGCCGCTCTCTCAACCTCCAAGGAGCCGTTCACATCATGGATGACATCATCGAATTCAGTACCTCCAGGCGTGCCAGCCAGACCGGCACGGAAGGCCCCTGCCCCCATCTGCTGGCATTGCGGGGCTGTATGCGGCACGACGGCCGGCCGCTGACACCCGGGCAGATCGACCTGCTGATCAAATCCTCCGTCATGGAGGAATTCATGTCCAGCATGGGGTGGGACCCCACCACCGTCGTCAATGCGGGGGACTGGCCGGCTCTTGAGGACATGCCGTACGCCGGAGCATCGGCGAACCCGCTGTTCGGCTGCTTGGCTCAGACCTACCGCGAGCAGGGCGTGGAGTTCTATGTGCCGAGTACGGATTTCTTCCGGCCACTGGCCGCTGGCCAACCTGGAGGGCGTCAGGGATGATCGGGCTGGACACCTGCGTGCTGGCGCGGCTGATCCTGGACGACGATGCCGTACAGTCGCCGATCGCCGCCGGTCTGATCGCCAGTCTGACCTCCCAGCGGCCCGGCTACGTGTCGACAGCGGTCATCCTGGAACTGGCATGGGTGCTGCAGCGGCGCCGCTCGCGGCCCGAGATCATCCGGGCCATCTATCGCCTGCTCAGGAGCCGGGCGCTGCGGGTCGAGTCCGCTCCAGTCGTCTATCGCGCGTTGGCGATGCTCGCGTCGGGGAACATCGGTTTCGCCGATTGCCTGATCGACCGTGCCGCGCACGCAGAGGGCTGCGAATACGTCGCCACGTTCGATCACGCCGCCGGCCACATGCCCGGGTTTCGCGATATCGGGCGTCATCCGTACCCGCTATCCCTCCACTAAGAGGCGCTATCAAAATGAAGCGAAGCGGTTCTGGCTAGGGTGAAGCAGGGGTTTCGGCTCGTATGCGAGCCGCCTGCGGAACGGCATGTGCCTGCGAGCACATGCGCGCCCTGCAAGGGGGCGGCCGCAGACAGTACAAGTGGACTGGCCAAGGGCGCGCAACGACGCCAGAATCATTTTGATAGTGCCTCTAGCAGCCGTGCCCCGCGCCAACCTCCCGATCGCACCAGACCACGCGCCGTATCGGCCAGCACCACCCGCAGCGCCAGCGCAGCGGGTGACAACTCATCGTCCGACAGACTGCAAAGCAGGTTCTGACGACCTACCTGCGGATCGTCGATCTGCGCCAGGTGAAATCGCGTTTCCGCATCGGGATAGCGCCCCACTGCCGCCCATGGTTGCAGCGTGGTGCCGAAGCCCATGTCGACGGCATCCATCAGCATCGCCAGCGAATCGATCTCCTGCGTGACATGCGGCACAACCTTGGCCCGGGAGAATGCCGCATCGAGCGTGCTGCGCAGACCATGAACACCGGTGGGCATGATCAGCGGCACCTCGGACAGATCGGCCATGGTCAGACGCGTGGGCGGCTCGGCCTTACCCTGCGGCAAGGCATTGCGGGACTGAATCAGGAAAAGCGTCTCCTCAAGCAGCGGCATGACCGTCCAGCGCCGCGCGGCATGGGTATCGAACAACACGGCCAGATCAAGCTGGCGCGCATTGAGCATCGCGGTCAGGTGTCCCGACAGGCTTTCGACAATATGCAGTCGCACGTCGGGATAGCGCTCGCGCATCGCGCGAATCAGCGGCACACCGATCACCGAGGCCGTGGTCGGCGCCAGCCCGACACTGACCGTACCGGTCAGCCGCGCCTGATGCGCGGCGCGGCGCGCCTGCTCCGCGTGCCGCAGCGTCAGCTGGGCTTCGTGAAAGAACGCAAGGCCCGCTTCAGTCGGCGTCACGCCGTGTGGCGTCCGGCGCAGCAGGCGCGTGGCCAGTTCGCTCTCGAGCCGGCTGATCTGCTGGCTGACAGCCGATTGCACCATGTCGAGCTCAAGCGCCGCCCGGCTCATGCTGCCGAGTTCGACCACTCGCACGAAGTATTGAAGCTGGCGCAATTCCATCTGTGTCCCCTGGCATCGCTACCGCCGATTCCGGCGGCAACGATCGTCATCTCGTGGGACGTCTTATACCAGATGCGAAACCCGGCGCGCCGAGACGCCGGCTCCGGGGTCTCAGGCTTCGTTGGCGCCGCTGTACCAGTCGACAGTCTGATCTAGGTACACCAGACCCTTTTCAGCCAGCCCCGGACGCATGTTGTACATGTCGACGCCCAGCACGCCGGAGGCCAGCTTCTCGCGCTTGCCAGCTTCCAGCGCCTCCCGCTCGGCCGCCTTCGCGGCGATGTCCGCCGCTTGCGGTCGCGCCACGACGACCACACCGTCATCGTCCGCGACGATCACATCCCCGGGTCGTACCAGCGTGCCGGCGCAGACCACCGGTACGTTGACCGCGCCCACGGTCTCCTTGACCGCGCCCTGCGCGGAAATCGCGCGGGACCAGACCGGAAAGCCCATGGCATTCAGCGTCGACACGTCACGCACACCGCAATCGATGATCAGCCCGCGCGCGCCGCGCGCCTTCAGCGACGTTGCCAGCAGATCGCCAAACACGCCGTCGGTGCAGTCGCTCACCAGGCCCACCACCAGCACATCGCCGGGCTGAACCATTTCCACGGCCACATGGATCATCCAGTTGTCACCGGGATGCATCAGCGCCGTGACGGCACAGCCCGAGATTGCCGAACCGGACTGGATCGGCCGCAGATATGGCTTCATCAGCCCGGTACGGCGCTGGGCCTCATGCACCGTCGCCACGCCGAACTTGCCCAGCGCTTCGACATCACGCGACTCGGCGCGCAGGATATTGCGATAAGCGACGGTTCTCATGCCAGGACCTCCGAGACTTGCGGGAAAATGCGGGCGTAGCCCTCACCGTAGGTAATCTTGCGATCGGAATTGCGCGTTGCCTGCGCGCCCCGCTGAAGCGCGACGCGAGTGTAGTACTCCCACAGGTGCTCCTGCGCGGCCATCGTCGTGAACGCGCGCTGCTTCTTCTCCCAGACCGCTGAGATATCGAGCAGCACATCCGGCTTCCAGTTGCACTGCTCCGGCTGGTGCGGCTCGAACAGGAACACGGGCGGCGCGCCGATCACCGGCACCTCGGGCTTGTAGCCATGCGCCTGGGCGATGATGCGCGCTTCCTGCGCCACGTGAGTGGCCAGTGGGTGGTCGAAGTTATAGATGTCTTCACGCGAGTGCGTCAGCACCAGTTCCGGGCGAATGTCGCGGTAGATGTCGGCCAGCCGCAGCAGCGCTTCGTCGGGCACGCGCAGCGGATAGTCGCCCAGATCGAAGCATTCGAGCGTGCCGCCCAGGATCTCGGCGGCGCGTTCGGCTTCCTCGCGACGCGCGACCTTGACCCGGTCCATCGTCATGCCCGGCTGCCGCCACATCTTCGCGGACTCGCCGCGCTCGCCGAACGACAGGCACACGATGCGCACGTGATAACCACGCTCGGCGTAAAGCGCGATGGCACCGCCCGCGCGCCAGACAAAATCAGCGGCGTGGGCGCTGACCACCAGGATGGAGGGCTTTGCAGCCGATGCTTGTTGTACGGACATGGCAATACGAAAAACGTTTTCGAGAGAATGGGCGCAGTCAGGCGCCCGGATGCGGCCTCGATCGGCCGCTCAGTTGGCCGCTCAGTTGGCCGCTCAGTTGGCCGCTCAGTTGGCCGCTCAGTTGGCCACTCAGTCAGCCCCTCAGTCGGCCCCTCAGTCGGCGGTAATCCCAGCCTTGCGGATCACCCCGGTCCAGGTCGTGGTTTCCGAGCGGATGAACTGGCCGAACTGCTCGGGCGTGCCTGAGACGATCGTCACACCAAGCTGACCAAGCTGCTTGCGCACGTCGGCATCGTTCAACGCGGCGTTGGCCGCCGTGTTCAGCGCCTTGACGACCGGCGCGGGCGTCTTGGCGGGCGCCACGAGTCCCCACCAGACCGAGGCCGTAAAGGCGGGCAGCCCTTCCTCCTTCGAGGTCGGGACATTGGGCAGCAACGCCGAACGGCTGGCGCTGGCCACCGCCAGCGGCCGCAACGTGCCGGACTTGATATGGCTGATCACTTCAAGCGGATTGATCGGCATGAACGTCAGGCGTTCGCCTATCAGGTCGGTAATGGCGGGCGCGCCGCCTTTGTATGGAACGTGCAGCACGTCGATGCCAGCGGACTCCTTGAGCATTTCGCCTGCAAGGTGGCCCGAGCTGCCGTTGCCGGCCGAACCGAAGCTAAGCTTGCCCGGTTCCGCCTTGGCCTGGGCGATCAGCCCCTTCATCGATGTGATGTTCGACTTGGCCGGCACGACCACCACCAGCGATGCCTCGCCAATCCGCGCCACTGGCGCGAAATCCGTGGCCGGGTTGAAGCTGAGTTTGTTGAACAGCGCCGCGTTCGTCGCCAGGCTGTTCGAGGCCATCATGATCGTGTAGCCGTCGGCCGGGGCCTTGGCCACGAAGTCCATGCCGATATTGGTGCTGGCGCCGGGGCGGTTGTCGACGATGATCGGCTGCTTGAGTTGCTGGCTCATGCGCTGGCCAACCGAGCGAGCCACGATATCGACCGCGCCGCCCGCCGCATACGGCACGACCAGTCGGATCGGATGGTCGGGATACGCGTCGGCGCGGGCCGTCTGGGCGCCGATTGCCAGCGCGGTGGCCAGCATTGCGGCCAGAATCGGGCGGCTCCCGCCCTGCAAAACATGAATACGAGCGAGCCCGCGCAGCATGATGTCTCCAGATGTTATTAATCTCCTGGCACATTCTCGGCGCGGGTCGTGATACTGTCCAATATGTTTTCAGGTGGCTCGTTATTTCGAATTCGTATCAATGGACTTTCGCCAACTTCGCTATTTCGTGGCCGTGGCCGAGGCGCTGAGCTTCAGCGAGGCCGCCCGCCGGCTGCATGTCAGCCAGCCGCCGCTCAGCATCCAGATCAAGGCACTGGAAGATGAACTGGGCAGCCCGCTGCTGGAACGGTCGCGCCATCACGTGGCGCTAACGCCGGCCGGAGAACTGTTCCTGGACAAGGCACGGGCGGCACTGGCCAATCTCGACGAAGCGCGTGACGTGGTCAGGCAGGTGGCCTCCGGCGAAGCAGGAGAGATACGGGTGGGATTCACGGCGTCGGTGCCGATGCAGGATGTCTTTCCGCGCGCCGTGCACGCCTTCCGCGAGGCACATCGCCATGCCCGGCTTGAACTGGTGCACATGTCCACTGGTCAGCAGCTCCAGCAACTCGAAAGTGGCGAAGTCGACATTGGATTCCTGCGTCCCTCGCCTCAGTTCCGGCCACCGGCGCGTATTGAAGTGCGGGAAGTCCTGGCGGACCGTCTGGTGGCAGTGCTACCGGTCGGCCACCCGTTGGCGCGATCGAATGAGCAGACAGAGATCGACATCAGTGAACTATCCGGCGAGAAGTTCCTGCTGTTTCCCCGCGGACTCGGCTGCGGCCTGTTCGACCACGTGACCACACTGTGCAATCGCGCCGGATTCGCGCCGAATGTCGCGCAGGAAGCGCGCGAGGCCACCACGATCATCGGTCTGGTAGCCAGTGGTGCGGGGGTGTCGGTGCTACCGGCGATCTACGCGCGCACGGGCATCCCCGGCGTGGCATACCGTGCCATCGCCGGGCCCGACGCAGGCAGCCGCATCCTGATGGCGCATCGCGCGGATGCGCTATCGCCGATCATGAAACGGTTCGTGGGATATTTCTGAGGTTGGGTGTTGCCGATTGCTGGCTCCCCTCTTCCGCTCGCGGAAGAGGGGAAAAAACCAACTGCAGATCAGCCGCCTGGCGCCGTCACCAGCCCATCCGCGCGGAACATCGCCTTGATCCCGCGCACGGCCTGACGGATACGCGATTCGTTCTCGATCAACGCGAATCGCACGTACTCATCGCCGTAGTCACCAAACCCGATACCGGGGGATACGGATACCTTGGCCTTGGCCAGCAGTTGTTTGGAAAACTCCAACGAGCCGAGCGCGCGATAGGGTTCCGGGATGCGGGCCCAGATGTACATCGAAGCCTTTGGAATATCGACTGGCCAGCCCGACTCGATCAGCCCGCGTGCCAGCACGTCGCGGCGCGACTGGTACTGGGCGGCAATTTCCTTCACGCACTGCTGGTCGCCCTCGAGCGCGGCGATCGCCGCCACCTGCAGCGGGGTGAACGTGCCATAGTCGTGATAGCTCTTGATACGCGTCAGCGCGGCCACGAGGTCGGGATTGCCGACCATGAAGCCAATCCGCCATCCCGCCATGTTGTAGCTCTTGGACAGCGTGAAGAACTCCACCGCGATGTCCTTCGCGCCCGGCACCTGCATGATCGACGGCGCCTTCCAGCCATCGAAGACGATATCGGCATAAGCCAGGTCGTGCACCACGAAGATGTCGTGCTTGCGCGCCAGCGCAATCACACGTTCGAAGAAATCGAGCTCCACGCAGGCCGCCGTTGGGTTGGACGGGAAACCCAGCACGATCATCTTGGGCTTCGGGTAGCTGCCGCGAATCGCGCGTTCCAGTTCGGCGAAGAAGTCGATGCCCGGCGTCAGCGGCACTGAACGGATGTCTGCCCCCGCGATCACCGCGCCATAGATATGGATCGGGTAGCTGGGGTCGGGCACCAGCACGGTGTCGCCACGGTCCAGCGTGGCCAGCATCAGGTGCGCAAGGCCTTCCTTCGAGCCGATCGTGACGATCGCTTCCTTGTCCGGATCGATATCGACGTCATAGCGTTCGCGGTACCAGTGCGAGATCGCGCGACGCAGCCGCGGGATGCCCTTCGACGCCGAATACCCGTGCGTGTCCGGCCGCTGCGCGGCGT
Source organism: Cupriavidus sp. UBA2010 (assembly GCF_002335265.1). Lineage (NCBI taxonomy): Bacteria > Pseudomonadati > Pseudomonadota > Betaproteobacteria > Burkholderiales > Burkholderiaceae > Cupriavidus > Cupriavidus sp. UBA2010. The sequence continues at coordinate 43,454 of NZ_DDCI01000023.1, forward strand.
CGACGAGCTTGGCCACGATATGCGGCGGCGTGGCGCCATCGGGGTTGCCCATGCTCATGTCGATGATGTCCTCGCCACGGCGGCGGGCGGCCATCTTGAGCTCGGCGGTGATATTGAAAACGTACGGGGGGAGACGATCGATGCGCGCAAAGCGGCGCTTGCCGGAATCGGCAGTCATGTGGAGTCCTTTACGTAAGCGCCCGGAACCGTCCGAGCGACGTCGCGACCGTTGTCTCGGTCGCTGGGGACTGAATTTAGCAAGACGCGCGCGATCGCACAACCAATAAATTGCACGCGTCGAACAACGCGCGTTGCGCTGCGTTACTGGAACATGCCGCTGGGCGGCTGCGTCGGACGATCCGGAGGAAGATGGCGCACGATGCAATCGAGCGCATCGGCATTGGACTTGGTACCCCCCATCGACCCGGCAATCGCGTCGCGATACTGCGGCACATCGATGCGGCTGTAGTAAAGCCTGGAGGTCTGGTCGAGCCAGTAGACGTAGTCGCTGTCGCTATCGGTGGTGCCGCTGCGCAGCCACTCGCCCAGGTTGTGGTTGCCAAGCCGCGTGTCGGCGCACGCATCCTGGATCGTGTTCAGATATTTGTTGAGGCCATGGGCCTCGTAGTTACGCACGGAGTCGGGGGCGCACGCCGCGGTGCCAACAGCGGCGGCGATGGCGGCGGCAACGGCAAACAATGGCGACAGGCGAAGGCGCGGCATGGCAGATCCCTGTGTCGATGAGCGTGGCGATTAGTGTATCCGCGCCACGCCCCTGCCGGAGCCCGCGACGAAAAATTTCAGATGTCGCGATTCAACTCTTCAGTCGTCGATCGTTTCATGCACCGCCGCATTGCCGCGTTTCCAGTAAGCCGATGCGCGAATACGCGACTTGTCGATGCCGCGCTCGCCCACCAGATACTGGCGCACCTCGCGCATCGCGGCGGCCTCGCCAGCAGCCCAGACGTAGCCTTCGCCCTGCGGCAAGCTGAGCCAGCGAAGCGTCGGCGCAAGCTGGCTACCTTCGGGCCGGCCTTCGCGGTGCACCCAGTGCACTTGCGCATTCGGCCCTGTCGCGAGCGGAATCTGCGCCGAGGCATCCGACACCTCCGCCACCACGATCACACGGGCGTCCGGGCCCAGTTCCTCGATACGACGAGCCATGGCTGGCAGCGCGGTGTCGTCGCCGATCAGCAGATGCCAGTCGAACCCGCGCGGGATCACGAACGAACCGCGTGGGCCGCCCACGCCGAGATACTGGCCCGGCTGCGCTTGCGCCGCCCAGGTGGAAGCAGGCCCGTCGCCATGCAGCACGAACTCGATGTCGAGTTCGCGGGCTGTGTTGTCGTATCGGCGGGGCGTGTAGTCGCGTGTCTCTGGCCGGGGCTGCCCTTCCGGAAAACGGATGCCGTCGGCCCCCACTTCTGGCAGCGCAGGCTTTTCCGCACCCGGGGGCGGGAAAAACACCTTGATGTGATCGTCGAACGAGCCCGAGACGAAATCCGCGAGGTCTTCGCCACCCAGTGTCACGCGCAGCAACTGCGGCGATACCCGGTGCGTGCGCAGCACCTTGAGCAGGCGCATCTTGAGCGGATGGCGGACGCGCTCGACTGTCAGATTGCGGTCGTCATTCATGCGTTCTGGTCTCCCGATTCGATGTCATCCGCCGCGCGGCTCAGGATGGCGGCAATCCGGCGCTGTTCGTCTGGAGACGCACCGCTGCGAAGCGCCAGCGCCTGCTTGAGTCGCATCCGCGACGCCACGAACTCGGGCACCCATCCGCCCTGCTCGGGCTCGCGCTGCGGCTCGCCGCGCATGGCCCGGCGCATCCAGTCCATCTTGCGCGCCACGTGCTGCAGCCGTGCCAGCATCTGCTCCAGCCGCTCACGGTTCTCTTCCAGATAGGCGCGGCCGGCGTCTGCCAACTGGTAGCGCTTCTTGTTGCCCTCGGTATCGACCGTTGCGTAGCCGAGATCCTCCAGGAAGGTCAGCGCGGGATAGACCACACCCGGGCTCGGCTTGTAGAACCCGCCCGTGCGCGCCTCCAGCGCCTTGATCAGCTCATAGCCGTGTGACGGCTTTTCCTCTAGCAGCGACAGCAACAGCAGTTGCAGATCCTCGGCGCTGAACTTGCGGCCACGGCGCAGGCTTTCGCCATCGAAGCCATCGGAGCCGTCCCAATCCCCACCGCCTCCACGGGACCAGAAGCTGCCACCTCGGCCCATCGCGTGGATCAGCACGCGCAAGCCATCGTGACGCTGCCCGCGCCAATGCCCGTGTCCGCCATGCCGCCCTTGATGACCTTGGCGACCTTCACCCCTACCATCAGAACCAAAGCAGTCCCTCATGATTGCACTCCAATAAGTCTTACGATGCATCTTAAGATATATATCGTACGATATAAAGTCAAGGACGGATTCTCAGGTCATACGGTATGGGATCGTTCCTGTCATAATGCAAGCCACTACGCAAACACCCAGGACACCCAAGGCATTCCACGCAGCACCCTTTCCGCAATTCAACCTGGCAGGAGGAGACACCGTGCCTGAGAAGAAAGCCATCCTCGTCGTCGGCGCCGGCGACGCCACCGGGGGCGCCATCGCCCGCCGCTTTGCCCGCGAGGGTTATGTCGCCTGCGTCACCCGACGCGATGTCGACAAACTCGCGCCACTGGTCGAGCAGATTCGGGCCGAAGGCGGCGAAGCCCATGCCTTTGGCTGCGACGCACGCAAGGAAGAAGAGACGGTTGCCATGATCGAGCGCATCGAGCGCGATATCGGGCAACTGGAAGTCGCGGTGTTCAACATCGGCGCGAACGTGAATTTCCCGATTCTGGAAACCACCTCGCGCGTCTACTTCAAGGTCTGGGAGATGGCCTGTTTCGCAGGCTTCCTGATGGGCCGCGAAGCCGCACGCGTCATGGTGCCCCGGCAGCGCGGATCGATTTTCTTCACCGGCGCCACTGCAAGCACGCGCGGCCGCGAGGGCATGTCGGCATTCTCGGGCGCGAAGCACGCGCTGCGCGCGCTGGCGCAAAGCATGGCACGCGAACTTGGCCCGAAGAACCTCCACGTCGCCCACCTGATCATCGACGCCGCCATCGACACCGCCTTTATCCGCGACAATTTCCCCGACCGCTACGCCACCAGGACACAGGACGGCATCGTCAATCCGGAGCACATCGCGGACACTTACTGGATGCTGCATCAACAGCCACGCGATGCCTGGACCCACGAACTCGATCTGCGTCCCTGGATCGAACACTGGTAATCGCCCTCAAGCCAGCATTGCCAAGAAGCACAAAGCCGGACACAAAGGAGACATGCAATGACCAAGCAGGTGGAATTTTTCTTCGATTTCGGCAGTCCTTACTCGTACCTGGCGTACAAGGAACTGCCTCGCGTGGCGGCGCGTACCGGCGCAACGATCGTGTGGCGGCCGATGCTGCTGGGCGGGGTATTCAAGGCCACGGGCAACCATAGCCCGGCCGAGATTCCGGCCAAGAGCAAGTGGTCGTCCGGCGATACCGAACGCTGGGCCCGGCGCTACGACGCACCGTTCCGGCACAACCCGTTCTTTCCGGTGAACACGCTGGCCCTGATGCGTGGCGCGATCGGCTACCAGCGCAAGGGTGACGCCGAGTTCCATCGCTATGTCGACGCGATCTTCAGCGCGATGTGGGAACACGGCAAGAACCTCAACGACCCGAACGAGATCGGCAAGGTGCTGGTGGCGGCGGGATTCGACCCGCGCGAGGCACTGGCGATGCTCGACGACCCCGAGGTCAAGGCCGAACTCAAGCAGGTGACCGAAGAAGCCGTGGCACGCGGCATTTTCGGCGCGCCAAGCTTCATCGTCGATGGCGAATTGTTCTGGGGCAACGACCGGCTGACGTTCGTCGAGGAACAACTCGCCAGCTAACGCCACCTGCCCGGGTAAATCCCCCTCGGGCGGCCCTTCAGGCGGCCCCTCAGGCGGCCCCTCAGGCGAACCATCAAGCCGCCAGCTTGAACGTTGTCACGGCGGCGGCAAGCTGGTTGGCCTGGGATTCGAGCGAATCCGCGGCGGCAGCAGCCTGCTCCACCAAGGCAGCGTTCTGCTGGTTCACCTGCTCCATCTGCGACACCGCCTCGCTGACCTGCGAGATACCCGACGACTGTTCGATCGATGCGGCCGAGATCTCATTGACGGTATCGGCCAGTCGCCGCACGGCCACCACGATGTCCTCGATCGTGCTGCCGGCCTGTTCTACCTGCGCGCTGCCGGCGCCCACCTTGTCGACGGACGAATCGATCAACGACTTGATCTCCTTGGCGGCCCCTGCGCTGCGCTGGGCCAGCGCGCGCACCTCGCCAGCCACCACCGCGAAACCGCGACCCTGCTCGCCGGCACGTGCCGCTTCCACGGCGGCATTGAGTGCCAGGATGTTGGTCTGGAATGCGATGCCGTCGATCACGCCGATGATGTCCACGATCTTCTGCGAGCTGGCGTTGATCTCGCTCATCGTCTGCACCACGCCGCGCACCACCTCGCCACCGCGCGATGCCAGATCCGCGGCGTCGCGGGCCAGGCCGCTGGCGCGCGTGGCGCTCTCCGCGTTATTGGCCACCGTCGACGTCAATTCCTCCATGCTGGCGGCAGTCTGCTCCAGCGCCGAAGACTGCTGCTCGGTACGCGACGACAGGTCGGTATTGCCCGCGGCAATCTCCTTCGCGCCGGTTGTCACCGCATCGGAGCCCGCCCGCACCTTCGCCACGGTGTCCGTCAACCCATGCTGCATTCGCGACAGCGCGCGCAGCAATTGTCCGATTTCATTGCGGCCGGCTTCGGGCACCTTGATCGTCAGATCGCCGTCCGCCACGCGCATGATCAGGTCGCACGCCAGGTGCAGCGGCGCCACAACCAGCTTGCGCAGCGCCAGATGCACGACCACGATCAGCAGCACCGACGCCACCATGCCGACACACACCAGGATCAGCACCCGGTTGAAACGGGTGCTGATCCTGGCGATCACGGCTTCAGTTTGCTGCGTGGCGAGTGTCTCGAAACGCTCGACATCAGCCGAGTACTTCGTGCCTGTCGCCGTGATGTCCTTGTCGTTGATCGCCACGAATCCATCGGGATCATCCTTGCGCAACGCTTCGAGTCCCCGTTGCACAGCGTCATTGTGTGCCCGTGCGACAGCGACCATGGCCTCGCGTGTCGAGGCATCCAGCCCCTCCAGGACAGGCGCGCTGGCAAAGCGTTCCAACGCATCGGTGGACTTGCGGATCGACCCTTCCGCATTGCCGATTGCCTCGGCATTGATGCCGCCACCGGCTTTGGACGAGTTGTACGCACGCGTCAGCGCGGCGCGCGCGCGTGTCATGTCCTTGTAGGCGCTGTTAAGCAACTGCACACGCGACGATACCTGATGCATGTCCTCCGCGGACTCGCTGGCTGCGTACAACTGGGTCACGCCCAACGCGGCGCCAAACACGATCATCAGGCCGAAAATCACCAGGGTCGCCAGCAGGCCGTGGCGGATGCTCAGGTTATTCATGGGGCTCAACAGATAAGGGTGCAAGCCCGCCTTAACGACGCCCGCGCCTGAAGCTTGAGCCTATCCATGATCTTCATTTGCGATAGATCAAATACGGGGCTTGCGAGAGGCTTTTTCAGCACTCCCGGGCGGCGGTATCGCGGACCGTGCTACGCTGTCTCGCGCATCGTGTGGTTCGTATCGCCGGTCCTGCTCCCCAGTCAACCGCCATCTCGCCATGTCCATCGCCTTCGACCTGCCTCCCGCCGCGCGTACCGGCCAGCCCGTAGACGCCATCGACACGCCTTCGCTCGTTGTCGACCTGGATGTCTTCGCCCGCAACATCAGCCGGATGCAGACCGCGGCCGACATGGCCGGCGTCAAGCTGCGTCCCCACGCCAAGGCACACAAGTGCCCGGATGTTTCGGTCGCGCAGATCGCCGAGGGCGCAGTGGGCATCTGCTGCCAGAAGGTCAGTGAGGCCGTGCCGTTCGCGCGCGCCGGTATCCACGACATCCACATCAGCAATGAACTCGCCAGCCCGGCCAAGGCGGCGCTGCTGGCCGAAATGGCCCGGCATGCGCGCATGAGCGTGTGCGTCGACGACGTGGCGCAGATCGACGCGCTGGCCAGTGCCGCCTCGGCGGCAGGCAGCACGGTCGATGTCTTCGTCGAGATCGATGTCGGCCAGGGTCGCTGCGGTGTGCGGGATGCATCCGAGGCGCTGCGGCTCGCGGAGCGCATCGCGAAACACGCGCCACTGAAATTTCGGGGCCTGCAGGCATATCACGGGGGCGTCCAGCATCTGCGCGGCTGGGCCGAGCGTCGTGACGCCGCCGCACGGGCTGCCGAGCGCACCGGTAGTGTCATCGCGCGCCTCGCCGCAGTCGGCGTGCGCTGTGACGTGGTGACGGGCGGCGGCAGCGGCAGCGTGGAGTTCGACCTGACCAGTGGCGTCTATACCGAAATCCAGCCAGGTTCCTACGTATTCATGGACGCGGACTACGGCAGCAATGCCTACACGGGCACGCTGCGCTTCGAACATAGCCTGTTCATCGCCACCACGGTCATGAGCGTGGCGGCGGGAGACCGCGTGATCCTGGATGCGGGACTGAAGTCGATGGCAGTCGATTCCGGGCTGCCGTGGATCTGGGCCGATGGCGCGGCGTCGACGACGCTCGACTACGTGGCAGCCAACGACGAGCACGGCATTGTGAAGCCGCGCCGCGCCGACACCCCCGAGGCGTTGCCCGCACTGGGCAGCCGCGTCATGCTGGTGCCGGGCCATTGCGACCCGACCCTGAATCTCTATGACGAGATCATCGGCGTCCGGGCCGGCGTGGTGGAATGTGTCTGGCCGATCAGCGCGCGTGGGCTGAGCCGCTGATTGCCGGAACTGGAGCGCCCGCCCGCTACGCGAGTTGGGCGGCGATTTCGTTCAGATCGGCCCGCGCCCAGATCGCGCCGGTCCAGGCCTCGAAACGGAGATCCGACAAGGGAATCGGCATCAGCGTGCCAAGCCAGTCGGTCGGCGCCGCGCCGCAGCGCAGTCCGTTGGCCACCATCGTCATGGCCTCGGGCACGTCGATTTCCGCCACACGCGTGACGGTCGGCCACGGTACCAGGCGCACGTCCAGCGCCGACAGACCAAATCGGTAAAGACCAAATCGGGTGTGCAACGCCCCGCGCGTCAACGTGTGACGCGCCTGACCCAGCCCGTCATCCTTGCTCGCCGACGGATCCCACTGCTGGTTGCGTGAGAACCAGAGAATCTCCTGCTTGCCCAGGCGCGGCTCCCGCATCAATGCGGCAGCCGGCACGAGACGCCCGGCGCGCGCGATCGCGGCCAGTGGCGTGCCCACCGTGTAGTGCCAGACATAGTCGGGTTGGTTGTTCATGATGCAACTCCTCCAAGCGCCCTGCTCAGTTACCAGACTGGGGGCGGGAAGCCCTGATCACAAGCAAGGTCACGGCTTGTTGCACCCGCAACAAGAATGGGGTCAGACGCGTCCAGCACGGGTGCCACCTCCCTGCAGCCCAGGACTGGCGCGGCTTTCAGGGAAACATCGCCAAATTGAAAGCCGAGCCGCTGCGTCAAAATTCGAGGGAAGCGTCTAAAACCATAGCACACGGTTTGGTGCATCGCAGCACAATATTCTGATGATTCAGATAATTTGACAGCTTGCCCGACTGGCCCAAAGCGCAAAAAAGACCGATGCCGTCATCGGAATTCTTGGGCCCGATGTCATTGCGAGGACAACCTGGCTGCTTACGCTGCGAAGCGCATCGCGAGTCACGCGACGCGCCGCGGCAAGACCGCCGCGGCCAGCCATTCCCCGCACGAGACACCGACCATGATCGACGCAATCCGCACCATCACCCGGGCCCGCACCCGCGGGTGCCTGGCGGCCCTGCTGCTGTGTGCGACCCTTGCCGCCTGTGGCGGCGATGGCGACGGCAGCACCGGAAACTCCGGCACCACACCACCCACCGGCACCACGCCCGGCGGCGATACTCCCGATTCCGCCAAGCCGCTCATGAAATGCGCGCCCTGAGCACCGACGGACGCCACCAACAACGACACGCTTGACCAGGGCAGAACCGCTATGAACTCCAGCAGCCGACGCAATTTCCTGAAGATGGCTGGCAGCAGTGCCGCCGCCACCGCCGCGCTTGCCGCATTCCCGCCGGCCATCCGCCGCGCGCTGGCCATTCCGGCCAACAACGCCACCAAATCGATCCGCGACGTCGAATACGTTGTGATCCTGACGCAGGAGAACCGCTCGTTCGATCACTACTTCGGCACCATGAACGGCGTGCGCGGCTTCAGCGACCGCTTCCCGATCCCGCTGCCGGGCGGCCGCAACGCATTCCAGCAGACCTACGCCAGCAACAACGTCAACCGCGTGGTGCTGCCGTATCACCTGGACCAGACCGCCGGCAACGCCCAGCGCGTGAGCGGCACGCCTCACAGCCAGCCCGACGCGCAGGCCGCGTGGGACCTCGGCCGCATGAGCGCGTGGCCCACCGCCAAGAAGACCCAGTCGATGGGCTACTACACCGAGCAGGAACTGGGCTTCCAGTACGCGCTCGCCAATGCATTCACGCTCTGCGACGCCTACCACTGCGGCTTCCACGGTGGCACCAACACGAACCGGCTGTTCCAGTGGACCGGCACCAATGATCCGTTCGGCAAGAACGGCGGCCCGGTGATCGACAATAGCGGCGACTCGCTCGACGCCACCGGCATCAACTACACCTGGACCACCTATCCGGAACGCCTGCAGGCCGCCGGCGTGACCTGGAAGGTCTACCAGAACATGCCGGACAACTTCACCGACAATCCGCTGGCTGGGTTCAAGCAATACCGCGCGGCCAACGCGGCGCTGGGCAATGCCGCCAACGGCTCGCCCTACACGCCGTACACACCGGCCAACGACACGGTGAACCCGCTCTTCAAGGGCATCGGCAACACCATGCCCGATGGCGGCTTCCTGCAGGCACTGCGCGATGACATCGCCGCCGGCACGCTGCCGCAGGTATCGTGGATCGTCGCGCCAGCAACCTACTCGGAACACCCGGGGCCGTCGAGCCCGGTGCAGGGCGCGTGGTACACGCAGCAGTTGCTCGACGCGCTGACGGCCAACCCCGCGATCTGGAGCCGCACGGTCCTGCTGATCAACTTCGACGAGAACGACGGCTTCTTCGACCACGTGCCGCCGCCGTGCGCCCCCTCGCTCGACGCCACGGGCAACCCCGTCGGCTACACGACGATGGATGCATCGGCCGAGTACTACAGCGTCGACAAGACGCCGTTTGGTCCCGGCCCGCGCGTGCCGATGTACGTAGTGTCGCCGTGGAGCCGTGGTGGCTGGGTCAACTCCCAGGCCTTCGATCACACCTCGATCCTGCGTTTCCTCGAACAGCGCTTCGGCGTGGCGGAAACCAACATCAGTGCCTACCGGCGCGCGATCATGGGCGATCTGATGTCGGCGTTCGACTTCGTCAACCCGAACAGCAACACGGCCCTTACCTTCACGCCGCTGCAGAAGACCGATGCCGACACGCTGCGTGCCGCGCAGGATGCCAAGGCGCAGATTCCCGCGCCAACGGTTGCCGCCCAGTCGATGCCCACCCAGAAGAGTGGCACACGCCCGTCGCGCGCGCTGCCCTACACGCTGCATACCAGCGGCTTCGAGGACCCGTCCACGAACACGGTCTGGCTGCGTTTCAAGAACGACGGCACCCAGGCCGCGGTATTCCACGTGTACGACCACCTGCATCTGGGCGATGTGCCGCGCCGCTACGCGATCGAGGCAGGCAAGTCCTACGACGCGAAGCTCGACGTAAGCCGCGACAGTGGCCGCTACAACCTCTGGGTGCTTGGCCCGAATGGCTATCACCGCGCGTTCGTCGGCGATATCAGCGCGCAGAAGGCTGCCGGCGGCGGTGCCGCGCCCGAGATCCGCGTGTGCTACGACGAGGCGAACGCCCAGGTCTGGCTCACGCTGATCAATCGCGGCAGCGCGACGTGTACGTTCACGGTCAAGCCAAACGCCTATCGGAACGACGGCCCCTGGACGTTCGAGGTCCCGGCCGGCAAGGAGGTCGATCAGCACTGGCCCGTGGGGTCGCAAGGTAACTGGTACGACTTCACGGTCACCACGCAGCAGGGTGGTTTCATGCGCCGCTTCGCTGGCCGGCTGGAGAACGGCACGCATACGGTCTCCGACCCGGCCATGGGCGCCTGACAACGGCTCACGGCAGCTGGTCCGGCAGCCTCGCAGTTGCCGGGCTGGTGAGCCGCCCGGCCAGGTAGTCGCTCATCCGGGGATGCCCACGGCATCCCCGGGCCCGATTCCACGTTGAAGTAACGATGCCCCTCGGCGTCGGCGCTGTCATCACCTCCCTCGCGCCGTGAAGCAGCATGATGGCCAGCCACCCCCCGGCACCGGATTGGCCACGCACAGGCCTTCGTCACGCTGTCATATTTCCGCCTTATAGTCGGCAGCTCTCCCGTTTCCGTTTGGAACCCCATGCTTGGCGATCTGCTGATGACCTTCTACGAGGTGGCGCGACAAGGCAGCATCACCACCGCCGCTCGCCAGTTGCGAGTCAGCCAGCCCACGGTCACGGGGCGCATCCGCCAGCTCGAGGAGCTCTACGGCGTGGAGTTGTTTCATCGCCGAGCCAGCCGCGTGGACCTGAGCGATACCGGCGTCGCGCTGATGCCGCTAGCCGAGCAGATCGTGCAGCAGGAGAGCAATGCCGACTTCCTGCTGCGCAATGCCGGAAATCTCCGTATGGGCAACCTGCGGATCGGCGCAACCGGCCCCTATTACATCCTGCGCAGCGTGGCGGCATTCCGGCAGCGTTTTCCGGCCATCGGCGTCAGCATCCAGATCGGCAACTCCCGGCAAATGCTCGATGCGCTTTTCGAGTACCGCATCGATGCCGCCGTGTCGTCGCATGCGGTCAATGACGATCGCCTGCACCGAGTCAGGCTGGCAGCGGACCCGATGGTGCTGGTAACGCATCCCGCGCACCCGTTCGCGCGCAGGCCGCGCGTGGAAGTTTCCGAACTCGCCGCCTGTCACCTGCTCGTGCGCGAACAGGGCTCGATGACGCGAGAGGCCACGGAAAGCGCGCTCCGTGCCGTCGGAGAGGAACTGCCGGCGCACACCGTGATCGGCAGCCGCGAGGCCATCTGCGAGGCCATCCGCCACAACCTTGGCGCAAGCGTGATGCCGATGGGTGAAGTGCCACGCGACCCGGCCTTGACGGTGGTGCCGTTCGCCAGCCGCGCGCCGGTGATCCACGAATACCTGTACTGCCTCAACAGCCGGCGCGAGACACGGCTGCTCAGCGCGCTGCTGGACAGCCTGGTGCTGCCCGGCGCCGCCTCCGGGCGCCATTGCGAAGTGCCGCCGCCAGCGCCTATATTGAACTGATCCGCCCGTCTTCCAAGCGCCCTCCGCCCCAAACGCCTCCCATCGATGACCGACCCGGGCCGCTCCAGCTTTCCCGAGTACGACCAGCTACTCGCGCTGCTGGAACTCGGCGCGCCGTGGTTTCGTTCGAAAATCGCCTGCGATGTGACCGTGCAAGGCCACACGTTTGCCGTGCACGTGGCCAGTCTGGGCACCGACGCACCAGACGCCCCGGCCATTGGCATCTTCGGCGGCATTCACGGTCTGGAACGCATCGGCACGCAGCTTGTGCTCGATTACATGCGCTCACTGCTGTGCCGTCTTGCCTGGGACGACCTGCTACATCGCCAGTTGCAGACGGTGCGGCTGGTCTTCATGCCGATCGTCAATCCAGGCGGGATGTATGCGGCAACGCGCGCCAATCCGAATGGTGTCGATCTGATGCGCAACGCGCCGCAGGATGCCGATGCCGCCGTGCCGTTCCTGGCCGGTGGGCAGCGTATCGGCGCCTGGCTACCGTGGTATCGCGGCCGGGCGGGCGCGCCAATGGAAGCGGAAAGCCGCGCGATGCTTCACGTGGTGGAAACCGAACTGCTGCCGCGCCCACTGAGCTTCGCCGTCGATTGTCATTCGGGCTACGGCTGGCGCGACAGCATCTGGTTCCCGTACGCGCGCACGCACGCACCAATGTCCCACTTCCCCGAGATGTACCTGCTCAAGACCATGTTCGAACAGGCCCATCCGCATCACGGCTACGCATTCGAGCCGCAGAGCCATCAGTACCTGCTGCACGGCGATCTGTGGGACTTCGCGTATGACCGCGCGCCGCCGCAGAACCTGTTCCTGCCGATGACGCTCGAACTGGGTTCGTGGCTCTGGATCAAGAAGAATCCGCGTCAGATTTTCTCTCGTGCCGGCATTTTCAATCCCATCAAGGCACACCGCACTGCACGGGTCCTGCGCCGGCATGTAAGCCTGTTCGACTTTCTCGGCCGGGTAGCCGTGGCGCCCAATCGCTGGCTGCCGAACGGAGCGCAGCGGGATCACCTGCTGGAGCAGGCGCGCGCGCACTGGCAATATGGACCGCCCATGCCATGAGCGCCTGGATCTTCCTGCGCGGCCTGACCCGTGAATCACGCCATTGGGGCAACCTGTCGGCGCTATGGACATCGCGCGGGCTTGGGCAGCCGCTGCTGATCGACCTGCCCGGCAACGGCACGGCGCGCGACGCCACGGTGCCGGCCAGCGTCGACGGCATGATGGAGGCGGTACGGGCCGCGGCGCATGCATCGGGCGTGCCGGGACCATGGCGCGTGCTGGCGATGTCGCTCGGCGCGATGGTGGCAACCCGATGGGTTCAGGCGTGGCCCGACGACGTGGCGGGGCTGGTGCTGATCAATACGAGCATGAGGCCCTTCAGCGCGATAACGGAGCGCCTGCAGCCGCTGAACTGGCCCGCGCTGCTAGGCATGGCCCACCACTGGCAAGATCGCGTGCGCTGCGAACGGACCGTGCACCGGCTCACCTGCGAGCGGCTCGATACCCGCGACGCCGACATCGCCGGCTGGGTCGAGATCGCACAAAGCGCGCCGGTCTCGCGCAAGGCGGCATGGCTGCAGTTGCTGGCCGCCGCACGATTTCGCGCCATGACCGCCGCGCCGCCATGTCCGACGCTGATCCTCTCATCCGATGCCGACCGACTGGTCAATCCGGCCTGCTCGGCGCACCTGGCGGCAGCTTGGCGTTCGGATGGCGTCAGCCATATCCGTCATCCATGGGCAGGACACGATCTGCCGCACGACGATCCTCTGTGGCTGTGCGACACAGTGGCCGCCTGGAAGCAGGACAAAAAAATACCGCCGGACGGCTGATGCCCTCCGGCGGATGATGTGTCCTGCACATAGTTTGGTACGCGACTCAGGCGTGCGCTTCGAGCAGCGCCGCAGCGCGCTTGTTGCACAGCGCGCCAAGCAGCGTTTCGGCCGCCGATTCCAGACGATCCTGCGTGCCGAACAGGCGCGCGGCAATCAGACCGCTCTGCAGCGCCCCGTAGATCACCTGCGCCAGCATGGCGGGCGGCACCGGGTACGGCGTGTCACGCTCTTTCTGGCCGCGCTCGAGCAGCTTCGCCAGCCAGTTTTCGTTGACGTGATAGAAGTCCTTGAGCACCGAGTGCACCGACTCCGGCAGGCTCAGGATCTCGGTCGACAGCATCCCCGCCAGACAAATCTGGTTCGACCCGCAGGTCTGGCGCAACGGCTCCAGGTACTGACGCGCCTGGTCCAGCACGGGCAGGTCGGCGCTGATGCCAGCAAGCCGCTCGCTAATCCGCCGGCTGTACTCCTTGACCGCTTCCAGGATCAGATCGTCCTTCGACGGGAAGTAGTAATGAATGCTGGAGGTCTTGACGCCCACCAGCTCGGCCAGGTCGCGATAGCTGAAGCCGTTGCATCCGCGTTGGCGGATCAGGATCAGCGTGTGTTCGAGCAGTTGCTCGCGGACAGGTTGCGTTTTCATGGTCGCCACTTTATCTACACGAAGATAGATACACAACCGGGACTTTCCCGGAGCCAACCAGCGGCCATTCAGGCCGGGAACCCGCGACGGAGGTGGCGATTGCAAAACCACGCCACTTTCCGGCCGCCGGGAATCCGGGCATTCGGCCCGGACGATTTCATCTTAGCGTGCGTATCGCACCATGAAAGCCCGGCGCCCTGTCGAGGGCGCCGGGCTTCAGCTGACAACCGCCCGGTCGGGGCGGCCATGGCACTGGTCAGGCAAGGGCGCCGCCGGTGTAGACGTCCGGGGTCCGGGCACCGTCGAAGTACGGGTTGCGTGCTTCATTGCCACGGGCGCCGTCCAGATACGGATCGGCCTTGCGAGCCGGGCTGGCGGAAACGCCACTGCGGTCAAGGCCGGCTACGAAACGCGCGCCATCCAGATACGGGTCGATGGTACGTTCCACCAGGCCATCACGGTTGCTGATGCTGGCCGTCAGGCCGTCCCGGTTGCTGATGCGGGCGCCATCCGTATAGGCGTCACGGTTGCCGATATGCGCGCCTTCGGTAAAGCCGTCGCGATTGCTGATGCGAGCGCCTTCGCTAAAGCTGTCGAACTTGCCTTGGCGGGCGCCATCGGTAAAGGCGCTGCGCTGGTCGTTCACGCGATACGTATAACCGTAGACCTCGCCGTGCGAGGTGGAGGCTTGGGCGGCGCCCGTCACGAAAGCGGCGGCAAGGGCGGCGGCGGTCAGGATGGTCTTGGCGTTCATGATGCTCTCCTTCTTCAAGGGGCCGGGCAATCCGGTTCAGGTTGTGGATTGCGGGGCCGAAGTCTGTCTGCAAATTCGCGGCGCTCTTCTTCGTCTTCTTTGCTGATTGCTATCTACTACTAGATAGATTCAAAGACTTAAAAAAAGAACCGTTTCCGGTACTGCGTCACTGTCTGGTGTTGCTTGGATTGCCCGCTGCGGTGGTTGTTTGCGCTGCAACGTGTTCGTCCATGGCGTGAATACTATCTACCTATAGATAGATAAGCAAGCAGAAACTTGGGACGCCACTCAAAAACTTTTCTATTGCCCCGATCGAAATCATCAATCACGAAGATAAGTAATTGATTTTACGAGATAAAGTTGAGGTAAGTCCTCTTCTGAAGCCTGCCGATGCTTTCCCGACGGGCCTTGCAGGTGTTAGGGTTACTCACCCCTGCCGACAGTCGAGCATCGCAATGCCGCCCCCCAAAGCGTCCCCCGCCCCCAATCCGTACCGGCGCTGGCTGGTTGGCGCCGCAGGGCTGGCTGGCGTGGCGCTGCTGGCCGGCGTCGGACGGCTAATAATGTTTCGCGCAATCGAACGTGAAGCGTTCGTTCCGGCCTCGGGCGGCACGGCAAGGCCAGACGATTTCGGCGTTGCATCGCGTCAGTTTGCATTCGCAAGCGGCGACCGCCTGCTGCGCGGCTCATACGTCGCGGCCTCACCCGACGCGCCCGCACTGTCCGTATTTCATGGTGACGAGGAATGCCTGGCCGACTGGGCACCCGTCCAGGCGCTATTGCACGCCGCGGGCATCAGTTCCTTCGTCTTCGATTACAGCGGCTATGGCGCCAGCACGGGCCGGCCTTCCGTTCGCCACCTGCACCAGGACGCCCTGGCTGCCTATGCCCAGTTCCGCGCCGTTACGCCGCAGGCGTCGCGGCACTACGTCATGGCGCATTCGCTCGGTAGCGGCGTATTGCTGGATGTCGTGGGCGATCTGGCGCCGGCACCTGACGGCATGGTCATCGGCGCCGGATTCCGCTCGGCGCGTGCCGCCGCAGTCGTCACTGGCCGGGTGCCGCGCTGGCTCGCCTGGATGTTGCCGGACCCATGGAATAACATCCGGCAAATCCGGAATCTGACCATGCCCATCCTGCTGCTGCACAGCAAGCGGGATGAGACGATCCCGTTCCGGGATGCCGAGTGCCTGGCGCGGGCCGCACACGGGCCCCGGCGGCTGGAAGCCTTCGAGGACCTTCCGCATGACGCGGCGATCGAGCCCCCCTACATGACCCGTTTCTGGGCGCCAGTGATCGCCTATCTGAAGAGCGGGAAGCTCTGACGGCGATCAGCGACAGGCTACAGCTTGAACTCGCCCACCACCTTCTGAAGCTCCTGCGCCTGCTCGGCCAGCGCCGACGAAGCCGCAGCCGCCTGTTCGACCAGGGCGGCGTTCTGCTGCGTCACATCGTCCATCTGGGTCACGGCTACATTCACCTGCTCGATGCCGTCGCTCTGATGCTCGGAAGCCGTCGCGATCTCGCCAAGGATCTGCGTCACCCGACGCACCGCCTGGACAATTTCCTCCATGGTCTGCCCGGCCTGGCCGACCAGCGCCGAACCGCTTTCCACCTGACGCGCCGAGTCATTGATCAGCACGTTGATCTCCTTGGCAGCCGCGGCGCTGCGCTGGGCCAGCGTGCGCACTTCGCCAGCCACCACGGCGAAGCCGCGACCCTGCTCGCCCGCGCGCGCTGCTTCCACGGCGGCATTCAGGGCCAGGATATTGGTCTGGAATGCAATGCCCTCGATGACGGCGATGATGTCCGTCACCTTGCGCGAACTGACGCTGATGGCATTCATCGTTTCCACGACATTGCCGACGATCGCGCCACCGCGCTCGGCGATGCCGGACGCCGAAGCCGCAAGCCCGTTGGCGGTGCGCGCGCGATCGGTGTTCTGCCGGACCATCGCAGTCAGTTCGCCCATGCTCGACGCGGTTTCCTGCAGCGTGGCCGCCTGCTCCTCGGTCCGCTGCGACAGATCGGTATTGCCCACGGCGATTTGCTGCGATGCCGAAGAAATCGAATCGCTGGCGGACTTGATGCGCGTGACCAGGTCGGTCAGCATGTCTTCCATCTCTCCCAGGCCGCCGAGCAGACGACCGAAGTCGCCACCGCGCTCGGTTTCGAAGTCCTTGCTCAGATCGCCGGCAGCCACCGTCTCCGCGATGAATTCAGCCTCTTTCAGCGGCGCCTCGATCGCACTGGCCAGACGGGCCCAGCACACGACGCTGAACACCGCCACGGCCGTGCCCAGCCCATAGAGCCAGCCTCGCGTGTCCCCATCGGCGATCTGGCCCAATGCCAGCGTCATCATGACCGCCACCAGCACCACCACCACCCCAAATGCCGCGCCCAGCCGGATGCGCATGCTCAAGTTATCCCACGCCATCTTTCTCCGCTCCTCTTTCGTGCCCCGCGTTGTCCGGGGCTATCGATGGACTAACGGATCCAGCAAAGTAACCTTTACCCCTCCGAAAGAGTGGGACGAGAAAAGACAAAACCGGGACAAAAACAATCAGGCGAGGCGTTCCCGCCATCATTTGGTCATCGGCGCGTCATGCCGCTGTCATGCGGGAGAAATGCCTGCAATTGACCGATGTTGCGTGCGGCAGACGGGGTGTCGTTTTTTTGCCGATGGCAGGATTTGACGGCGCGGATCGCGTCGGAGACCGGCAGTGGCACCTCCGCCACAATCGGTGGAATCGCCCGGCCCATTGCCCCAGAAACGACAAAGCCGGGACGCGCAGTTCGCGGCATCCCGGCCAATGGGCAAACAATCTACTCCTGCGTGCGGCGTACCGCAATCATTCTTGTGGTCGACCCCACATGAACCATGGTGACCCATCGTGTACCTTGCGCCGGATCGTCTATATTTGACCGCAATGGCGCTCACATCCGTTCACGACTCACCGCCGTAGACAGCCCCTGGAGGTAAATGCCATGCGTTCGCTTGCAAACTTGTTCAGTCCGCCGACGCCCGAGAAAATCGCCGAGAAGGAACTGCAAGACATGAGGCTGACGCTTTTCCAGGCAGAACGCCGCCTGCTGGAAGCGCAGATGCAAGTCGACTACTACCGGAACATGATCGCTTTCCTGGAAGAAGTGGGAACGAGCGGCGTGGAGGGTGTGGCCGACCGACGCTATGCGATCACCCATACGGGCACGGACGCCGCCGCTGCACCCGCACGTGCCGCACCGGGCCTGACCACGGTGCCAATCGTGCCCTCTGCCGCCTGACGCCGCGCTGGCGTGGCAACACCCGCATGGGCTCGTTCGGGCCTGTGCGATACTGGCCGCCTTCCCTAGCTTCGTGCTGTTGCACTGGAACCGGCCATGAGCGAACCGCTGCCCGCCATCGAAATTGAAACCGCGCCGAACCCGGCGTTCTCCGTGATCTGGATGCACGGGCTGGGTGCCGATGGCAGCGACTTCGTTCCGGTTGTCCCGGAACTCGGATTGCCCGAAACCCTGGCCATCCGGTTCATCTTCCCGAACGCCCCGGCGATACCCGTGACCTGCAACGGCGGCTACGTCATGCCGGCCTGGTATGACATCTACTCGCTAGATGAAGCGGGTCGCCGTGCCGATGAACGGGGCATCCTGCAATCCCGCGATGCCATCCGCGCGCTTATCGCACGCGAGAACGCGCGCGGCGTGCCAACCAACCGCATCGTCCTGGCGGGGTTCTCGCAAGGTGGCGCGATCGCGTACACCACGGCCCTGACCCATCCCGAAGCGCTCGCCGGAGTGATTGCGCTGTCGACATACATCCCCTCGACCGACCTGATCGCGTCCGAGGCCGCACCGGCCAACGCCGCCACGCCAATCCTCGCCGCCCACGGCACCGAGGACGATGTCGTGCCGCTGGTGCTTGGGACCCGCGCGCGCGACTGGGTGGCTGCCGCGGGTCATCCGGTCACATGGCTGACCTACCGGATGCCGCATTCGGTCTGCATCGAGGAAATTGTCGATATCGGCCAGTGGCTGCAGGAGCGCTTTGTGTGAGTGCCGCGACGATTGCCGCGCTAACATGGCGGCCGTCCTTCATCCGCCTCTTGTGCCCCACCCCCGATATCCACGCATGATCCCCGCCGCTCCCCTGCCCCGCATCGACTTCAACACCCGCAAGGCCCTGATGTTCGCGCTGACCGCCGAACGGCTGTCAGCCTTCTACGAACACGGCCAGTGGATGACCGAGGGCCAGGGCGCCACGCTCGCGGGCAACTGGCTGTCGCGCTCGAAACTGCAGCTGGCACTGTCGGAGCGGCGTGTGCTGTCCGACCTGAGCGATCAACTCGCCCGGCAATTGGCCGAAACGCTGTCGCGTGAAGCCGGCCTCTACGCCTCGCACGAGATGATGGAAGCCCTCGATCCGAACTACCAGTCCGCATTCGCGCACGACATGCTCGATGAGTGCGAGCGGATGCTGCGGGAGGCTGGCGTCGAGGAAGACTGAGCATCTAATGGCACTTACAAAGTGCTAGCAGTGTTCAGCGACGCCCACAATGGACTGTTCCTGGCGGCACCACGGCACACCAGCAAGTCCGTGTTCCTCCAGCACGATCTCCGCCCCGCGCTGTCGGAACGGGGTGTGCTGGTCATCTCCGTCGATGAATGAGCGGCCCGGCCGTGCGCTTACCGCGGCCGTGATGTCCCCTACCGCGCCTCCACCGCAGTCCGCTTCGGGTTCAGCAGGTCCGCATCGAGCCGCCGGAACACCATGGCGGACGCCAGCGTGATCACGCCCACACTGAGGAAGGCCAGCCGATAGGCCGGAGCAGCCACGCCAAGCTTGGCCGAGAACAGACTCACGAGTCCACCGCCAATGGTCACGCCGAGGCCGATCGCGAGCATCTGCACCATCGAAAACAGGCTGTTGCCGCTGCCTGCGTCTTCACGCGACAAACCCTTGAGTGTGACGCCGTTCATCGCGGCAAACTGCATGGAGTTGGCGGCACCGAAAATCGCCAGCTGCACGATCGACAGCCCGAGCGGCCAGCCCGGCGAGATCGCCGCGAACGAAGCGATCGAAGCCCCGACGATCACCGTATTGACGAGCAGGAATATGTCGTAGCCGAAGCGATTCACCAGCGGCACGATCCAGCGCTTCGAGATGGTCCCGGAAATGGCTACCGGCAACAACATCAGGCCCGAATGAAACGGGGAGTAGCCAAGCTGAAGCTGAAACAGCAGCGGCAGCAGGAACGGCACGGCGCCCGAGCCAATGCGGCAGACCAGGTTGCCGACCAGCCCCACGGTGAAGTTGGGCTCCCGAAACAGCGCGAGACGGAACAGCGGCGTGCGATGGCGACGCGCATGCGGAATGTAGAGCAGCGCGCTGGCAATGCTTGCGGCCATCAGCGCGGCGCTCAGGCTACTGACCGAACCACGCTCAAGCGCGAGCGAGAACGTGACCATGCACAGCGACAGCAGGCCACAGCCTATCCAGTCGAACGGCGGCGCGGCATCCACTTCGCCAGCCGGCAGGTAACGATGCACGGCGAACAGGCCGACCAGCCCCACCGGGACATTGATCAGGAAAATCCAGTGCCACGACGCGCTCTGCACCAGCCATCCGCCGAGCACCGGGCCAAAGATCGGCCCGACCTGCCCCGCGATGGAGACAAAGGCCAGTGCGGCAATGTACTGCTCGCCGGGTATGTTGCGCAGCACCGCGAGCCTGCCGATCGGCAACAGCATCGATCCGCCAATGCCCTGCAGCACCCGCGCGATCACCAGTTGGGTCAGCGTGTGCGCCGTGGCGCAGAACACCGAGCCAATCACGAAGATCAGGATCGCGCTGAAGTAGACGCGCCTTGTGCCGAACCTGTCGGCCAGCCAGCCAGACGCCGGGGTCAGCATCGCCATGGTCAGCGTGTAGGCCACCACCACAGGCTTGAGATCGAGCGGTTTCTCGCCCAGGCTGCGCGCCATTGCGGGCAACGCGGTGTTGACGATAGTGGTGTCCAGCGTCTGCATGAAAAAGCCGGCGAAGACGATCCACAGCATGGCCTTCTGGGAGAAGGCCTGATCGGTAGCGGAAGCAGAGGCGGTACGCATAGGAAATTCTTGATGGGGCGGCGTCACCCCGGGTAATCCCGGAGACGTTCGAGCATGGTACCTAGCGGACACCCCATCGGGAACCCCTCTGGCTTTGTTGACTGCAATCGGATTTTCCGATGACAATGCGTCGATGCTCAATCCCGTTTGGATCCAGACTTTCGCGACCGTGGCCACCGCGCGCAGCTTTACCGACGCGGGGCGTCAGCTTGGCCTGTCGCAATCGTCGGTCAGCGACCATATCCGGCGGCTCGAAGGCAGCGTGAACCGGCGGCTGTTTGTGCGCGATACGCACTCGCTGGCGCTGACACCCGATGGCGAAGCCCTGCTCGTTCATGCCCGGCTGATTCTCGAATCCCTGGCCCGTGCCGAATCCCAGTTCAGCGGACCGCGCCTGCAGGGCCGCGTGCGCCTTGGCACCTCCGAAGACCTGGCGCAGGGTCCTCTGCCGAATGTGCTGGCCGCATTCCGCGCCACGCACCCGGACGTGGAGCTCGAGATCACCATCGGCATGACCAGCAAGCTGTACGAGTGGATGGAAGCGGGCACGCTGGACCTCATCGTCGGCAAGCGGCGCGAAGGCGAGCGCCGCGGCGTGCCCCTTTTCCGTGGCCGGCTCGAATGGCTGGCGCGACCCGGTACGGTTGTGGATGTGCGTCAGCCTCTACCGCTGATCCTCGTGAACGAACCGAGCGTGACGCGCTCCGTGGTGCTGGATACGCTGGCCAAGAATGGCTGGCGCTGGCGCGTCGTGTGCACCAGCAGTAGCCATTCCGGATGCATCGCAGCGGCGCGCGGCGGGCTCGGCATCACCGTGCGGGCCGAGAATCTGACCGGTGGCGGCCTGGTGCCACCGGTCAATTTCGATGCACTGCCAGCACTGCCGGACGTGGAGTTCATCACGCTGGCCGCACGCCGACTCACCGAGCCGGCCGACACGCTGCTGCAACTGATTCGCAAGAGCGACCTGCGCGCCGCGCGGGTCGATTGATGCCTGCTTAGCCTGGCAACGCGCCCAGCGCCTGATAGGCGGTCAGCAGGTGATATGGCGTGGTGGAAGGCATCTCCGCCCGCACGACCATGCCATCGGGCGCCAGGCATTCGTGCCAGCCACCGGCATGGAGAAAGCGCGTGCGGAAGCGGTCAGTCCAGACCGCGAGCGCATCCAGCGCTTCGCCATCATGTTCGACCGATCCCTTGACCGCCAGCGCCCGGGCGAACTCGGTCTGTGCCCAGATGCGCTCGGTGGCATCCAGTACACCCCCCGCCCCATCCAGCGCCGCGCAAACACCCAGCGTGTCGTCCGCCACGCCGTGGCGGCGCGCGAAATCGAACGCCCGGCGCAATGCCGATGACAGTGCCGCATCGGCGAACAATGCCGGGGCCGTCATGACCAGCGAATACCACTCGAATTGATGTCCCGGCTCGATCCGATTGCCGGCGCTGCCCTGGGGCAGTTCGGCCACGCAGCCATCGGCGGCATCGACAAAGCGTGCGTGCACCGCATCGGCCAGGTCACGGAGCCGGTTGGCGAACCATGTGTCGCCAGTGGCTTCCAGCGCGGCCAGATAGGCCTCGGTCAGGTGCATGACCGGGTTCTGCAGCACGCCGCTGCCATTGGACGTGAAATCCTCGGCCAGGGCCGCGTGATACAGCCCGCTGCCATCGGCAAAGCGGTTTTCGATGACATCGACCGTTCGACGCAGCAGGTCCAGCGCCGCGGGGCTGCCGCCAGCGCGGTGGTAATGCGCGCAGGCGAAGACCACGAAGGCGTGGGTATAGAGATCGCGCGTCGTATCGAGCGGCTGGCCGGACGCGTCGATGCTGTAGATCCAGCCGCCCGCTCCATCGCCGAAGTGACGTTGCAGCGCTGCAAGCAGCGTATCGGCATGCGTCAGGTTGCCGGCCGTCGCAAAGACATAGAGCTGGCGCGCGCACGCCATCGCCCGATAGCGTTTGTCCGGCAACGGCTGGCCAGTGGCGCCGTCCAGTGCCTCATGCGCCAGTTGCATCGCCGGATTCCATCCCGCGCCGGTCCAGGGCGGCAGGACGGCCGTATCGAAATGGGCGAGCAGCGCGGAGATCCGGGCGGAAAGGGTCGGCGGCGAGACTGGCATGTCGGATTGGGTTCGGGTGGGCCGGATAGTCGACCCGCAAGACCGAAGCCAGACAAGATAGCAGGCCCGGAGATACGAGGAAAGGCCGCCGACGCCGCACCGCATCATTTCGGGGTGGCAATGCCCCGCGACGCTGACTATGTTGAAAGTCCGCCGGGTTGTCGTTCCTGTCATGGCCCGTCGGCAAGGGAGAATTGCCATGCCCACCACCCATCCCATGACCCTGACCGACCACCGCCGCACGCTGGTCATGCATGTGCTTGAAGACCCTCCCGGACGCTATACGTGGCGCATCGTGGTGGAAGAGAAATGCGGCGGCGCCGAATGCGACAGCATGATCGAAGCCGCGGCCGACTACCCCTCGCACGCGGAAGCGGAGGCGGCCTGCTGGGCTGCCGGCAACAGCATGCTCGACAAGCCGCGCGCGGCGGGCGAAGTCACTGACACGCAAACGCTCCACTAGGCGCGCGCGCCTGCAAACGCCCCCGGCCTGGGCCGGGGTTTCCTTCAAAGGACGAACTAGCGATGGACAAGCCCACCGTAAGCCCCCGCCGCTTCGTCGAGATCCTGAACGAGCGGCTCACCCGGCATCCCCTCTACCGCGAGGGCATGCACGTGTACGCCATTCCGCCCCATTCGGAGCATCCGCACAGCCTCGTCTGCGTGGGCCCGCGGGGGACCGAATGCGTCTGCACGACGATCGAGGCCATCGTGCGTGGCGAGTGCGACGTCTTCCCCGACATCGCACGGGACTGGCGCCCCCGCCCGAACCCGCCCGCGCACGAACACCGCGCGCGTTAGCGGTCGATTGGCGGTCACGATCCGGCGGGCTATGGCCCGCCGGATCGATTTCGACTGCCTTGAACGACACAATCCTGCGCTGATCGCTCCGGCTGGATACAATGGCTCCGCAATCCCCTGCCCGGAGCGCCGATGAAGAGAGATTTCGAAGCGGATGGCATGACCGCCGACCCGTTGATCCCCGAATCCGGATCACAGTCGGCCAGCACCACACCGAGCCCGGCGGCGCGTGCCGCCGAAATGGCCGCCACGGTTGCCCGAGCTGCCATCGACCAGGCCGATCATGCGATGCGCAACTGGACCGACCCGGTAGAGGGTCCGGTGCGTGCCGGGTCCCCCGAACATCTGCGCATGTTCTGCAACATGCTTCTGCAGACCCACAACCCCTACAAACCCGCCGTCATCGAGTGGCCGAAGCTCTCGCCGGAAGCGCTTGAGCGCGTGACCTCGCTGCCGATCTGGGACATCGCCGTGCAGACCGAAGGCCGCGCGTCGATCCGCGTGCACAGCTTTGCCCGGCTTCAGCGTAACCCGCTGTTGCGTAGCGCCCTGGAAATGGATGGCGACGAGGAAGCGCGGCACAAGGTGGTGCTGGCGAAGCTGGTCGAGGCCTACGGCATCCAGTTGGAACCCGAGCCCGAATATCTGCCGCCGTCCGACATCGAATGGGGCTGGCTGGTTACCGGCTACAGCGAGTGCATCGACAGCTTTGCCGCCTTCGGCCTGTTCGCGGCCGCCAAGGATTCGGGCTTCTTCCCCGCCGAACTCGTCGAGACCTTCGAACCGGTGATTCAGGAAGAAGGCCGCCACATCCTGTTCTTCGTCAACTGGGTGGCCTGGTACCGCGCCAGCCTGCCCTGGTGGCGTCGCCCCGCGTTCGCCTTCAAGGTGTTCCGCGTCTGGCTGTTCCTGATTCGGGAACGGATCGGCCTGGCCCGCCAGATCGAAGTGGACGAGCATGGCGGCGCCCAGGATGCCAACTTCCCGATGAACGCCGCCGAAACATTGGCCGACTCGCTGACGCCCGGCTCGATGATCGATCTCTGTCTGGCGGAGAACGATCGGCGCATGGCGGGGTATGATGCGCGGCTTCTGCGTCCGACCACGGTGCCCAAGCTGGCGCGCTTCGCACGACGCTTCGTCAAATAATTCGCCATGCTGTTTGGATTGTCCCTGCTGACCCTTGTGGTCTGGTGCGTGCTGGTCTTCGCCCGCGCCGGTTTCTGGCGCGTGCGCAAGCCCACGCCCTCTCCCGCCCCGGCCGAATGGCCCACCGTGGTCACCGTGATCCCGGCCCGCAATGAAGCGGACGTGATTGGCCGCGCCGTCACCGGTGTGCTGAGCCAGCGCTACGCCGGCCGGCTCCATCTGGTGGTGGTGGACGATCACAGTACCGATGGCACGGCGGACATCGCGCGTGCCGCGGCCCTGTCCATCGGCAAGGGCGACGCGCTGACCGTGATCGGGGCACGCGACCTGCCCGCCGGCTGGAGTGGCAAGGTCTGGGCGCAGTCCGAAGGTCTGGCCGCCGCCGACAAGGCCGCGCCAGAGGCCAGGTATGTCTGGCTGACCGATGCGGATATCTGGCACGGTCCGAATGCGCTGGCCGAGCTGGTGGCCCGCGCCGAGGACGAGCAGCGTGACCTGGTCTCGCTGATGGTGCGCCTGCGCTGCGATTCCGCGTGGGAACGCATGATCGTGCCGGCATTTGTCTTCTATTTCGCCAAACTCTACCCGTTCGCGAGCATTGCGAACCCGCGCAGCCGCGTTGCCGGCGCGGCGGGCGGCTGCATGCTGGCGCGGCGCTCGGCGCTGG
The DNA here is from genome assembly GCF_002335265.1 of Cupriavidus sp. UBA2010. Lineage (NCBI taxonomy): Bacteria > Pseudomonadati > Pseudomonadota > Betaproteobacteria > Burkholderiales > Burkholderiaceae > Cupriavidus > Cupriavidus sp. UBA2010. The sequence goes on from NZ_DDCI01000023.1 coordinate 69,018, forward strand.
CCCGTATCGGCGGGTTCGAAGCCATTCGCGGCGAGTTGATCGACGATTGCAGCCTTGCGGCGAAGATCAAGGCAGGTGGATCGATCCGGCTCGATCTGGCGGATGACAGCATTTCGCTCCGCCCCTACGACGACTGGCAGAGCCTCTGGAACATGATCGCCCGCAGTGCCTACACGCAGTTGCACTACTCGCCGTGGATGCTGATCGGAGCCACGCTGGGCATGATCCTGACCTATCTGGCCCCGCCGGTCCTGGCGCTGGCCGGCGGCGCGGGGACCTGGCCAGCCTGGCTGGCCTGGCTCCTGATGGCCATCAGCTACCGGCCGATGCTGCGTGAGTATCGCCAACCCGTGTGGATGGCACCGCTGCTGCCGCTGACCGCCTTGTTCTACCTGGGCGCCACGCTGGATTCCGCGCGGCGCTATTACCTGCGTCGCGGCGGCCAGTGGAAAGGGCGCTCGCAGGCGCCCGTACGATCGTAACGTCCAGATGGCGGGGCCACCCGCCATGCCGATCGGCTACTTCAGATAGCCGGCTTCCCGGAACCACGTGAGCGCGTCGCGCAGCCCTTCCTGATAGGGGCGCGGCGCGTATCCAAGCTCACGCTGGGCCTTGGCGGAAGTGAAGAACATCCGGTATTGCGACATCTTCAGCCCATCCACGGTCACGAACGGCTCCTTGCCGGTGAAGCGTGCGATGGTCTCGGCCACGCGCGCGACCGGATAGAGCGGCCAGCGCGGCAACTCGATGGTTGGCGCCTTGCGGCCGGCCATGCCCGCGATGTCGGCCAGCATCTGCCGCAGCAGCACATCCTGGCCGCCCAGGATATAGCGCTCGCCGATGCGCCCTTTGTCCAGCGCCAGGAAATGACCGTTCGCCACGTCGTCCACGTGGACCAGATTCAGGCCGGTATCGACGAAGGCCGGGATCTTGCCGGTGGCCGCTTCGACAATGATCCTGCCTGTCGGGGTCGGGCGCACGTCGCGCGGGCCAATCGGCGTGGAGGGATTCACGATGACCGCCGGCAGGCCTTCCGCCACCAGACGCTCCACCTCGCGCTCGGCAAGCACCTTGCTGCGCTTGTAGGCACCGATCGCCTCATGGCCGGCCATTGCCGCCGTCTCGTCGACCGGCGCCGTGGCGCCCGCCACACGCAGGGTGGCCACGCTGCTCGTATAGATGACACGCTCTACGCCGGCGGCGCGCGCGGCGTTCATGACCGTAACCGTGCCCTCGACGTTCGAACGCACGATTTCCTCGGGATCAGGCGCCCAGAGCCGGTAATCGGCCGCCACATGGAACAGGTATCGGACGCCGGCCATGGCGCGGGTCATCGACGCCGCATCGCGCATGTCGCCTTCGACAATCTCCACGGGCAAGCCGGCCAGATTGGCGCGCGGGCTGGTCGGGCGCACGAGCACACGCACCTGGAAGCCACGGTCGAGTGCCTGTCGCATCACAGAGGAGCCCAGGAATCCCGACGCACCTGTAACAAGAATGCAATTGTTAATTTCAAATCCCCTGACAATACTGCCGGCGCGGCAGGCATTTCTGCCCCGCAGAAGCCCGCCCACAGCCGGATTGCGGTGCGGCATTCTCGCCGGAAACGCGCTGTTGGCAAATTCCCACGCGGCGACACGAAAACTGACACCGGTATATAGTAACCACCGTAATCCGGAAATGTGATCCCGGGAGTACCAAAATATAAATGTCTTCTAATCTTCACAAGAGGGTCTGGGGGCCATTTCGATGCAGGTGATACTTGCTCAACCTCGCGGATTTTGCGCAGGTGTCGTCCGCGCGATCGAAATCGTCGATCGAGCCCTCGTCAAGCATGGCGCCCCCGTCTATGTGCGACACGAGATCGTACACAACAAGCATGTGGTGGAAAGCCTGCGCCAGAAAGGCGCGCGCTTTGTCGAGGAACTCGACGAGGTGCCTGGCAATGCGGTGACGATCTTCAGCGCGCATGGCGTGTCGCGGGACGTGGTCAGCGAGGCCGCCCGCCGCGAACTGCACGCGATCGACGCGACCTGCCCGCTCGTCATCAAGGTTCACAATCAGGGACGCCAGTACGCGGCAGCGGGCCGCCACGTCGTCCTGATCGGCCATGCCGGCCACCCCGAGGTGGAAGGCACGATGGGGCAGATTCCGGGCAAGGTCATCCTGGTCCAGAACGAGGCCGATGTCGCCACGCTGGACCTGCCGAATGACGCACCGGTCGCTTACATCACACAGACCACGTTGTCCGTGGACGACACCCGTAATATCATTGCGGCGCTCGGCGCGCGATTTACCAATCTGGTTGGCCCGAGTACACGCGATATCTGCTACGCCACTCAGAACCGGCAGAGCGCGGTGCGCGAGTTGTCCACCCGCGTGGACGTCATCCTCGTGATTGGCGCCACCAACAGTTCCAACTCGAATCGCCTGCGCGAAATCGGCACCGAGAGCGGCGTACCGAGTTACCTGATCGCCGATGGCAGCGAGCTGGACCCCACGTGGGTCCGCGACGCCGCCGTCGTCGGCATTACCGCGGGTGCCTCGGCACCCGAAGAAATGGTGGAAGACGTCATTGCGGCCTTGCGCCGCCTTGGTCCGGTCGAAGTCTCGACCATGGAAGGGATCGAGGAACATGCCGAATTCCGCCTGCCGGCCGAGCTGGACGATGTGAAGCAGGCCCCGGCGGCCAGTAGTACCACTGAACCCAGCGACGCACGCCTTGCCGACCAGACGGCGGCAGGCTGAAGCAACGAACCTAACAGGAAGCACCCCCTTGGCCATTCCCTTTCTGCAGGTCGCCCGCGTAGGCGCCTACATCGCACGCAAGCATCTTTCCGGGCAGAAGCGCTACCCGCTCGCCCTGATGCTCGAGCCCCTGTTCCGCTGCAACCTCGCCTGCTCGGGCTGCGGCAAGATCGACTATCCGGACCCCATCCTGAACCAGCGCCTGTCGGTGCAGGAATGCCTGGAGGCCGTGGACGAGTGCGGCGCCCCGGTGGTCTCGATCGCCGGCGGCGAGCCGCTGCTGCACAAGGATATGCCGGAGATCGTGCGCGGCATCATCGCCCGCAAGCGTTTCGTCTACCTGTGCACGAACGCGCTGCTGATGGAAAAGAAGATCGACCAGTACGAGCCGAGCCCGTACTTCGTGTGGTCGATCCACCTGGATGGCGACCGCGAAATGCACGACCATTCGGTGAACCAGGAAGGCGTGTACGACCGCTGTGTGGAAGCGATCCGCATGGCCAAGGAACGTGGCTTCCGCGTCAACATCAACTGCACGCTGTTCAACGATGCCAAGCCTGACCGCGTGGCCAAGTTCTTTGACTCGGTCAAGGCGATGGGCGTGGACGGCATCACGGTCTCGCCGGGCTACGCCTACGAGCGCGCCCCGGACCAGCAGCACTTCCTGCACCGCGGCAAGACCAAGCAACTGTTCCGCGACATCCTGTCGCGCGGCAACGCCGGCAAGAACTGGGCGTTCAGCCAGTCGACGATGTTCCTGGACTTCCTGGCCGGCAATCAGACCTACAAGTGCACGCCGTGGGGCAACCCGGCGCGTACCGTGTTCGGCTGGCAGCGTCCGTGCTACCTGGTCGGCGAAGGCTATGTGAAGACCTTCAAGGAACTGATGGAAGACACCGACTGGGACGCCTACGGTGTCGGCAACTACGAGAAGTGCGCCAACTGCATGGTCCACAGCGGCTTCGAAGCCACGGCTGTGGCCGACACGTTCGCGCACCCGATCAAGGCGCTGGGCGTGAGCCTGCGCGGCGTGAAGACCGATGGCCCGATGGCCCCGGACATCCCGCTGGACAAGCAGCGTCCCGCCGAGTACGTCTTCTCGCGCCACGTGGAAATCAAGCTGGCCGAGATCGGCAACCTGAAGAAGGCGCAGGGTAGCCGCGCCGAGGCCGCGCAGGCCGCCCAGGTGCACTAAGCCTGTTCTGGTGACGTGAAAGCAATCGGGGTCGGCATTGCCGACCCCGATTGCTTTTCCGGACCACTCAGGCCATTCAGGCCCACACAGGCATCAAGTCCGCGCGTTGTGATTCGTCAGGTACTTCACCAATCCATCCACGCCGTCACGAGCGACGATGTCCGCAAACTGCTTGCGGTACACCTCGATCAGCCACGCCCCCATCATGTTGATGTCATAGATGCGCCAGCCTTCCGCGCCGCGCTCCAGCCGATAATCGATCAGCATCTCGTCGCCGTTGTTCATCACCCGCGTGGCCACCACCACGTCGTTGGCATTGCTGCCGGTTTTGGCCGGCTTGTACGAGAATTTCGGGCTCTGCTCGCGCAGTTGCGAAAGCGACACCGCGTAGCTGCGCACCAGCAGCGCCGTGAACTGCTCCTGCAGGACCTTCTGCTGCTCCGGCGTCGCCTGTTTCCAGGCACCGCCCACCGCCAGGCGCGTGGTGCGACCAAAGTCGGTATAGGGCAGGAACTCGCGCTGGACCACCGCCGTGATCTTCCCGAGATCGCCCGCGCGGGTTTCCGGATCGGCCTTGATCTTCGTGATCACGCCCTCGACGGCGGACTGCACGAGCTTGTCCGGCGATGCGCTGGTATTGACCTGCGCATGGGCGGTACTGACGACGGCCACGGCGGCGATCGGCGCAATGATGGCGGCGGGAAGGAATCCGTAACGGTTCATGACAATCTGATGCTCAAGGTATCGGCCGGCTGGCCAGTCGAGCCAGTATATAGCGTATCGCCGCGAGGCCGGACCGCATGGCGCGCAAGGCGCTCCGGACCTGCAACGCCACCGTCACCCGCTATACTCCGGGTGCCGCCCACGCGCCCCTCCGCAACCGGGCGATGAAGAATTCAAACACATGATCAGACCGCTGCTCGTTCGCACCGTCAAATTCGCTACCGCCCACGCCTGGCTGGTAATTGGCATTTCCTTGTTGCTGACCGTTGCCGCAGGCATCTACGCGGCCCGCAACTTCGCCATCAACACCGATATCAGCCGGCTGCTTGAATCCGACGCCCCCTGGGCGAAGCACGACCAGGCCATCAGCGACGCCTTTCCGCAGCGCGACAAGATGATCCTCGCCGTGGTGCAGGCCCCAGCCAAGGAGCTTGCCGATGCGGCCGCCAATGAACTGGCCGATGCCCTGCGCAAGCAGCCCAAGCGCTTCCGCGCGGTCGGGCAGCCCGGTTCGGGCCCGTTCTTCGAACGCAACGGCCTGTTGTTCGCCGATACCGCGAGCGTCAACGACATGGCCGAGAAACTCACGCAGGCCCGGCCGCTGCTCAACAACCTCGCGCACGATCCCACGTTGCGCGGCCTGTCGGACCTGCTGACCACCACGCTGGCCCTCCCCTTGCAGCTCGGACAGATCAAGCTGGCTGACATGGAAAAGCTGCTCCAGGCGAGCGCGAATACCGTCGACGGCGTGCTGGCCGACCATACGGTGGCCCTGTCGTGGGCCGGACTGGTCGACGACAGCCTCAAGGCCAACGCCGACGGCAACGCGTTCAGTTTCGTGACGCTGTCGCCGGTGCTCGATTTCAGCGACCTGCAAGCCGGCTCTGGCGCCAGCGAAGCGATCCGCACCGCGGCCACCGAACTCAAGCTTGCCGAACGCTACAGCGCCGTTGTGCGACTGACCGGCCCGCAGCCCCTGGCCGACGACGAATTCTCGTCGGTCAGCGAAGGCGCCGCGCTCAATGGCATCCTCACACTGGTCGTCGTGATCGGCATCCTGTGGATGGCGCTGCGTTCCGCGCGGCTGATCACGGCCGTCCTTGTCAGCCTGATCTCCGGGCTCATCATCACTGCCGCGCTGGGCCTGCTGATGGTTGGCGCGCTGAACATGATTTCCGTGGCGTTCGCGGTGCTTTTCGTCGGCCTGGGTGTCGACTTCGGCATCCAGTTCGGCGTGCGTTACCGAGCAGAGCGGCACGAGCATGACGACATCAACAAGGCGCTGGAGCTGGCGGCCCGCGACGTAGCAGGCCCGCTCACGCTGGCCGCGGCTGCCACCGCCGCGGCGTTCTTCTGCTTCCTGCCCACCGACTACCGCGGCGTGGCCGAGCTTGGCAAGATCGCCGGCGTCGGCATGTTCATCGCCTTTGGCACCACCTTCACGCTGCTGCCGGCCATGATCCGCGTGCTGGCCCCGCCGGGCGAGGACGAAGTGCCGGGCTTTGCCTGGCTGGCCCCGGCCGATACCTTCTTCGAACGTCATCGCAAGGGCACGCTGGTGGGCGTGCTGGCAGTGCTGATCGCGGGCGCGCCGCTGCTGCCGCACCTGCGTTTCGATTTCGACCCGCTGCACCTGAAGGACCCTGACTCCGAATCGATGTCGACGCTGCTCGCGCTCAAGGATGCGCCGCAGGCCGGGACCGACAACGTCAGCGTGCTCGCCTCGTCCGTGGCGGCGGCCCAGCAGATCGCCACGCGGCTCAAGACGCTGCCGGAAGTCGAGCGCGTGGTCACGCTGAAGACGTTCATTCCGGATGACCAACCGGCCAAGCTGGCCATCGTCGCCGGCATGGCGAAAAGCCTGATGCCCGTGCTGACGCAAACGCGCTCGCAGCCGGCCGAGGACGTGCGCCGCGTGGCATCGCTGCGCAACGCTTCGCGCCAGCTCGCGCTGGCCGCCGAGGATCACCCCGGCCCGGGCGCGGCTGCAGCCGACCATCTGTCGCAAGCGCTCAAGAAGCTGGCCGATGCGCCGGCCGCCACGCGCGACCGCGCGGAACAGGCCATTGCGCTGCCGCTGCAACTGGCGCTGGCCTCGTTGCAGAACGCGCTGCAGCCCGAGCCGATCTCGCAGCAGACGCTGCCGCCCGAACTGGTCCGCGACTGGCTCGCACCCGATGGTCAGGCACTGGTCAGCGTCAGCCCGAAACTGCCCCCGCCCGGCGCGAAGAACGATGACGCCCGTGAAGCGGCACTGAACCAGTTTATCGACGTGATGGCGCGCGTGCAGCCGGACGCCACCGGCGGCCCGATCGCGATCCGCGGATCGGCAGACACGATCATGACCGCGTTCGTGCACGCCGGCGTGTTGGCGGTGATCTCGATCACGGTGCTGCTGTGGATCACGCTGCGGAGCGTCGGCGATGTGCTGCGGACACTGATCCCGCTGCTGGTTTCCGGCCTCGTGACGCTCGAACTCTGCGTGGTGTTCGGCATCGCGCTGAACTTCGCCAATATCATCGCGCTGCCGCTGCTGCTGGGCATTGGCGTGGCTTTCAAGATCTACTACGTGATTGCCTGGCGCCATGGCAAGACCAAGCTTCTGCAGTCGAGCCTGACCCACGCCGTGCTGTTCAGCGCCGCCACCACGGCGACGGCGTTCGGCAGCCTCTGGCTGTCGCATCACCCGGGCACTGCGAGCATGGGCAAGCTGCTGGCGCTGGCGCTGGCCTGCACGCTGGCTGGCGCGGTGTTCTTCCAGCCGATCCTGATGGGACGCCCGCGCCGTCAGCCGTCGGGCCGCGCCGAACCGCTCGGCCCGTCGCTGCCCCCGCTCTCGGTAGCCGCGTCCATGTCACAATCTGCCGATAACACAGCGGGGCCGGATCAACGCCACCCAGGAAGGTAGGCGCCGCACCCTTACAAGAAACCAAAGCCAAGACCGTTTCCCGATGCTATCCCGCTTTTCGCCTTCGGGCGCCGTAGCACTGCGCCAGCCCCGGCTTGCCCGCGCGCTGGCCGCCGCCTCGCTCTCTGTCCTCGCCACCGGCTGCGCCACAGGTCCTCAAGCCAATCCGCAGGATCCGCTGGAGCCCATGAACCGGGTGATCTTCAAGGTCAACGACACGATCGACACCTATGGCGCGCAACCGCTGGCCAAGGGCTACAAGGCGGTAACGCCGGAGCCGGCCCGTCTGGCCGTGACCAATTTCTTCTCGAACCTGTCGGACGTGGGCAACTTCGTCAACAACGTGCTGCAGGGCAAGGGCGTCGATGCGACCGAAACGATGATGCGCATCGCCATCAATTCGGTGCTCGGCATTGGCGGCCTGATCGACGTGGCGACGGCCGCCGGCCTGAACCGCCATTCGCAGGATTTTGGGCTGACCCTCGGTACCTGGGGCGTGCCCGCTGGCCCATACCTGGTGCTGCCGATCTACGGACCGAGTTCGTTCCGCGACAGCATGGGCGTGGCCGCCAGCATCTACCTGGACCCGGCGCACTATCTGGATCCGGCCTGGCGCAACTCGCTGTTTGGCGTCAACGTGATCAACACGCGCGCTAACCTGCTGGGCGCGACGGACCTGCTCTCGCAGGCCGCGCTCGACAAGTACGCGTTCGTGCGCGATGCCTATTCGCAGCGGCGCCAGTACCTGCTGAACCAGGGCGAGAACGCGCTGCCGTCATACGATGAGGTGGACGAGTCGGACAAAGCCTCGGAGGCCAAGCCCGCTGCTGCTGGGGAGGCTGCTCCGGCCAAGCCCGCTGCTGGAGAGGCTAATCCAGCCGCCCCGGCAACTCCGGCAACTCCGGCTGCTCCGGCTGCTCCGGCTGCTCCGGCTGCTCCGGCTGCTCCGGCAACCCCGGCTGCCCCGCCGTCCGATTCAGCAAAGTAGCCAGAATCAGAATAGCGTCTCGCGCCAATCGAGACGCTTGCCCTCTCCACCGCCCCCTAAAGGGCCTATCAATGGCTGCTGGTTCGCTCTTCGGCGGAGAGCGTCAGGGCGTTTGTCCGACGACTACGCAAAAAATTGCCCGCGTCGGGATACGACGCGGGCCGGAAGGCGCGCGGATGCGGAGTCCGCGGCACCCAGATCGTAGGCAATTTCCGAAAATGTGACTGCCAACAATTGTGTCGGCCTGAATTCAGGTCGCGCGGCTGCGCAGGGGCAACCAGATGGAGAACATCGTGCCCTTGCCAACTTCACTGGCAACCATCACCCGGCCGCCATGGCGCTCCGCCACGGTCTTCACAAATACAAGCCCCAAGCCACTGCCAGACGGCGCATCGGCGCCATGCGCGTGCACCCGGCTGAACGGCCTGAACAGTTGTGCCTGGGCGTCTTGCGGGATGCCCGGCCCCTGATCGGACACCTCGATCGCCATATAGGGGCCGAGCCGGCGCAGGCGCACCGTCACTTCGGTGCCGCACGGGCTGTACTTGATGGCGTTGTTGACCAGATTGGTGATGGCGCGAGCCAGCAGGGCTGGCGCCACGCGCATCCTCGGCCCCTGCTCGTCGATGTCGAGCCGCAATTCGGTCCCACGCGCCTTGGCCAGCGCCCACAATTCATCGGTGGCGTCGAGCACGATCTGCGTCAGGTCGGTCTCGGCAAACGTCAGGCTTTGCGATTCGGCCTGCGCAATCCGGATGAAATCGTCAGCCAGGGCAAGCGTGCGGTGCGCGTGTTCGCCGATTCGTCCGAGCAGTTCGGTCTGCGGCAAGGCACGGTCGGGGCGGGACTGCATGTCGATCAGTGCCAGGATCGACGCCTGCGGCGAGCGCATGTCGTGAGACAGGAAATGCAGTGTCTGCTCGCGCTGGCGTTCGGCGCGACGTATCGCGGTGATGTCGATCAGGCTGACGATCACGCCCGCGGGACGCCCCGCCTCGCCATGCAGCGGCCCGCCATGCAACAGATAGCGCCGGCCGTCCTCGGTGGTCAGTTCCACGCCATGCGAATCCGACGACGACATCACCGGCGCGTCACCTTCGAGCGCACCGCACAGCGCGTCCCAGTAGGCCAGACCCGGCCCCGCCACCGTGAACATCACCTCGATCAGGTCGGGCAACCCGGGGCGGCCTAGCTCGCCGTATGTATTGCTGCCGCGCATGTACCGCAGGTCGTTGGCATAGTACGCGCCGTCGATCCCTTGGAGCATCGTTGGCGCCAGCGCCACCGCCCGTCGGTTCGCGACCAGAATGCCGCCATCCAGATTGCAGATCACGGTAGCTTCCGGCAGGCTCTCCAGTCCGTCGGACAGAAAGCGCCGCATGTCGCGCAGGCGCGAGGTCATGCCGTAGACCGCCTGCATCCGGCCATCGAGCGAGTGGTCGATGCGCGTGGCCGGCGCCGGCAGCAAGCCGGGCTCATGCGCCAGGCGCCCGAGTTCTTCGGACAGGAAGCGAAGCGCGGCTTCCTGACGCCGCCAGCTCCACAGGGGGTAGACCATCATGCAGCCAAGCACCGCGCCCGACGGCGCGAACCACAGATGCATGCTGCCTGGCAGGCAGAGACTGGTACCGACGACCGCCGCAACGATCGCCATCGTGGCGAGCAGCGCATTGCGCGGCGAGAACCGCAACGCCGCCAGGGCCGCCAGCAGCACCGGCAGGATCGTCCCGAGCCAGCCCACCGGCTTGGGCACGGTAACGATGCCGGTGCCGTCGAGCAGCGCCTGCAGGGTGTTGGCCAGAATTTCGACACCGCTCATGGCGCGCCCGTCGCGCGATACCGGCGTCGGAAACACATCGCCGAGTCCGGTGGCGACGGTGCCGATCAGCACCGACTTGTCGCGAAAGTAGCCGCGACTGACCTCGCCAGAAAGCACATCCAGCACCGAGACGCGCGCGAACGACCCCGGGGGGCCGACGAACGGAATCCGCAATCGGTCCTGACTGATCCAGCCCGCGCCATCCATGCGTACCGCGCGTTCGTTGCGGAACTGCGCCGCTGTCACCGGTGTGTGCTGGCCCAGCGCCGCCATGGCGGCCGCGAAGTGCCAGACCGGCGCCCCCTCGCCATCGCCCTCGCGCAGATACACCTGTCGGGCCACGCCATCGGTATCCACAATCATGTTGATGTGGCCGGTCTGCGCCAGCAGGCCATCCATCGGGCCGCGCAGCCGCGCGCCGCTCGATCCTGACTCGCCGACCATGGGCAAGACCACGTTGCCAGCCCGCGCCACGGAACGCGCCAGGTCGGCATCGTCGGACGGATAACGGATATCGTGTTCGGACAGGATCACATCGATGCCGATCGCACGCGGATTGTCAGCGCCGATCTGGTCCACCAGCGCGGCAAGCACCGTGCGCCGCCACGGCCAGCGGCCGATCACCCCGATGCTTTCGTCGTCGATGGCGACGATCACGATGTCATCGCGGGCGGGATGCTTCTGGGCCACGATGGCCAGGTCCAGCACGGCCAGGTCCGCGCGCTCGAACCAGGAGAAACTTGACGCGGCGAGGGAGATCACCAGCACGGCGATGGTGAGCAGCGCCCACTCCAGTCGCGTGCGCCGACGAAAGCCCATGGCGCCCGGGGCGCCCTCCCGCTCGGCCGCGTCGAACTGGCCGCCGCGCAGGTCAGCTCTATTGGGCGCCAAGTTGCACGCCTTTCTTCGCGCCGCCCGTCATAATCACCGCACCCTGTCCATCACGCAGCACAGATTGCAGGTCGATTCGCTGTGGCGCGGAAAACGCGCTTGCCAGAGGCACGTCCGTTCCAGTGGCTCGTGCCACGCGAACGAAGTATGTGCCGGGTGCCGGGCGGGGAATCGAAAGCGCGCTCTCCGTAGTATGGAACGTGACCACATCGCCACTGAAAGCGGGATCGGACGCCATCTGGAGCACATAGCCCGTGGCAGCGGCGGCTCCGGCATCGGCAGGCCAGCGCACGCGCAGTTCCTCGCCGTTGTCGACCGGCGCCGGAACTGGCGGGGCCGGTTGCACTGTCACCTTTAGCGTGTCGCCCCATGGGCCCGGCTGATTCCGCGCATCGAACGAACGCAAGCGCCACCACCACTGCCCCACCGCCAGCGTGCGGACGGCCTCCACGCCATTTTCACGGCGCGTCTCGGCGCGTTGAGAAAACTCGGGATCGGCGGCCAGCGCAAGCTCGTAGCCCGATGCGTCCTGCACGGCAGCCCAGCGGAACGCCACCTCGCCGCCATGCTCGACGGCGTCGGGTGCAGGCATCAGCGAGAACGGCGCTGGCGGATTGCGCCAGACCTTGAACGGTTGCACGCCGTTCCGTCCGGCTAGCCGCTGTGGCGACAGGGCGCTGACTGCCAGGAAAAGATCGCCGTCCGGCAGATCGTCGAATACGGCCTCCGGCGACGCCGACTCCGTCGTCGCTACCCATTCGGTCAGCGCGGCATCGCGCGCCACGCCCGCGCGGTAGCCAGCCGCGCCCGGCACGGCCTGCCAGCGCACCGTGACGGCACGGCTGGAAATCGGCTGCGGCAGCGCGGCAACGACCGGGGCGGGCAACAATGCCGTTGGTTTGGACAGTCGGCCCGCGGTCGACACCCCGACACCGTAGCCGGCGGCGACTTGGGTGGCCGAGCCCGGACGCGCGCCTGCCCCCACACCGACCTTGCCTTCGATGACTTCGCTACGGCTACCACCGTCATCGGCGCTGACGCGATACCGCGTGCCACGCACGCCGGTCACCATCAACGGCGTGCTGATCTCATAGCGCCCGACGCCGCCACCCTTCGGCGCGACCGCCGAATCGGCGCCGCCCCTGTCGATGCCGATCATCGTGTCGGTCAGACCGCTGCGCGCGAATGTGCGCAGTCGGCGCACCTGCAGCTTGGTCGCCGCTGGCAGCGACACACGGGTCCCGTCGCTCAGTTCGAGCGTTGCCGCACTATTCGGACCGATCTCGATCCGCGCCGATTCGGCCAGCGCCATGCCGGTCTGCATCGGCCTGCCATCGACGCTTGCCTGTCCGCGCACGAAAACCACTCGCGCCGTCGACGGCGCTACGGGGATCTGCGACAGGGGAATGCGAATCCGCGTGCCGGGCACCAGCCGGTACGGATCTTCCACGCGATTGAGCGTCTGCAGCAGATGCCAACCGTCCGTGCTTGTCATGAAACGCGTGGCCAGGCCGATCAGGGTGTCGCCCCGCTCGACCTCATAGATGAAATCCTTGCCCTGCGTGCCCGCAGGGCCGGCCAGCGCACTGCCAGACAGAATCAGGGAAATCAGCGCACCTCCCACGGCGGCGCGGTGCAGCGTGGGACGGCTACTCATGAGCGGCCGTGGCTTCGAACCGATAGCCATGCGAATAGACGGAAGCCAGCCGCACACCGTTCTCGGGGCGCAGGGCCAGCTTGATGCGCAGGCGCGACATATGCGTGTCGAGCGTGCGCGAGGCGGCATCCATCGCACGCCCCCAGACGGCCTGTTCAATCACGTCGCGCGCCAGCAGGCGACCGATGTTGCGGAACAGGAACAATGCCAGGTCGAACTCGCGCGGCGACAGATCGACGTTCTGCCCGTCCAGCGCAATCACGCGCCGGCGCGCGTCCACGATATAGGCGCCCTGCCGGATCAGATCGTCTTCGTGCAGGGTCTTGGGATATGCGCGACGCAGCAACGCTCGCACGCGCGCGACGAACTCGCCCGGCCGGATCGGCTTGGCAAGGTAATCGTCGGCGCCCACGGACAGGCCCGCAACAATGTCGGATTCTTCGATGCGACTGGTCAGGAACAGGATCGGTGGCAGGCGCCCCGAATGCTGGCGGACCCAGCTCACGAGTTCGTAACCACTGACGTCCGGCAATTGCCAGTCCATGACGACCAGGTCGAACGCCTGGTCCCGCAATGCTCGCAAGAACGCGGAACCGGTCGCGAAGCTCGAGCATTCAAAGCCCGCTTCATCCAGCAGCTGGCAAATCTGCTCGGCCTGGCTGGTGTCGTCCTCCACGGAGGCAATTCTCATACTTCCCTCTGATAACTACGGCCTGTGTCTGGCACGGCGGTGTTATGTTACCGAACGGTAACACGGCCCGTCGAGGCTACGTTAGAGGGGATTCTGCGCTTCGGATGTTGCAGACCAACCTCAATCTTTACCTTTCTCTCTCAGTTTCCAATTGCGGGCGTAACGGTTTCGTGCACGCAAAATGCAGCATCGCCACGCATCGCGTCCTTTATTGGAGCATATAGGTTTCGTACTCGAGACGGTCAAGTTTACGATCGAGCAGATATAACGCAAGTGCTACGACGATCAGCAGCGAGACCGCGAAGCCATAGCCATACCAGGCCGGCCCAAGCTCGAGCGTGAGGCGCGTCAGCACGAAATTCAGCACGACGAACGTGCCGGTCAGCATCAGCACCTCGCGGCGGCGATCCAGGTAGAAGTAGATGTTCAGCACGCCCAGCAGCACCACCTGCAGGCTGGCGCCGATCACGTCCACGTAGAGCAGCGGCAGATACAGCTCGGAGATGCCGAGCAGTCGCAGCACCCATCCGCCCACCACGAACAGCACCAGCGACGCGATGGCTTGCACCTTGACGATCTCGTACAGGCCCAGGCGGATGGTCTGGACCATCGTGTTGCGCATGTCCTCGATATGCTCCAGCGAGCTGCCGCCGCGCACCGCGTTGTAGAACGCGTCGTAATACTCGACAAAGTCCGTCTCGATCCGCACCAGGAACACCGCCATGCCCGGGATGATCGCCAGATAGGCCAGGAACACCGGAATGTCGTAGATGATCGACGCATGGAGCGGCCCGATCATCTGCTGGCCGGTGGACGGCGCATACCAGAACATGAACTTGTCGAGCCAGATGCCAAGGTTGTAGAACAGGCCGATGGCGACCAGGCTCGGATACGCGTAGCGCTTCTGGAAGACCTCGAACGACATGAAGCGGCGGCTCGTGTAGTTCCGGTAGATCAGCGTGATCATGCCCACCAGCAGGCATAGCTGGCCGACCACAAAGCCGCCGAGCAGACCTTCGAGCCCGCTCTTGCGCATTGCCAGCGCCGCCAGCACGGTGATGGCATAGCCGATCAGGAAGGTCCACACGATGGCCTTGTACTGCTTCATGCCGGACAGGAAGATCGCCGCGATCCAGATGTTGCTCATGATCACGAAGCCCGCGATCATCAACAGCCGGTACAGCACCGACTGCTCCGGAAAGGCCCAGAACGCGCACGCCAGGCCGATCAGCCCCGCCAGCATCGTGGCCAGCAACGCCACCGCGTGATAGTTCGACAGCACCAGATCATCGCGACGCTCGAACAGCCGGTCCGAGGTGAAGCGCGTGAACGAGAGCTGCATCGGCCCGGTCAGTATCAGGCTGCACGCGATCAGGTACGTCACCGAGACCTGGAACTGCGTGATCAGCATGCCCGGAATCACGAAACCGACCGATAGCAGGCCAATCAGCAGGATGCCGACGATCGACAGCACCCACGGACCGGAGCTGATCACCCCGGCATAGGCATAGGCGCCGATCAGCCCCGAAAGGCTGTCCCGCCGCAGCATCTTGCGCAGTTCGAATCCGATGCCGGCCATGTCAGCGCCCTCCCCCGTGCACCGGGCACTTTGCCGGGCTTGCCCCGCCGCGTGCGTGATGCGTGTTGTCCGGCATCGCCATCATCGATGCATAGAGCGTGCGATAGCTGCCCACCATCTGTTCCTGCGTGTAGTAGCGTTCCACCCGCGCGATGCCGGCGGCCTGGGCCGCCTGCCATCGCGCGGGCTCCTTGATCAGTTTCAGCGCCGCATCGGCCAGCGCAGCCGGGTCCGCAATGCGCACCACGTCGCCCGCGGCCCCCAGCGCCGCGTCCTCGCCGGGCAGCCCGAAGACGAGCTGGCTGCACGAGCCAACGTCGGTCGTCACGCACGGCACACCCGCCGCGAACCCTTCGAGCACCACCAGCGGCAACGCCTCGGAAATCGAACTCAGCACCAGCACGCCGACTTTCGGCAGCAACTCGTCGATCTTCTGGAAGCCGAGAAACTTCACCTTGCTGCCCAGCCCGAGGCTTTCGGCCAGGCTGCGACACTCAGTCGCGTAATCCGGATCCTCATCCTCGGGGCCGGCAATCCACCCTTCGGCATCGGGATACTCCCGCACCACAGTCAGCATCGCGCGAATGAACGTCTTGATGTCCTTGATGGGCACCACCCGGCCAATCAGGCACAGCACCGGCGGCACACCCGGCGCGCGCCGCTCGCGCAGCGCCGAAAGGCGCGGCAGGTTGATGCCATTCGGGATATTGTGCGTGCGCTCGGCCGGCGCGCCATCCAGCACCTGGCGGCTGCGGTTGCCTTCGTACAGCGCCGTGATCTCGTCACCGGCCTCATAGCAGACGCGACCCAGCGTCTCGAAGAAGCGCACCCAGAGCTCGCGGAAATAGCTGATCTGGGAAATATCGCGCTCGAAGATGTTCCGGTTATCGCGGATCCACTGACTCTGGAACAGGTCGATCTTCCGTTCTTTCGTATAAATGCCGTGCTCCGAGACCAGCAACGGGCGCCCAGTGCGATGCCGCAGCATTGCACCGAGGAATCCCGCGTATCCGGTGGAAACCGTGTGATAGACCTTGGCGGGAATCAGCCCGTCCACGATCCGCACGAGCTGCCACAGCGGCTTGTGCATGATCCGGACAGTCCAGAAATAGTCCGTGAACGACGGATCGGTGCAGTACCGTCGGTACTGATCGGTGATCGTGTCCCACGCCCGCTTGCTGTAGAGGAACGCATCCTCGGACAGCGCGCCGCCCTCGCCCAGCGCCGGCATCAGTTCGCGAATCAGATCACCCGCCTCCACCTCCCTGCCGCGCTGGCGCAGCATTTTGTGCAGTTCGTCCGAGCGGTCGAAGGCATGCGCGTCGCCCTTCGTGCCATGCACCATCGGCGGCGGCGCGAAGTCGTAGAGGAAGTGCGTTTCCAAATGCACCACGTTGTCCGGCAGCGCGTAGGCCATCTCGCCATAGTCCTGTCGGCGGCTGCCGATGAAGACGATGCCGAACCGGATATCGGGGAAGGCGCGGATCATCTGATTGACCCAGCTCGACACCCCACCACTCACATAAGGAAACGTGCCTTCCAGAAGCAGCATGACGTCCGCGGACGTTCCCTTGACCAGAATCTCGCTCATGATTGCCAGTACCGCAGCAGGGGCCGCACCAGTGGGAGCGGCGAAGGACTGTCGAAATCCGCCATCAGGCGGCGCACGGTGGCATAGTCGCGTTCCAGGTAAGCCGCCTCGGCAAGCAGCGGCAACACGCGATCACGCGCGAAGCCGAGCGCTTCGGCACGAGCCAGGAACTCGCGCGCCTCGGCGGGCGCGTTGCGCGTCAGCGCCAGCCGGCCGCGCATGTACCAGAGCGCGGCGATGTTGCCGTCGATCTCCAGTGCCGCGCTGGCGTAGCGCTCCACCTGGCTAGCCGTGTAGCGGTACACATCGCCCTGCACCAGGTTCTGGTAGATCAGTTCCCAATACAGGTCAGCCAACCGCTGGTTGATCTCCCCGCGCGCCTGCGGGCTGTCAGCCGACTCCAGACGGGGCAGCTCGGCCAGGATCTTCTGCGTAAGCTGCTTTTCCGCGCCATCGAGCATGCCGTAGGCCAGCAGCCGGATATCGTCGGTGCTGTCGGCCAGCAGTTCGCGCAGCACCGGGCTGGCCGTTCGCGTGGGCATCGACTGCATGGCTACCAGCGCGGTCATGCGTTCAGGCAATGGCGCGCGCGTATTGCCGAGTTGCGCGCGCAGCCGCGCGCCCCCGCCATGGGTCACACGCTGGATCAGGTGGGTGACGAACTCGGGCAGCGCTACCGATGCAATACCGCTGTTGCTGCCACGGCGCGGGAACAGTTTCGAGAACAACAGGCTGCCCATGCACACCAACACGCCACCCGCCGGCACGAAGAAGCAGAACGCTGCCAGATAGCCATAGCTCCACACGAAAGGCGTCCGGAAGCGGCGCGGCAACAGGCGCCACAATGCCAGCCCCAGCAGCGCCGCGGCCGCGCCTTGCAGCGTCAGGAAGCCCAGCAACAGCGGCAGCCCAGTCCCGCCGCCGAACAGCAGCGCCAGGGCGGAGATCTGGAAGGCGGCGCCTCCGAAGGTCAGCTTGCCCATGGGTCAGCCTGCCCTTGCCGGTCCGGCGCCCGCCACGCTGGCGTCGCGCGTGCCATCGGCCTGCACGGCCGTGATCGTGGACGCCCCATCGAGCTGGCAGCGGTGCAGCAGCCGCATGAGCGCCTCCTCCGCACCCTCGGCGGGCACCGAGAGCGTGTAGACGCCAATATGCGCGCTTGAGAAATCGGTGCCGAACTGCGCGCGCAGCATGTCCTCGATACGCACCAGATAGGCGGATACCGCCTGGGCATCCGACAGTGGCATCAGCGTCAGCATGGCCCGGTGATGGGCGTTGCGCACCGGCCAGGCCACATCGAGCGCACGACGGCTGCGCACGACCTGCTCGAACAGCGCATCGCGCGCTTCGTCGAGGTCGAAGACCAGCGCCACCACCGAACTTTGGATGCCCGTCTCGTGACGCAGCCGCGACAGCCGCGCGTAGTCGAGCGCGAACGCATACGGAATAGCCGGTGCCATTTCCTGGATGCCGTGCGTGGCGCGGGCATGTTCCACGCCATCGGCGTAGTAGCCCATCAGCACCATCAGCATCTGCAGGTTTTCATAGGTCAGCGACAGGAACGGCATCCGTTCCACGACCAGCACGCCAATCAACCGGTCCGACCCCGCCAGCACGGGCGCGACGGCCACGTAGCGCGTCTGCGCGTCCTGCTGGAGCCCCGTGGAACGCAAATGCGCCAGCGCGCGCGTTTCAAGGCAGTGCCGCACGAGTGGATCGTTGACGTCGATCTCGAAGGCCGGGCCGATGCTGGCCACGGCGTTCGGCACGACACGCTCGCCATCGCAGGCATAGAGCGCCGCGCCCTCGACCTGACAGGCCTGTGCGACGACCTGGAGCATCGGCTGCGCGCCGGCCAGCGGACCGGTATTGCCGCCGTTCATCGCGTCCTGCAAGGCCACCGCGCGCAGTTGCGACAACGTGTCGCGCAGCGTCGTAGGACGCGCCAGCAGATCGTTCTCGAGCCGGGCATGAGAAATGCGCAGCAGATAGTGGTTCTTCGTCAGCGCGGCCAGCCGTTCGTCGAGATAGCGATTCACGGCCCGCGCTCGCGCCAGGCGCGTATTCCACACGTCCCCGAACTGCCCCGCCACCAGCACCAGCAGCAGCCCGCCCATGAAGAACATGCGCGGGAAGGCGCCACTGTGCGCGCCGATCTCGTCGAAAAAGAACCACCCGCCCAGCAGCATCAGTACCGCGCCAACACCCACCAACGTGCCATAGCGCAGCGCCAGAATCACCGGCAGCAGCCAGACCCATGGAAAGCCCATGCCCAGCAGCAGCGGGTTCTGCGGCAGCACGAGCCAGGTGACGCCCATTGCCGCCGCCATGATCACGATCATCTCGATCACGGCTGCCGCACCGCCACCCGCGGGCGCCAGCCAGCGCGCGTAGCGCCCGCCCAGGCCGATGCCCTGCCCCTGGCGCCTTGTTTCCACGGTCTTGGCCACGTCTCTCCCCCGTCCTTCCGTGCTCAACCCTGCATCAGCGGCGCCAGCAGGCGACGCAGCAGCTTCTGCGCCACGCCCGAGAGCGACTCGCGGCTCCAGCCGGCGTTGCTGCCGGTGGCCGACCACACCACCTGGCCGCTGGCCACGTCGATCAGCTGCAGCGAGATGCCCACGGCAGGCTCGCCGTCAACGCCAACTTTGTAGCGCCACTCCTGCACCGAGCCGGTCAGCGCGTAACGCGCGCGCTCGCCACGGGCCCACTCGAGCGCCTTGCCCACCGATTCACGCTCGGCCGGTTCGAACAGCGTTTCCGGGTTCAGCGAGGCGGGGTAGCGTTTGAGGTTCGCCACGCCGCCGGTCTTCAGCAGCGATTCGGCGATCGCCTCGGCACGCAGGCCAGCCTGGGGCGTTTCGGTGTTGTTGACGATGGGCAGTACCGCCACCACGTCACCGGGCGACATCTGCGGCGCGCGGCCCACGTCGGTCACCGCGCAACCAGCCAGCCACAGTGCCGCGCCGAGCGCGCCACACCAGGCCATCACGCGGCCCATGCGAGTCGTCATCCTGTTCATGTTTTCCATCCCCCTCGTTACTCTCAAGAACTCGATCATCAGTAGTCACTATCAGTAGAGCCAGCGATATCGCAAACCCACTTCCGTCAGCGGCGTGCCGCCGTTGCGGGACGCGGTTTCATGCAGCACGTACATCGACATGTGGTCGTTGCCGAACACCGAACCAGCCATGCCAAGCTGGCCGCGGAAGTTGTGCCCCGCGCGCGAGTCGTAGAGCGCCCCAACGTCCAGGAAGGGCCGCCACTTGCGCGTGTAGTCGTCGAGCAGTTCGGTGCCAAAGCCGAACAGCACACCCGCCTGCGTGAAGTTCTGCGGCATGTAGAACGCAGGCGTAGCGTCGCCACCGGCCGGCACCAGCCGCTGCATCGTGGGCGTCAGCGTGCCGCCGTTGGTGTTGTAAATGCCGCGCGTGCCGACGATGCGGACCGTGTAGTCGGGATACTGCGTGCGAATGCGATAGCCGGCCTCCACGTCGTAGACCATGCCGTGCCCCAGCGAGCTGCGGTCCTGCCCGTAGAAGCGGTCGTACTCGATCCGTCCGCGAATGAACTCGCGCAGCCCCAGCCGCCATGTCGCGCCCAGTTCGACCAGGTCCTTCATGCCGCCCACACGTAGTTGCGCCGATTCGTCCGCCTGCTGGTTGTAGCCGAGCCGGCCAGTGAAAGACACCCGATCCTCCAGGTTCCACGCGCCAGTCAGCCGCGCCGTGGTGAAGCTCTGCAGGCCGTCGCGACGCCCCACGCCCAGCAGCCAGAGTTTCTGGGTGTCGCGGTAGGTCAACGCCAATTCGGCGCGACGGTCGCTGCCAGGCACGTTGTCAAGCGCAGTACGGTCGGTCGAGCGCTGATCGCGGAACACGCCGCGCAGGTTCAGCGCATAGCCGTCCCAAAGCCGGGCTCCACCAGCCAGGCTGTACTCGTAGAACTCCAGCGGATTCTGACGCTGGTACGACGCGCGCGGCTCGATTGCCTGGGCGTTGAACAACAGTGCGTCCTGCAGTGTCTGCTGCAGCGAGTCATCAGTGCGCGCCAGTTCCTGCGTTTCAAACGCCTGGGTCTGGGCAGCGGAAAGTCGGTCGAGCTGGCGATTGACCTCGATCTGGCTCAGCACAGGCACCTTCCCGGCCTTGCGCTCCATGATCCGGTCGAGCTTGTCCATGTCGTTGTCGTCGAGCGCAATCGCGATCTCGGCATACGCGGGCCTCTGCAGCCGCTCGGCGTACTGACGGGCCAGCCAGGCTCGCGCGAGTTCGTTCGACTCCGACGACATCGCCCAGGCCAGCGCCACCTCGCGACTGGCGGCCGTAAGCTGCGCCTGTCTGCGCCGTTCGCGTTCCACCAGCGCCGGGGGCGGCGTCACCTCGAGCGGGGACAAACCCGGCACGTTACCGAGCTGCGAGGGCGATTTTGGATCGCTGGGCGCAGCCTGCCGCGCGGCGACGCTTTCGCGGTCGCGCCGCAGCATCTCGACGACGAGTCCACGCGACACATCGGCAGAGGCAAATATCTGCCCGAGCGCGATCATCTGCCGACGGAGATCCGAGCGTGCCGGACGGCCCTGCGCATCTTCTTCGTCTTCATCGGCATACTCGTCGCCGGCGCTTTCCTCGGCCCACTTCGCGCCACCCACGGCCCACGTACGATGCAGTTCGACCCATGCCTGCCGGCGGATACGCCAGGCCAGATCGGTCTGGCCGATAGCCTCGCAGGCATCGGCGGTCACGCCGAGCCAGAGCGGATCGGCGCTCTTGCCATGCTGCATCTTGCGCAGGAAGTGCAAGGCAGTGCGGCCGTCCTGGAAGCGCATCGCGCCGGCTGCGTAGGCACCCCAGAGGCTCGGATCATTCTCCGCCTCTGGCTTCAGCCGCAGCATCACTGCGCGCACCTCGGTGTCGGTACCCATGTCGACGAGTGCCCACAGCAGTGCGCCGTAGGTTTCGCTATCGGCATCGGCCTGCCCGATGGCATGACGCAGATCGGCAAGCGCGCGTTCGTGATTACCGGTCGCGCGCCAGTACTCGCGCGACGCATCAGGAAACCCGCCGACGATTCGGCCTGTCGCGTCTGCTCGGGAGTCAGGCTGGCAAGCATCTGCTCGATGCGGATATAAGCGTGCGCGCGCGTGTAGTAGTACATCGCCAACTGAAGCTCATCGAGCTTGCCGTTCTTGCGCCAGCCTGCCTCTGCAATGCGGCCGGCGTCGATCGGCCAGCGATCGTAGTACTCGATCAGGTTCGCGAAATCATCGTCCTCGGTATCGCGAACTTCGGCCAGGCAGTCGTTGCGGGCAGCGCCGGGCGGCATCGCCATGCAGTGATCGTCATGACTCTTGGCCATCGAGATCATCATCTGGCGATAGCCGTACTTGAGCAGATCGTCCCGCTGCGTCAGGCGGGCAAGCTGGGTGTACGTGCGCCAATAGAGCAGGTCCTGCGTGGTGGCCTTGTCGCGCGCAGGCAGCATCGCGTCCATCGCCTGATCCAGCCGGCCGCGCACGAAGAGTATGTTGGCGCGTTTGAGCGCGTAGAGCGGGCGCGCGCCGAAGCGCTTCTCCAGTTGGCCGTAGAGCTCGAACGCGCGGTCGTCCTTGCCGGCGCGCTCGGCCAGTTCGGCATTGCGCTCCATCACCTGACGCCCGTTCGGCCCGTTGGCGAGCCCGTCGAGGAATGCCATGCCGGCCTCCGGCTCGCCGAGCCGTTCGTAGGCCGCGACGACCTCGTCGATCGTCTTCAGATCGCCGCCCGCCGCACGATGCCGCAACGCCGCCAGATAGGCCCTGTCGTCGTTGAGGCCCGGCGCCAGCCGCATCACGTTATTCCACGCGCGTTCGTCGTTGGTCTCCTGCGCATACTTGAGCCAGCTTTGCAGCGCGACCATTGGCTGGCGATTCCATTCCGCCACCTGCGCCAGACGCTCGCGCCAGACGGCGTCGTTGGGCAACTTGTCCACGGCCGTCTGCGCCACGCGCTGGGCCTGATCGAGCTTGCCCGCGGCCAGGAACACGCGGTAGGCCAGGTCGTAGTCGTCGGGATTGAACGTCTTGCCATTGGCGACGGCCGTGGCCACTTCGGCCTTGGCCGTCTCCTGGGCCTCAGCCTGCGTGATGTCGCGCGTGGCCGGTTTCGTCACCACGCCAGACGCCGGAATCGCTTCCGCAGCCGCACGGCGCAGGCCGAATTCGCCCACCTGCTCGCGCAAGGCGAGGCCGCGCGGACCGTCGAGGAACACAACGCCGCGCGCGAGCCACGGCTCGGTATCGGAGACCCGGCGGAGGTTCCCCTGCCGTTCAGCCTGTGCGAACTGCGTGCCCTTCGTCGGCCGGTTGGCCGACAGCTTGAGCAGGCGCTCCACATACTTCGCCGCGATATCCGGCTTGTTCGCCGCCAGCGCCAGTCTGGTCAGATAGCGCAGTACCTCGGCGTCATCGAGCAGCTTTCCACCATGGCGCTCCGCTTCGGCCAGCGCTTCATCGAGCAGATTGCCGGCCTGCAGTGTCTGCAGGGCCTGCAGGAACAGCGTGCGCTGCTCGTAGAGATTTTTCGCGCGGGCCTGCGCCTCGAACAACGCGCGGGCGGAATCGCGATAGTTGCCGCCCGCCAGCGCGATGCCGGCAAGCTGGCGATTATAGAAATCCACGTTGGCCGGGTCGCGCACGCTGAGTTCGCGGAATAGCTTCACGGCGGCAGCCGCATTGCCGACCTGGCGCGACTGCGTGGCCAGCGTCTGCAGATCGGCCACCGACCAGGCGCGCAGCATCTCCGGCGTGGTGGCGTCCTTGAGCAGGCCGTTCATCATGGCCAGACGCTCCGCGCGCTCGGGGGAATCCGGCTGGGCCGCATAGGCGCGCTGCTGCGCGATCTCGATGCGCGTGCGCAGGATCTGGCCCGTCAGGTCCTGGCCCTTCACCGCCAACATGCGTTCGAGCATCGTCTCGGCATCATCCAGCCGACCACTGCGGGCGTACTGTTCGGCCAGCACGCTCATGAAGTTCGTATCGTTGGGCGCCACGCGTGACCACGCCTCGAGATAGGCCACGGTCAGGCCATCGACGGCCCTCCCCTGACCAAGCAGGCGCTCACGCAGGGTCTCGCGCGGGAACATCAGCGCCAGCCCGACCCCCACAATCGCGGTAAAGGTCAGAACCAGCGCCGGCGGCAACAGCCGCTCGCGCTCAGGCGCCGCAGCGGACTTCGACTTGTTGCTGGACATGGATCGGATCATTGACCGCCGGAGTATCGAAACGCAGCGTATTGCGATCGCGCACACCGGTTACTGGCTTGCCATCGATGGAAACACTGCACTGGCCCGCGTTGGCGAGCCGGAAGAACGGCTTGTAATAGCCGGCGAAGGTAAATCGGGTGACATTGCCATCGCGGCGCCAGTCGCGCACGAGACCGTTGGCCTCGGGCAGCTCCGGCACCGACTGCGTGGCCGTGGGTGCGAAACGGAAGCGCGCATTGCCACCATCCAGATGCACGTAGACGCCGCCACCTGGCGCCGGCGACGAACCCGTCACGCCGGTCGCGGTGGCCACGTCGGGCACGCCCGCGCCCGTCCAGCGCAGATTGCGCAGGTTGCCATCGCCCCGCACGCGCCATGCGCCGCTGGCCGGCGCGCCGTCGGCGCCATCGCCCAACTCGCGGGCCACGGCCATCCCCTGCCAGTCGATCACCTTGAGCACGTAGTCGGTGGAATGCATCGGCAGCAAGTTCTGCGTCAGCACGTAGTCATAAACCTTGCGCAGCGCCTTCAGCGATGCCACCTTGGTGCCCGAGTAACTGTGGTAGTAAATGTTCACCGCCTTGAAGCGGTACGGCTTCTCCGTCATCTCGAACGTTTCGATCACGCGCTCGAAGCCGTAGTACGGCCCATGCCACAGGTTCGTATAGACGTTCTCGTTCTGGTTGGTCGCGAACACCTGGAACGTGTGATCCGCCTTGTGGATGCCCAGCGGGGCGATGGCAGTCCAGGTCGGATTGCTGCGTGTGATCAGCGTGTCGCCGCCATTCATGTTCAGCACGCCAGCGGCTTCGGTCAGCTTGAGCGCCTCGGGCGGGGCCTGGCAATCGCCGGGCCACAGCACCAGCTTCACTGGCTTGTTCGGCGACAGCACCTTGTTGATGTAATCGATCGAGCCGCCGATTTCGCGGTTCAGGTCCATCTTGTAGCCCGGAATTGCCAGGTGATAGGTGTCATCGCCCTCGATGATCCTGGCATTGCTCTCCTGTCCCGGCACGGTCCGGCCCCATTCGAACGGATGCGAATAGGTATGGCTGGCCACCTCGACATACGGCTGCGCGAAGATCTTGCGGGCAATCGGCTCCAGTTCTGGTGCCAGCTTCGGATACATGCCGCTCTTGCCGACCTCGCCTTCAATCACGGACATCGTCATCGGCAGGCGGTACCGGTCGAAGATCTCACGGAACAGCACCTCGCCCGAATAACCGCCACCGGGAATCTCCGCCTTCGAGGCAAAACCGTCGCCATCGATATGGATGGTCAGCAGCCGGCGGCCGCTTTCGGTGGTGGAATCCGGCACCGGCATCAACGGCAGGCGCAATGCCTCGCGCAGGAAGTCGATCGGCTGCACGATCCAGCGGTCCTGCCCCTTGGGCGTGTTCTGCCGCACGGCGTAGGGGCCCATCACATAGCCGCCCCAGGCCGTGATCGCTGCGGCGTCATACGTCAGCGTGCCCGAGCGCAAGCGCAGCAGCGTGCGCGTGTTCGCCGCGCCATCGCGTATCTGCACCGGCACCGCATCGGTACGGTCCGGGGCCACCTGCTGCTCGAAGCCCATCATCTTGTCCTGCGACAGGATCTGGACGTCACCCGAGGTGCGGCCCTTGGCCACCTTCAGGTCCAGCATCCGCGCGAGCGCCCCGTCGGGCTGCGCGCCAAACCCGTTCATGAAGACCACGGGGATGCCCTGGCGAATCTGTTTCTCCGCCCAGGCATAGAAGCGGCCCGGGTTCTGGCGGATATTGCCGTTGGTCCAGACCACCACGCCGGCATAGCGGTCGGGAGTGATCTCCGGCAACGTGTCGCGCGTTTCGGCGAAATCGACGCGATAGCCCAGATAGTTGAGCGGCATCGACAGGAAACGCACGCCGACGCTGTCGTCGATGGAAACATCGAGCTCGTTTTCCTGCACCACCAGCACGCGGCGCGGCATGACCTCGAACGACCCGACGCCCACGGTCTGCAGGCCGGAATCGGTGACATAAGGAGTGATGCCCAGCGCGCCGATGCGACGCGCGGTGTCGCGTCGGCATTGGGCGTCGGTGGGCGGACAGTAGTCGATCGAGATCACGGGCAGGCCGTACTGCTCGCGGACAATGCGCGCCTGGTTAAGCAACCAGTCACGGTCCTGCTGACTGACTTCGGTGTACGTGCCCTGCGCCTGGTTCCAGCCGCGGAACAGCGATTCAAACACCACGCCGTAGGCCAGCGAATGCACCTGCGGCAGAATCTCGAAGCCACGGTTGAACAGCAGCTTCGCGTCTGGATAACGCGCCTTGATTGCCTGGAGCACACGCACCATGCCGGCTTCCTGACGCGCGCGGTCGGCGTCGGTCTTGGCCACGAGATGGTAAGAATCGAGCGTGTCGAGGAAGAAACCGCGATAGCCGCGTTCCCACAGCGGCGTGATTACCTTGTCGACATAGAAGGCGGGCCAGCCGTCGGCGGCCTGATCAACGACTCTGGCGTTCCATGCGTCATTGCTGCCGGAAAGCCAGGCCTTGGGGATGTCCTTGAAGTACGCGCGGCTCGGCAGAACTTCACCGACGCTGACATATGCGAACCAGGCGGTGTTCGGCGTTTTGGCGCTACGCGGATCGAAGCCGCTATCGGGCTCCACGACGGCCACGTCGAAGGCCTGCAGCATGTCCACGGGCGGGCGGGCGCCATAGTGAAATGCCACGCTCGGCGCGACGCGCGCTGGCGCCAGCGACTGCGCCAGCGCCGCGGTCGACGGCGTCAGTGTGCCAAGCACAAGCCCGACACCGGCTGCCACAATGGCAATCACGGCCATCACTACACGCCACGCACCGGAACGCGAGCGGCCTGTCAGCCCGTCCCTCTCCTCGAAAAGTCCCCGAATCCATCGTTGTAATTGCTTCACTGGCTTAAAGTCCGCTGCTGTTATGACGGTTGCCGATGGCGGCGCGCAGGCCCTGCTCGCATACATGGCCCGCATTTCGGACGATGCCCAAGCCTGCATTATGCCTTACACATCACTTCTATATAGGATTTTTCCTATTTTGCGAGCAGGTGGATCCTAGGCCATCCGTTTGAAACAGATTGTCAAAAATTGTGCCCGACAAGCCATGTCATGCGTACGACATTTGGCACGACTCAACCTGCGTGGCCCTTGACCACACGGGAATCGGTAAGCAGATGTTACACCGGGTGGTAAAAATGCAGATGTCCGCCGCCACTACGCTCGCCTTAACCACAAGTTTCTCGGCTCGGGCATACGGGATAACCATACCTCTCAGGATTTTCATTCCGGCATCTGGCCCATTTGAGGTATTGCGGCGTGATTGTCCGCATGGCAACTGCGGGGAACTGTGTGATATCTCACACTCCTCCTTACGAATATGTACCGACTGCCGGTACCGCCACGCCCGCAATGCCTGACATAACATCGTAGAAGGCACCCTGATGTCAGACAAATCCGGAATGGATGTAGAAGAATTTAATATCTGCTGTTTGTATGCCGAAACACCATTAGGGGCATGGTCCGATTGACAGCCAGAAAAAAACCGTCAAAATGGCTGCTCGCATGTGCGCCGGCCTGAAGCGTTTTGCTCCGGTTCGTTGTGAGCGACATGCTTGGTCGGGCAATTACGCCCATTTGAAATTCGAGGTTGGATAGACATATGGAAACCGGTACCGTTAAGTGGTTCAACGACGCCAAGGGCTTCGGCTTCATCACGCCGGACGCAGGCGGCAATGACCTGTTCGCACACTTCTCGGCGATTGAAGGCAATGGCTTCAAGTCGCTGAAGGAAGGTCAGAAGGTTCGCTACGTGAAGGCTATGGGCCAGAAGGGCGAACAGGCCACGAAGATCCAGGCTATCTAACTGGATCACCGGGCAGTTTATCTTGCCTGGGAAGCCCCGCTCCGGCGGGGCTTTCTGCTTTCTGGGCTTTCCACAGGGCAGATAATGTATTGCATTGATGACGTTCGGTCATCGCGGTGTTTCTTGCGCGTGGCAATTCACTTGGCCGCACTAATGGCCATGACGATATGCGCGGCGCAAATGGCACTTGGACAGACGACACGCAACTTCGGCAACGACCCGTTCCTGCGAATCTCGCAGGCGATCACCAATTGCCCCGAACCGGCGGGCCCGCGCATTACCGAGGCGGATTGGAAACGCGAGGCGCACCACCGCATCGAGGAAGGTAACCACTGCTATATGGAAGGCCGTTGCAGGCTGGCCAACGCTTACCAGTACGACCAGGAAATTGCCGAGGCCCTGCGGCGGCGGCTCGATACGCTGCGGCACACGATGCCCGCCTGGCAGCAAAGCTCGCTCTGGATCATGGTGCGGGGCCGCTGGTTGACCGTGCAGGGCTGCGTGGCCACGGATTTCGACCGGAAGGGATTCCTGGGCGCGCTGCGCGAAGTGCCAGACGTAGAACGGGTCATCGACCAGACCACCACCACCCCGGCACGCGGCGTACCATACCCACGTTATGGTGATAACGTCACAAATCCCCCGGCGCGATGAAGTTGCTATAATCGCCCGACTTCGAATCCCCCCAAATTCTGCCGTTCCCGGGGCGCCACCCGCTGGCTGCCCCGCTGGAAGGTATTTGACAATGCGTGCCGAGGAAACCCGTGGCCGGTACTGAAATCGCAACGCCAGGCGGGCCGATCGCCGGACCCGCCGTGTCATCCGGAAGCTCGTTCCACGCGGCCATGCGCATCCTGCCCGCTTCGCAGCGGCAGGCCATGTTCGAGATCTACGCGTTTTGCCGCGCCGTGGACGACATCGCCGATGGCGACACCCAGCACGCCGACCGGCTCGCCGCGCTGGAACAGTGGCGCGCCGACATCGCCGCCTGCTATGCAGGCCAGGCGCCTGCGGCGCTGCGCCCGCTCGACGAGCAGATCAAGGCGTTCAATCTCCAGCAGCAGGACTTCTCCGACGTCATCGACGGCATGATCATGGACGTCGTTGCCACGATCGTCGCGCCGGATGCCGCCACGCTGGACACCTACTGCGACCGCGTGGCCAGCGCCGTCGGCCGCCTGGCCGTGCGCGTGTTCGGCCTGGACGAAGCACCCGGCATCGCGCTGGCGCATCATCTTGGCCGCGCGCTGCAGCTGACCAACATCCTGCGCGACCTCGACGAGGACGCCGAGATCGGCCGTCTTTACCTGCCGGCCGAGGCCCTGGCCGCCGCCGGCATTCCCGTCGGCAAGCCATACGACGTCATCCATCATCCCGCGATCGCCGAAGTCTGCAACGGCATCGCGCGCGATGCTCAGGCTCACTACGATGCCTCCGCCGCGATCATGGCGCGCTGTCCGGCGCGCGTGGTGCGTTCGCCGCGCATCATGTCCGATGTCTATCACGGCATCCTGACCCGCCTGCTGGCCCGTGGCTGGCAACCGCCGCGCGCACGCGTGCGCGTGCCCAAGGCAAAGCTGGTCTGGATTCTGCTCCGACATGCCATCGCATGATTTGCCCGCCTTGTATTTAGCCAAGGCACGCGGCCATTGCCGCGTGCCCAGAACAGAGAAGTGCCCCCGATTTAGATGAACCAGGCCGCAACAATTACCCGCCCCCAGGATGAAACGCTGACCACCAGCGCCCGTCGCCCTGCCCAGCCGGCCCTGCCCGATCCGCTCGATGCCGGCATCGCACATGCCGTCGAATCCCTGCTGGCGCAACAGCAGTCCGATGGCCACTGGGTCTACGAACTCGAAGCCGACGCCACGATTCCGGCCGAGTACATCCTGATGGTCCACTACCTCGGCGAGACGCCGGATCTGGTACTGGAAGGCAAGATCGCCAACTACCTGCGCCGCATCCAGAACGCCGATGGCGGCTGGCCACTGTTCCACGCCGGCGCCTCGGACGTCAGTGCCAGCGTGAAGGGCTACTTCGCGCTGAAGATGGCCGGCGACAACCCGGAAGCCGAGCACATGCGCCGCGCGCGCGCCGCGATCCACGCGATGGGCGGCGCCGAGGCCAGCAACGTCTTCACGCGCACGCTGCTCGCGCTGTACGGCGTGATGCCGTGGCAGGCGGTGCCGATGATGCCGGTGGAAATCATGCTGCTGCCCGAGTGGTTTCCGTTCCATCTGTCGAAGGTGTCGTACTGGGCCCGCACGGTCATCGTGCCGCTGCTGGTGCTCAACAGCCTGCGTCCGCAGGCGCGCAATCCGCGCAAGATCGGCATCGACGAATTGTTCGTGCGCCCGTGCCAGGCCACCCGCCTGCCGCGCCGCGCGCCGCACCAGAGCCCGCTATGGGTCGGCGTGTTCCGCACGCTCGACGCCGTGGTGCGCATGGCCGAGCCGCTGTTCCCGCGTGGCCTGCGCCAGCGGGCCATCGAGCGCGCGCGTGAATTCACGGTCGAACGTCTGAACGGCGAAGACGGCCTCGGCGCGATCTTCCCGGCGATGGTCAACTCGGTGCTGATGTTCGACGTGCTCGGCGTGCCCGAGAACGACCCGAACCGGGCCATCGCGCGCCGCTCGATCGACAAGCTGCTCGTGGTCAAGGATGACGAGGCTTATTGCCAGCCATGCCTGTCGCCGGTCTGGGATACGTCGCTGGCCGCCCATGCCTTGCTGGAAGTCGGCGAGCCGCGCACGATCGCGGCGGCCGCACGCGGGCTCGACTGGCTTGTGCCGCTGCAGGAACTGGAACTGCGCGGCGACTGGACGGTGCGCCGTCCCAACGTCCGCCCGGGAGGCTGGGCCTTCCAGTACGCCAATCCTCACTACCCCGACGTGGACGACACCGCCGTGGTGGCTGCCGCGATGGACCGCGTGGACAAGGGCGACCGCTCCAACCGTTATGACGAAGCCGTATCCCGCGCCTGCGAGTGGATCGTCGGCATGCAAAGCAGCAACGGTGGCTGGGGCGCGTTCGAACCCGAGAACACGCACCTCTACCTGAACAACATCCCGTTCGCCGATCACGGCGCACTGCTCGATCCGCCCACGGCCGACGTATCCGCGCGTTGTCTGGCGATGCTGTGCCAGCTCGGCCAGATGCCGGCCAACAGCGAGCCGGCCGCGCGCGCGCTGCGCTACCTGCTCGACGAAC
This sequence comes from Cupriavidus sp. UBA2010, assembly GCF_002335265.1. Lineage (NCBI taxonomy): Bacteria > Pseudomonadati > Pseudomonadota > Betaproteobacteria > Burkholderiales > Burkholderiaceae > Cupriavidus > Cupriavidus sp. UBA2010. The sequence continues at coordinate 100,126 of NZ_DDCI01000023.1, forward strand.
AAGAGGCCGACGGAAGCTGGTTTGGCCGCTGGGGCACCAACTATATCTATGGCACGTGGAGCGCGCTGTGCGGGCTGAACGCCGCCGGCATCGGCACGGACGCGCCCGAGATGAAGCGCGCGGCCCAATGGCTGCTGTCGATCCAGAACGAGGATGGCGGCTGGGGCGAGTCGGGCGACAGCTACAAGCTCGAGTATCGTGGCTATGAAAAGGCCCCGAGCACGGCATCGCAAACGGCCTGGGCCATGCTCGGCCTGATGGCCGCCGGCGCGGGCGACCACCCCGCCCTGGTGCGCGGCGTCGAGTACCTGCTGCGCACGCAGGCCAGCCATGGTTTCTGGGACGAGCCGTACTTCACGGCGGTGGGTTTCCCTCGCGTGTTCTATCTGCGCTACCACGGCTATTCGCGCTTCTTCCCGCTCTGGGCACTGGCGCGCTTCCGCAACCTGCTGCGCGATGGCAATCGCGCCATCACCTGGGGGCTCTGAAGTCGTGGCGGTACTGGCAGTCAGCGGGATGGATTTCGAGGCGCGCATCGCGTCGGGACCGGGCGTGGAAACGCTCTATGGGCATCGCGATGCGGCACTGGCGCGTGTGCTTGACGCCAGGCTGGTGCAAGGCTGCGACGGCGTGATCAGCTTCGGCGTGGCCGGCGGGCTCGATCCCACGCTGCCGCCGGGCACCGTGATCGTCGCCACGGCCGTGCGGGTGGGCGACGCGTCTTACTCGACCGACCCGTACTGGACAGCGGCGCTTCGCCGCGCCCTGCCTCAGGCCGTGTGTGGCCTGCTGGCTGGCTCCGATACCCCGGTCACCACGGTGATCGACAAGACCGCACTGCACGAATCCCACGGCGCCCTGGCCGTGGACATGGAATCCCACATCGCCGCGCTGGCCGCCCAGACCCACCAAATTCCGTTCGCCGCGCTGCGCGTGGTGATCGACCCTGCCGACCGTCCCGTGCCCCCGCTGGCCGTGGCCGGCATGGCGGCCGATGGCAGCACCGACATCGGCGCAATCCTCTTCGGCCTGCTCAAGGCTCCGCATCAACTTGGCGGCCTGCTGCGGCTGGGGCGCGATGCTTCGGCGGCAAAATCCGCACTAACTGGCGCCCGACACGCTGTAGGCGCTGGCTTCGCATTGACCGCACTCGCGGCGGCCTGACGCCGCCCTCCCGTCTTTTCGCTCTCCCCCAACCCCTCTCGCGCCATCGCGGGTGAGGGGAGCGCACCCACGCCCATCAAAACACCGTCTGTTTTCTCCCCTCTCCCGCAGCGCCAGAGCGGGCTGGGGAGAAGGCAAGCTGTTCAAATTCCCATCCAGGTCAGGATCACACCCGCGTGCCGCAGCCTGACATCCCGCCGCCACCTGTCATCCACCATGACTTGACAGTCCGTCGCCCCCCTCCTATCCTCCGTTTCATTCCTTTGTTAAGATCGATGTTCTGTTCTATAGAACATCAAAAATCGGAGACCCCAGCATGACCAAGACCCACCCGACCCGTCCGACCCGCCCGGCCTCCTCGCGACGCCGCACCCTCGTGCACGGCCTGATCGCCGTGGCGGCCATCGCCGCCCTGCCGGGTGCGTCCGCATTTGCCGCCGATGCCTATCCGGCTCAGCCGATCCGTCTGGTCGTGCCGTTCCCGCCGGCAGGCGGCACCGACGTGCTATCGCGTCTGGTCTTCAACAAGATTGGCACCGCCACGCACTGGACGGTGGTGGTGGAAAACCGCGCCGGCGCCGGCGGCAACATCGGCCTCGACGCCGTGGCCAAGGCACGGCCCGATGGCTACACGATCGGCATGGGCCAGACCGCCAACCTCGCCATCAACCCGACGCTCTACCCGAAGATGCCGTACAACGCGGTCACGGATTTCACGCCCGTGGCCCTGGTGGCCGCGCAGCCCGTGGTGCTGATCGTGCGACAGGACTCGCCGTACAAGACGCTGGCTGACCTCGTGGCCGCGGCCAAGACCAAGCAACTGTCGATGGCGTCGGCGGGCACCGGCACCGTGGGCCACCTGACCGGCGAGATGTTCCAGCGCCGTGCCGGCTTCAAGGCGCTGCATGTGCCATACAAGGGCGCATCGCCCGCGCTGACCGACCTGATGGGTGGCCAGACCGACTTCTACTTCGCCACGCCGCCGATCGCCATGCCGATGCTCAAGGCAGGCAAGCTGCGCGCGCTGGGCGTGACGTCGGCCAAGCGCGTGGCGCTGCTGCCGAATGTGCCTACCGTCGCGGAGCAGGGCTACGCGGGTTTCCAGGCCGAGGACTGGAAGGCACTGGTGGCGCCCGCCGGCACACCGGCCGACGTGATCGCCCGCCTGAACGCGGAAGTGAACAAGGCGCTCAAGGATGCGGATACGATCGCCAGACTGCGAGACGAAGGCAGCGAACCGCGCGGCGGCTCCGCGGCCGACCTCGCCACGTTCATCAAGAGCGAGCACACGCGCTGGGGCACGATCGTGCGCGACTCCGGCGCTCGCGTTGAATAAGACCAACAACATTCCTGGCCGGACCCATATGTCCCACATGCCCCTCATGCAAAAGCCGCTTCGCAATATCCGCGTGCTCGACCTCACCAACGTGCTGGCCGGGCCCTTCTGCTGCCACCAGCTCGCCCACATGGGGGCCGAGGTGATCAAGGTGGAAACGCCCGGCACGGGCGACCTCGCACGTCAGCTTGGCGCCGATGCCGAGCTGAACCGCAAGCTGATGGGCGTCTCGTTCCTGGCGCAGAACCCCGGCAAGCGCTCGATCACGATCAACCTCAAGCACGCGCGCGGCAAGGAAGTCTTCCGCAAGCTCGTGCAGAGCGCCGACGTCGTTGTCGAGAACTTCCGCCCCGGCGTGATGACGCGCCTGGGCCTGGGCTACGACGAACTCAAGCTGGTGAACCCGCGCCTGATCTACTGCGCGATTTCCGGATTCGGCCAGGATGGGCCGCTCTCCGACCTGCCGGCCTATGACCAGATCATCCAGGGCATGGCAGGCGTGATGAGCATCACCGGCGACCCGCAGACCGCGCCGTATCGCGTCGGTTATCCCGTCTCCGACACGATCGGCGGCATGACCGCGGCCTTTTCCATCGCCGCCTCGCTGGCCGATACCGAACGCACGGAAGGCTACTTCCTCGACGTATCGATGCTGGAAGCCACGCTGGTCACGATGGGCTGGGTTGTTTCCAACCATCTGGTGGCGGGCAAGGACCCCGCCCCGATGGGCAACGAGAACATGACGGCGAGCCCGTCCGGTACGTTCCGCACCGGCGACGGCCCGCTCAATATCGCCGCCAACAAGCAGGAGCAGTTCGAAGCGGTGTGCCGCGTGGTGGGCCGCCCCGAGCTGGCGACCGACCCACGCTTTGCGGAGCGCCAGTCGCGCCTGGCGAACCGCGCGGCGCTGACCGCCGAACTGGAAGCGGAACTGGCGAAGAAGTCCGCCACCGACTGGTGGCAACTGCTCAATGAGGCTGGCGTGCCGGCCGGGCCGGTGCTGAAGGTGCCGGACACGCTCGCACTTCCGCAGGTGCGCGACCGCGGCATGATCGGCGCGTTCGAGAACGTGCCGGGCGTGGGTCGCGACATCCGCCTGCTGCGCACCGGTTTCAAGGTCAACGGGCAGGCACCGTCCGTGGACACGCCCCCGCCGCAGCTCGGCGAGCATACCGACGACATCCTCGGCGAACTCGGCTATGACGCCGCCGCCATCGACACCCTCAAACAGGAGCGCGCGCTATGAGCGCCACGAACGAAACGATCGACGCTGGCCAGCAGGCTTCGCAGGACTGGTGGCGTACCGAAATCATCGACATGAAGCCGGGCGAGATCCGCTATCGCGGCTACCCGATCGAGCAGTTGATCGGCAATGTGTCGTTCGCGCAGATGATCTGGCTGATGCTGCGCGGCGAGCTGCCGGGCAAGCGCGAGGGCGAACTGCTCGACGCGGCGCTGATGGCCGCCGTCGACCACGGCCCGCAGGCACCCAGCATCGCCATCGCCCGCATGGCCGCCACCTGCGGCGTGGGGCTGAACAATGCGATGGCCTCGGCGGTCAACGTGCTGGGCGACGTGCACGGCGGCGCCGGCGAGCAAGCGGTGGAACTCTATCAGGACATCGCGCGCCGCTTCGACGCCGGCACGCCGTTTGACGATGCCGTGGCCGCCGGCCTGGCCCACTATCGCGACCTGCACGGCAAGTTCGTCTCGGGCTTCGGCCATCGTTTCCATCCGCTCGACCCGCGCGCGCCGCGCCTGCTGACGCTGGTGGATCAGGCTGCCGACGATGGCGTGGTGTCCGGCCGTTACGCAGCGATTGCCCGCGCGGTGGAAAAAGCGCTCGGCGCGGGACGCGACAAGCCGATCCCGATGAACATCGACGGCGCGACCGCTGTCATCTACGCGGAACTGGGCTTTCCGGCACCGCTGGCACGCGGGCTGTTCTGCCTGTCGCGCTCCGTGGGCATCCTGTCTCATGCGTGGGAGCAAACCCAGCAGGGCGGCCGCAACAAGGGGCCGATTCCGCGCCAGTTCATCTGGACGTATGACGGGCAGCCGCAACGGGATGTGCCGGTGGATGGCGGGGCGGTATAAGGACGGCCTTAAGGACGGCATAAGGGCGGCCCAGGTCCACCGGGCCCGCCCGGGTATCCACCGTCAAACAATCATCTGCGGCTCGGTCACCGATTGCAGCGCGTCGCCGACCGGTGTCTCTTCGATCATGCTGGACGCCAGCATGAACTGGTCGCGGCCGCGCTGCTTGGCCTGATAGAGCGCGCGGTCTGCCGTGGCGAACAGGCTGCGCCACAGGCCCTCACGGCTTGAGGGCCCGCCGCGCAGCTCGGCCACGCCGATGCTGACGCTGGCATGACCGCCCGCGCCGGGCAGTTCGATCGCCCTCACCTTCCGCAGAATACGATTGGCCAGCGCAGTGGCCTGGTGCTCGTCCGTATGCGGACAGAGGATGCAAAACTCCTCGCCACCATAGCGCGCGGCAATATCGGACGCACGCCGCGAATTGTCGAGCGCCGTCGCGATTTCACGCAGCACGTTGTCACCGGCATGGTGGCCGTGCGTGTCGTTGACCAGCTTGAAATAGTCGACGTCGATCACGAGGCACGACAGCGCCTCGCCGTCGCGCTGCCAGCGCGCGATCATGCTGACGGCCATCATGTCGAGCGCGCCGCGATTGAGCAGCCCGGTCAGCGCATCGGTACGCGCGCCGCTCTCGTTGCGCGCGATGATCTGCTCCATCGACATCAGGCAGAAACCGAACAGGCCCAGCAACACGGCGACCAGCGGCGCCAGCGGCCAGACCGAGCCTTCGGGCTGCAGGAAGAAAGGCGTGACCTCGAAACCCTTGAATGTCGCCCCGTAGCTCAGCGCCGCCACCTGCGAGATCAGCAGCACCAGGTGGGAAGCCAGCACCAGCGGGCCGCCGATGCTCCTGCGGCCGCGCGCGCTACGCAGCATGGTGATGACAGTGGAAAACGAGATCAGGGCCAGCAAGCCGTACGCGAGGGCATGCATGAGCATGCTGCCGTCGGGCAGGCCGGTCAGCAGCATCAGCAGCACCAGCGCCACGAAGCCGACACCGTGCAGCAGCGCCGCTTGTTCGGACATGCCGTAGTAAACGCGCACGCCCCGGTAGATCGTCAGGCGGCCAAGTACATAGGCACCGGCACCGAGCGCGCCGAGTTCCGCCGATCCGGCGCTTGCGCTGGCCGCGACGACCAGCCCCGCGCCTGAGGCGATCACATGCCCGACAGCCCACAGGCGGCCAGCCTCATTGGCGCGCAGCGCGAGCACCAGCCCCGCCGCCATGACGAGCGTGCTGGAGAAAACCACCATCATCACGACCAGGACGGTCTGCTGGGCCAGGTGCACGGGAGTCGAATCCTCTAAAGCTACCGGGGGCGGCTGCCGCTTGTCGAGGTTTACCCTTGGCGGGTGGCCCCCTGTTGCAATCGTCGGCACGAAAGCACGCATCTTATCCCGCGCGGGTCACCGAGCGGCACCCCCGACAAGCCGGGGGATGCTCAGTCGTCCTGCGGGGCAGTTGCCGCCGAGGATGAGGGTCCGGCGGCTTCGACGACCTCCGGGAAGGTCCCGCCAAGCGCCTGCGTCAGCCCTCGCGCGGCATCGAGTACCTGTTCGCGGAACGATTCGGAGAAACGCGGCGTCGGGCAGGTCAGCGTCAAGGCGCCCTTCAATTCCCCACCGGGCCCGAACACCGGCGACGACACGCCCGCGATGTCGGGGCTGCGGTCGCCCACCAGCGCGATCACGCCTTCGTCACGGATACGCTGATAGATCTCTCCGCGCGCGCCGGCGAAAGCGCGCAGCACACGGCCGCCGGCGCCGCGATTGAGCGGCAGCAGATCGCCGGCACGAATGTGGTCGCGTACCGGCTGCGGGGAGTCCACGCGATAAAGGCAGAGCCGGTGCTCGCCCTGCTGGATATGGAACGCAGCCGATTCGCGGGTAGCGCGCACCAGTTCGCGCAACGCCGGCAACACGACCTGCTCGAGCGAGAACGACGCCGCGTAGACCGCATTGAGACGCGCGATCTCGGGGCCGAGCCCGTAGCGCCCATCGGCATGGCGCTGGATCAGCCGCGCATGCTCCAGCGAGGCCAGCAGCCTCAGCAGCGTGCTCTTGTAGAGGCCGCTGCGTTGCGCGAGTTCGGCCAGCCCCAACGTCCCGTCGCCCTCCCGGAAAGCCGACAGCACGAACAACGCCCGATCCACGGCGACGGCACCACCTTCGGCGGCGTGCTTGTCAGCTTCGGAGAGTTGGGCGGCTTTGCGGGGCATGGAGAAAGCGTCGAAGGCGTGGCATGGAACGGGCGTCCACGGTATAGAACGGTCAAATCAATGTCAATCTGCACGCCAACGCGCCGCACAGGCCGCGCCCATTCCCGGTATGATTGCCGCTCCCGGGTTTTCCCTATGTTGTCGTACCTGATACACGACCCGGACCCGGCCTGAATCCCCGTCCAATCGCGCCCCGCACCGAATGACCACCCCGCTTTCCCCCGAGGCCACGCCGCCGCATGGCGATCTCGCCGCCGGCAATGTGACCCGCCGCATACTTGGCATCGTTGTCTTCAACTTCATCGCATATCTCAGCGTCGGCCTGCCGATCGCCGTGGTGCCCGGCTTCGTGCATGGCGACCTTGGCTATAGCGCGGTACTGGCGGGTCTGGCGGTCAGCATCCAGTACCTGGCCACACTGCTGAGCCGCCCGTGGGCCGGCAGCCTGTGCGACATGAAAGGGCCGAAGCGCTCGGTGCTGACGGGCCTGCTGCTATGCGCGGGCAGCGGCTTGCTGCTGCTGGGCGCCGCGCAGTTCGCGGGCAACGACTGGCTCGCGCTGGGCTGGCTGCTGTCGAGCCGCCTGATGCTGGGCGCGGGCGAGAGCCTGGTGACCACCGGCACCATCGCCTGGGGCATCGGCAGCGTGGGCGCGCGCCATACGGCAAAAGTGATCTCCTGGAATGGCGTCACCACCTACGGCGCGCTGGCGGTGGGCGCACCCGTGGGCGTGCTGCTGGCCGGCCACGGTGGCCTGACCGCGATCGGCATCGTGACGTCGGTCATCGCCGGCGCCGCGTGGCTGCTGGCGCGCCGCCAGTCCGCCGTGCCAATCCTCAAGGGCGAGCGCCTGCCCTTCCGCAGCGTATTCCGCGCGATGTCACCGTTCGGCTTGTGCCTCGGGCTTGGCTCGGTCGGCTTTGGCGCGATCACGGCCTTCATCACGCTCTACTACGCGGGGCATGGCTGGGATCATGCCGCGCTGGCGCTGACCGCGCTCGGCACCTGCTTCGTCCTGACGCGGCTGATCATGGCCGACAGCATCACGCGCTTCGGCGGTTATCCGGTGGCGCTGGTGTCGTTCGCGGTGGAGGCAGCGGGTCTGGCGATGCTGTGGCTGGCCCAGGCGCCGTGGCAGGCGTTGGCTGGCGCGGCCGTGGTGGGCTTCGGTTTCTCGCTGGTCTTTCCGTCGCTCGGCATCGAAGCCGTCAAGCGCGTGCCAGCCACCAATCGCGGCTCCGCGCTAGGCGCCTACGCGCTGTTCTTCGATTTCTCGCTCGGGCTGACCGGCCCCGTAGCCGGCCTGATCACGAAGCACGCCGGCTACCCGGCCGTGTACCTGTTCGCCGCGCTGGCGGCGGTGCTGGCGCTGATGCTCAGTCAGGTCCTGGCCGCGCGCTATCGCGACCGGCTGGCGCCGGCCACCTGATACTCATCTGACTTCCACCGGATCAGAGCCGTTCGCAGCAGTACGCCTCGGTGCTGTACGGGAACGACACCACGTCGCGCCCCTGCAGCGCCGGGTCGGTGGCAATGACCTCGCGCAACCGGGCGCGCACGGCGTCCTGCTGGTCCTGCGGCAGCGACGCGATGAAGCTGACCGACATCACGCGATCGACGATCACCTGTTCCGGCGCGCCGCTGTGGGTGTACGCAAAGCGTGTCAGACCGAGCGGTCCCATGCCATCGGCCGGGAAGACCTTCTTCCAGTCCCCCTTGTAGAAGCGCGGCGCATCGCCCTCGAACGGCGTCATGATCTCGGTCAGCCTGGCGACCCAGCCCACCGACTCGTCGCGGACATTCCACACCAGTCCGAGCTTGCCACCGGGCTTCAGCACGCGGCGGATCTCCTGCACGGCGGCAGTGTTGGCAAACCAGTGGAACGCCTGGGCGCAGACCACCGCGTCGACGCTGCCGTCGGGCAGCGGAATCGACTCGGCGCTACCCGCCAGCGCCTGCACATCCGGCAGCTTCGACGACAGTTGGGCGCGCATGGCATCGACCGGTTCCACGGCAATCACCGTGGCGCCGGTCTGCGCCAGCAGGCGCGTGAACTTGCCGGTGCCCGCGCCGAGGTCGACAACGGTCTTGCCGGGCGCCACGCCAAGCGTGTCGCGCAGCCAGCCGGAAAGCTCGGTGGGATATTCGGGACGCCCACGGGCGTAGGTATCGGCCTGGGCAGAGAAGCCCTGGGCGGCAGCATGATGGATCGCAGTCATGAGCGCGTACGTTACTCCGCTCGCATGACAACGGCAAGACCTGCCTGCCAGTGCTGCTACTGTGGCCTCCTAGTGCGGCCTGCTAGTGCTGCTGCCCCCAGCGCCGGACGGTGACGCGCTCCAGTGTGGCGAATACCAGCCCTTCCACGGCCAGCCCGATCAGGATCACCGTGGCCAGCCCCGCGAACACGCGGTCGGTATAGAGTTCGTTGCGGTTCTGGAAGATGTACCAGCCCAGGCCGCCCTTGCCCGATGAAGCGCCGAAGACAAGCTCGGCCGCGATCAGCGTGCGCCACGCGAAAGCCCAGCCGATCTTCAGCCCGGAAAGGATGGCCGGCAACGCCGCAGGCACCAGGATCAGCACCACGAAGCGCAGCCCACGCAGGCCATAGTTACGCCCCGCCATGCGCAGCGTTTCCGGCACGCCGCGAAACCCGGCATACGTATTCAGCGCGAGCGGCCACAGCACCGAGTGCACCAGCACGAAGATCAGGCTCTTGCTGCCAAGCCCGAACCACAGCAGCGCCAGCGGCAGCAGCGCGATGGCCGGCAGGGGATTGAACATCGCCGTCAGCGTGTCGAGCAGGTCGCGCCCGATACGCGTCGACGCAGCCAGCGTCGTAAGCGCGAAAGCCAGTACGATGCCGGCCGCATAGCCCTGCAGCAGCACTGTCAACGACACCGCCGCCTTGCCCGGCAGTTCGCCACTGGCGATGCCCTCGCCGAACGCCCGTGCTGTGGCCAGGAACGTCGGCAGCAGCAGATCGTTGTCCTGAATGCGGGCGATGATTTCCCACAGTGTGGCCAGCACCACCAGGATCAAGGCCTTGCGCAACCAGCCTTGCTGCCACAGTTGCCGGTACCACGGCAGCGGCAGCGACAACGGCGCGGCCGTGAAGGGAGCCAGCACGTGCTCGTACTCGGGGCGAACCGGGGGATTGGCGGTACTCATCGCTTGCATCTCGAATCGAAGGGCGGGAATTTGGGGATACCTGGGGATTCAGGCGTGAACGATGCGGCTCGACGCATCCTCCACGCTGGCGGGTTCGTCGAACAGCATCCGGTGGATGCGGTGCGCGGCCGTCTGGAATTCCGCGCTGCCCTGGCTGGCCAGCGTGAACTGATGACTGTTGAGTTCCGCGCGCACCCGCCCCGGATGCGGCGACAGCAGCAGAATGCGGCTGCCAACCACCAGTGCTTCCTCGATCGAGTGAGTCACGAACAGCAGCGTGAAGGCCGCGTCGTCCCACAGCGCGAGCAATTCCTCCTGCATCCGGCGGCGCGTCAACGCGTCGAGCGCGGCGAACGGCTCGTCCATCAGCAGCACTTTCGGCCGCATGGCCAGCGCACGAGCAATCGCCACCCGCTGCTTCATGCCGCCCGACAGCGTGTGTGGATAGGCATCGGCAAAGGCCGCGAGCCCCACCTTGTCCAGGAAATGCAACGCCACGTCGTTGGCCTCGGCCTTTGACATGCCACGCGCCTGCCGCAGCGGGAACATCACGTTCTGTCGCACCGTTTTCCACGGCGGCAACTGATCGAATTCCTGGAACACGACGATGCGGTCCGGCCCCGGCTTTTGCACCCGTTGCCCATCGAGCCGGATCTCGCCTTCGGCCGGCGGCACGAAGCCCGCAACCGCCTTGAGCAACGTCGACTTGCCGCAGCCCGAAGGCCCCAGCAGCACGAACCGGTCGGTGGCGTGGACGTCGAAGCTCACGCGATGCGTGGCGCGCACCACGCGCTGCGCGGTGCGGTACTCCAGCGATACGCCATCCACCTGCAGCAGCGGTTCGTGACTGGCGACCACACGCAGGTGCGCGCTATTGCCTTCGGCCATGTCAACTCCCTTCGGCGGTTGCCGGGTCCTGGAAGAAATAGTCCTGCCACGACTTCGGCTGATGCTTGATCGCACCCACGCGATACATGAAGTCCGCCAGCGCGAACGTGTTCTGCGGCGTCACCTTGAACTGCACCTGCGGGTTCTTCAGGATCTTCACCAGCAGCGCGCGGTCGATCTTCGCCTTGTTCACGCGGATATACAGATCGGCGGCAGCTTCCGGGTTCTTCGTTGCGAACTGGGCGGCTTCGGCCAGCGCATCGACGAACGCGCGATAGGTTTTCGGGTTCTCGCTGCGGAATTTCTCGGTCGCGTAGAGCACCGTGGCGGAACTGGGCCCGCCGAGCACATCGTAGGAATTGAGCACGATGCGCGCGTTCGGATTCCCCGCCAGTTCCTGTTCCTGGAACGGCGGGTTGCCGAAGTGCCCAGTGATCTCGGTGCCGCCTGCAATGATCGCCGCGGCAGCATCGGGATGCGGCACCGCCACGGTCCATTTGTCGAGCCGGTTGAATTCCTTGTCACCCCACTGCTTGGCAGCGGCATATTGCAGCACGCGCGACTGCACCGAGACGGTCACCGCCGGCAACGCGATGCGGTCTTTCTCGGTGAAATCCGCAATCGTCTTGATCTTGGGATTGTTGCTGACCAGGTAATACGGGAAGTTGCCAAGCGACGCCACGCCCTTCACGTTCTGCTTGCCCTGGGTGCGGTCCCACAGCGTCAGCAGCGGGCCAACACCAGCCCCTGCGATGTCGATCGCGCCGGAGAGCAAGGCATCGTTGACCGCCGCGCCACCGGAAAGCTGCGTCCATTCGACCTTGACGTCGATGCCCTGCTGCTTGCCGTGTTTCTCGATCAGTTGCTGGTCGCGTGCGACGTTGAGCAGCAGATAGACCACGCCGAACTGCTCGGCAATGCGCAGGCGGCCTTCGGCGTGCGCATTGCCAGTCAAGGCAAGGCCCGCCGTCAGCATGGCAACGGCGGCGCGACGGGTCAGGGTGGAAGCAGACGTAAAGGCGGACGAAAACAACGACATGCAATGGACTCCTGAAAAATGGGGCCGGAGTGAAAAAACGGGAACCGGATCAGAACGGCTGATCGCCTTCGATCGTGGTGCGATACATCACGCGCCGCTGGTGATCGGGTGTGCCGGCGGCCAGATGCAGCAGCGACCGGTTGTCCCAGAACACGAGGTCGTGCTCGCGCCACTGATGGCGGTACACGTGCTCGGGCTTCACGCTGTGTGCGAACAATTCATCGAGGATCGCGCGGCTTTCGTCATCAGGCAGGCCGACGATGCGCGTGGTGAAATGCTCGCTGACGAACAGCGCGCGGCGCCCGGTCTCCGGATGCGTGCGAACCACCGGATGCACCACGGGCTTGACCTGCGCGATCTGCTCCGGCGTCAGGTTCGGACGCCACGGGCTGCGCGCCTGCAACTCCGCGTACCGCGCCAGATACGTATGCTCGGCGGCGAGATCGGCCACCTTGCGCTGCAGCGCTTCCGGCAGGCTCTCCCATGCGGTGTGCATATTGGCGAAAAGCGTGTCGCCGCCTTCGGCGGGCAACTCCCTTGCGTGCAACAGGGAACCAAGACTCGGTGTCTCCTTGTAGGAGAGATCCGAATGCCAGAAGTGGCCGGCATCACCCAGCCCGATCGGCTTGCCGTTCTCGATCACGTTCGAGACGATCAGCACTTCGGGGTGGCCCGGCAACTGGAACTGGTTCAGCACGTGAATCTGCAGCGGCCCGAAGCGGCGGCTGAAAGCGATCTGTTGTGCCGGCGTGATGCGCTGGTCGCGGAACACCAGCACGTGATGATCGAGATGCGCCTGATGGATGCGCTGGAAATCACCATGCGACAGCGGCCGCGCCAGATCGACCCCGATGACTTCCGCACCCAGTGCGGCGCCCAGCGGGCGGATTTCGAAATCCTGAAGGGATCTGGCGGAAGACTCGGTGGCGAGGTTGGCGGAGGTATCGACGGTGGCGTCGGCAGTGGCAATCGTCATGGCAGGTCTTTGCTCTGGGGGAAGCACAAGTCTTGCACTGTAGGGAAGCCGCACCAGCCGGACAACGAATCAAATCGCGCGCGATTATGCGGATTCCTTATATCGCGTTGGCGCGCCCGCGGCCTCGCGCCTAAACTTTCTGGAATGACTGGAACAACACCAGGCGCGCGGGAGGCCCGTATGCAAGATGCGATACGTTCCATGCTGTCTCTGTCGATGGCGACAGCCTTCGTGGTCTTGACGGGATGCGGAGGCAGCGACAAGCCCAAGGCAGGGGCACCCGCCACGTCCAGCGGCAGTCCGGCTTCCGCCGCATCCAATGCCGCATCCGTCGCCGCATCCAACGCCGGGGCCGGGGCCATCACCCAGCCGCCCATCCCGGAAGGCCAGCCAGCGGAGGCCGCAGCGCCCGGCCGGTTCCAGATCGTCGCCAGCGGCCAGACTCGCACCGGCCCGTTCCTGCTCGACACGCAGACGGGCCGGATCTGGCAGCTGAGGGAATTCGCCGGTCTTCAGGGCTCGCCCGTCGCGTGGCACGAGATGACGATCATCGACGACAAGGGCGGCATGGGGATTACGTCCACCCAGTTCCAGAAACTCTATCCACCACGTGGCGGTGTGCCGCCACAGGCCGCGCATCGGCGCCGCTAGCGACCCGGCTTCGCGTCCCCCGATGAAACTGCCCCACCCGCCCGCGCCGACAATGTGACGGCGGTGCGCCACCGCACGCCCGCAGCGCGATTCCGTGCCCTACACTCAAAGGCAGCAGCGTTCACAAGATGCTGCGCCGCACAGGACACCGCGAACCACAAGGGAGCAACCTCAAGGGGACAACCACATGGGCACTGTTGCGCGTTTTGAAATCGGCTTTACCCGCTACCTCTCCCCCGACGGCTCGCCCGAGCCCGACCTTCCCGACTTTGCCCGCGATCCGGCCACCCTGCTGCCGCTCTATCGCGCCATGGTGCTGACCCGGCAGTTCGATCTCAAGGCCATCGCGATGCAGCGCACCGGCCAGATCGGCACGTTCGCGTCCGCGCTGGGCCAGGAAGCGATCGGCGTCGGCGTGGCCACGGCGATGCGCCGCGACGACGTGCTGGTGCCGTCGTACCGCGATCATGCCGCGCAGTTTGTGCGGGGCGTCACGATGACGGAGAGCCTGCTGTACTGGGGTGGCGACGAGCGCGGCAGCGCGTTTGCCGCAGTGCCATATGACTTCGGCAACTGCGTGCCGATCGGCACCCAGGTTGGCCATGCGGCCGGCGTGGCCTACACGTTCAAGCTGCGCCAGGCGCCGAACGTGGCCGTGTGCATCCTCGGCGACGGCGGCACCTCGAAGGGTGACTTCTACGAAGGGATGAACATGGCCGGCGCGTGGCACGTTCCGCTGGTCATCGTTATCAACAACAACCAGTGGGCCATCTCGATGCCGCGCGCCAAGCAGACGGCGGCGGCGACGCTGGCCCAGAAGGCGATCGCGGCGGGCATTCCTGGCGAACAGATCGACGGCAACGACGTGATTGCCGTGCGGCAGCGCGTTGGCGCGGCCATCGAACATGCGCGCCACGGCGGCGGGCCGACATTGATCGAGGCGGTGAGCTACCGCCTGGGCGACCATACGACAGCCGATGATGCTTCGCGCTACAGGGACGATGCATCGGTCAAGGAAGCCTGGCGCTGCGAGCCCATTATCCGGCTGCGAGACTACCTGGCCCGCCTCGGCGCCTGGGACGCCGCGCAGGAAGAGGCGCTGATCAAGGAATGCCAGCAGGCCGTTGGCGCGGCCGTGCAGGCCTACCTTGCGCTGCCGCATCCCGATGCATCGGCGATGTTCGATTGCCTGTATGAAACGCTGCCAGACGCCATGGCCGAACAACTCGACACCGCGCGGCAATACGACGCCTCTGGCAAGACCGACACCTCGGGAGCCCATCATGGCTGAACTGCATATGGTGGAAGCCGTCAACCTGGCCCTGGCCCATGCCCTGGCCAACGATCCCGACGTGGTGCTGCTGGGCGAGGACATCGGCGTGAACGGCGGCGTATTCCGCTCGACCGTGGGGCTGCAGTCGCGCTTCGGCGAGGCCCGCGTCATCGACACGCCGCTGGCCGAGGGCGCCATCGTCGGCGCGGCCATCGGCATGGCGGCGATGGGACTCAAGCCTGTCGCGGAGATCCAGTTCGCCGGCTTCATCTATCCGGCGATCGACAACATCCTGAATCACGCGGGTCATATGCGGCACCGCACACGCGGCCGGATCACGTGCCCGATGGTCGTGCGCGCGCCGAGCGGCGCGGGCATTCACGCGCCCGAACACCATTCCGAAAGCCCGGAGGCCCTGTTCGCGCAGATGCCTGGCATCCGCGTGGTCATGCCTTCATCGCCGGCGCGCGCCTACGGGCTGCTGCTCGCGGCGATTCGCGACCCAGACCCGGTGATCTTCCTGGAGCCCACCCGCCTGTACCGGCTGTTCCGGCAGGAGGTCGCCGACGACGGCCAGGCGCTGCCCCTCGACGCCTGCTTCACGCTGCGCGAGGGCACAGACCTCACGCTGGTGAGCTGGGGCGCGATGTTGCGGGAAACGCTGGCCGCGGCCGATGTGCTGGCCGACGAAGGCGTTTCCGCGGCAGTGATCGACGTGGCCACGCTCAAGCCGCTGGATATGGAGACCATCCTGGAATCGGTTGCGCAGAGCGGCCGATGCGTGATCGTGCATGAAGCACCGCGCACCGCCGGCCTGGGCGCGGAGATCGCCGCCAACCTGGCCGACGCGGGACTCTATTCGCTGAGCGCCCCGGTGCAGCGCGTGACGGCGCCTGACACGGTGGTGCCGCTGGCGCGACTCGAACACAGCTACATGCCGTCGGTGGCGCGGATTGTCGACGCGGCGCGACGCGCGCTGGAAGCAGCCTAGCCAAGGAGAGATAGCGATGCGGATCTTCAAGCTGCCCGACCTGGGCGAAGGCCTGCAGGAAGCGGAAATCGTCAACTGGCATGTGAAGCCCGGGGACACCATCGCAGCCGACCAGCCGCTGTTGTCGGTGGAAACAGCCAAGGCCATCGTCGAGATCCCCTCCCCGTTCGCCGGACAGGTTGCGAAACTCTTTGCGCAACCGGGCGACATCGTCCACCTTGGCGCGCCGCTGGTCGGCTTCGAGGGCGCGGGGGCACCCGACGATGCCGGCACGGTGGTAGGCGCCGTCAAGGTCGGCACGCATGTGGTCAATGAAGGCGTCACGCGCGTAGGCGCCGCCGGCATTCCCGGCGGACACGGCATCAAGGCCACGCCGGCCGTGCGCGCGCTGGCGCGCAAGCTGTCGGTCGACCTGTCGATGGTCACCCCATCCGGCCATGATGGCGTGATCACGGCCACCGATGTGCAGCGCGTGGCCACCACCCTGGCGGACGTCGGCGCGCCGGACGTGCTGCGCGGTGTGCGCCGCGCAATGGCGCAGAACATGGCGCGCGCGCAGAGCGAAGTGGCCGCGGCCACGGTCATGGACGATGCGGACCTGCACGCGTGGCAGGCGACCGGCGCATCGGTGACCGGTCAGGACATCACGATCCGCCTGGTGCGCGCGCTGGTGGCCGGCGTGCGCGCGGAACCGGCGCTCAACGCGTGGTACGAAGGCAGGACCGGCAGACGCCACCTGCTCGAACGGATCGACGTGGGCATTGCGGCGGACCTGCCGGAGGGGTTGTTCGTGCCGGTGCTGCGCAACGTCGGCAAACGCGATGCCGCCGACCTGCGTGCCGGGCTGGACCGAATGCGCGCCGACGTGGTCGCGCGCACCATCGCGCCGGAGGAGATGCGCGGCAATACCATCACCCTGTCGAACTTCGGCATGATCGCGGGCCGCTACGCGGCGCCCATCGTGGTGCCGCCAACGGTTGCCATCCTCGGGGCGGGGCGCGTGCGCGACGAAGTGGTGGCATCCGGCGGCGTGCCTGCCGTGCACCGGGTCATGCCTCTGTCGCTGACATTCGATCACCGCGTGGTCACGGGCGGCGAGGCGGCCCGGTTCCTGCGCGCGGTCATCGAGGATCTGGAACGGCCCGAGTAGCACGACAGGAGTGATTCCGGCGATACCGGCACGGCCCTGGCCAGGCCGGCCATCCGCCACATGGATGAAGGCCATTTGTCCGTCCGGCAGGCAAACCAGTTCCTATACTGGATTTTCGCCGCATAGACGGCTGCGTCACGCCCCCACCCAACCCACCAATAAAGGAGCACGACCATGGCAATCCGACTTGGCGAGGAAGCACCGGACTTCACCGCCGACACCACTGAAGGGAAGATTCATTTTCATGAGTGGATCGGCGACAGCTGGGCCATCCTGTTCTCGCACCCCAAGGATTTCACGCCGGTCTGCACCACCGAGCTCGGCTACATGGCCAAACTGAAGCCCGAGTTCGACAAACGCAATACGAAGATCATCGGCCTGTCGATCGATCCGGTTGGCGACCATTCGCGCTGGGTCAAGGACATCGAGGAAACGCAGGGCGCCACGGTCAACTACCCGATGATCGGCGATCACGACCTCAAGGTGGCCAAGCTCTACGACATGATCCACCCCGAGGCGAGCGGCGGCCCACGCACGGCAGCGGACAACGCCACGATCCGCGCGGTGTTCATGATCGGCCCTGACAAGAAGGTCAAGGCCATGCTGGTCTACCCGATGAGCGCGGGACGCAATTTCGACGAGGTGCTGCGCCTGCTCGACTCGCTGCAACTGAACGCGAAACACACCGTCGCCACGCCAGTCAACTGGAAGCCGGGCGACGACGTGATCATCCCCACTTCGGTGTCGGATGACGACGCGAAGAAAAAATATCCACAGGGCTTCAAGACGCTCAAGCCCTATCTGCGAACGGTTGCCCAGCCGAAGTAAGGACCGAAGTAAGCACCTCTGTTAATACCGATGGGGTAGTCCGCACGACGGATAGGAACTATCCACAGAGAGCGTGGATAATCCCCCTCTTGACAACCCGCCAGCCCGCGCCGGTATTGGCTCAAGGTTGATTGCCTAATTTTTGGGCAATCAACCCTGACGGGGTTTTGCTTGCAGGGGTTGAAGATTTGTGCGTTGAGTCGGAGACCGGAGTCGGGGACCGGCCTGCTGCGCGCTGCTCCGATGCATGAGAAAGGGGGAAAGCTGGACCTCCTTCTCAATGAAAATCCCGACTCCCCACCATCAGCCTCCCCAGCAACGGACTCAGATCCACCAGTTCGTCCGCGACCAGATGGCGCACCTCGCCCTGTCGTTGCCAGGTGCCGATCACGCCGAGCAGCGTCGCTCCCAGGACCTCCTTGCGCTGCCGCTCCACCAGGTCTGGCCAGATGATGACGTTGACGGCGCCGGTCTCATCCTCGATCGAGGTGAAGATCGTGCCGCTGGCCGTCGATGGCCGTTGGCGTACGGTCACGATGCCGCATGCGCGCACGCGGCGGCCGTTGGCGCAGTTCGCGAGTTGGCGTGCCGTCGCGAACTTGAGCGCGCTCAGTCTGTGGCGCAGTAGTGTCAGCGGATGGCACTTCAGCGATAGCCCCAGGCTGGCGTAGTCGGCGGCCACGTCCTCACCGAGTTTCGGCTCGGGAAGTTGCAGTGCGTGCTCCTGCGGCGGCGCATCATGCAGCAGATCGCGATGCGCGGTCTGCACCGCCGCGCCACGCGCGTGCCAGCGTGCCTGACGTCGATGCCCCGCGAGGGATACCAGCGCATCGGCCGCGGCCAGCGCGTCAATGTCGTGCCGGTCCAGTGACGCGCGGCGCGCGAGGTCCTCGACGCTGTCGAATGGCCGCGCCACACGCGCCGCCTCGATCCGCAGCGCGGCAGCCTCGCGCATCCCCTTTACGCGATTCATGCCCAGCCGCACGTCGCGGAAGTTCTGCCCTTCCCGGCGCGGCTCCAGCGTGCTCTCCCAGTTGCTGATCGTCACGTCCACGGGCTGCGACGTCACGCCATGCCGGCGCGCGTCCTGCACCAGTTGCGACGGCGAGTAGAAGCCCATCGGCTGACTGTTGAGCAGTGCGCACAGGAACGCCTCGGGGTAATGACACTTGATCCAGGCGCTGACGTATACGAGCTTGGCGAAGCTGGCCGCATGGCTTTCCGGGAAGCCATATTCCCCAAACCCCTCGATCTGCTTGCAGATGGCCAGCGCGAACGATTCGGGATAGCCGCGCCCGGTCAGCGCCCGTACCAGCGCGTCCTGATGCTTCTTGAGATCGCCACGACGACGCCAGGCCGCCATCGAGCGTCGTAACTGATCAGCCTGCCCGGGCGTAAACCCGGCCGCCTCGATCGCAAGCTGCATGACCTGCTCCTGGAAGATCGGCACACCCAAGGTGCGGCCCAGCACGCGGCGGATCACGTCGTCGAAGTAGGTCGGCGGCTTGCGGGTGAGGCGGAACGCTTCGCGCCGCTTCAGATAGGGATGCACCATACCGCCCTGGATCGGCCCCGGCCGCACGATGGCCACTTCCACCACGAGGTCGTAGTACTTCCGCGGTTGCAGCCGCGGCAGCATCGATTGCTGCGCGCGCGATTCGATCTGGAACACACCGATCGTATCGGCCTTGCAGATCATGTCGTAGGTCTTGACGTCGCCATCGGGCAGATCTTCCATGCGCGTGGGCAGTCCGGCGCGCTCCGGGTCCGGATTCGGGATCATCGCCAGCGCACGACGGATCGCGGTCAGCATGCCCAGCGCGAGCACATCGACCTTCAGCAACCCCAGCGATTCCAGGTCGTCCTTGTCCCACTGGATCACACTTCGGTTTTCCATCGCCGCATTCTCGATCGGCACGAGCCGCGACAGCTTGTCCCGCGCGATCACGAAGCCGCCCACGTGTTGCGACAGATGACGGGGAAAGCCGCGCAACTGCTCCGTCAGGCTGGCCCATTGCCGCACGGTGATGGAATCGGGATCAAGCCCGTAGCGCGAAATGCGGTCAATGAACGCCGCGCCGCCATCCCACCAGGCCTGCCCCTTGACCACCTGTTCCACCACGCCCGGGTCGATGCCGAGCGCGCGCCCCACGTCGCGCAACGCGCTGCGCGAGCGGTACGTGATCAGCGACGCGGCCAGCGCGGCGCGATGGCGGCCGTATTTTCCATAGATGTACTGGATCACCTCCTCGCGCCGCTGGTGCTCGAAGTCGACATCGATATCGGGCGGCTCGTCACGCTCGCGCGACAGGAACCGGCCGAACAGCAGGTTGGCTTGTTCCGGGCTGACCTCGGTGATATGCAGGCAGTAGCAGACTAGCGAGTTGGCCGCCGATCCGCGCCCCTGGCACAGGATGCCCTCCTGGCGCGCGAAGCGGACGATATCGTGCACGGTCAGGAAGAACGGCTCGTAGTGTTTCTCCTCGATCAGTTCGAGTTCTTCCTTGAGTTGCGCCTCCCATTCCGGCGCCATGCCATGTGGAAAACGTTCGGTGATACCGCGCTCCACCTCCTTGCGCAGATAGGTGATCGGCGTTTCGCCGTCTGGCACGAGTTCCTCGGGATACTCGTAGCGCAGCATGTCGAGCGAGAAGCGGCATTGGTCCGCCAGCTTCAGCGTCTGCGCCAGCGCTTCGCGCGGATAGAGCCGCGACAGCACCTGGCGCATGCGCAGATGCGCCTCGGCATTTGGCGCGAGGGCCCGTCCACACGCGGGCAAAGGCTGGCCGATGCGGATCGCGGTCAGCACATCGGCCAGCGGCTTGCGCGAGCGGACATGCATATTGACCGCGCCGGCCGCCACCAGCGGCACGCCGGTTTCCGCCGACACCTGCTGCAAACGCGCGCGATGCATGGCTTCGGCATGGCCCTGCAGCAGTTCCATCGCCATCCAAGCGCGGTCGCCGAAGGTTGCGCGGCACCAGCGTGCCTGCGCGCGCAGGACGTCGAGATCGGCGCAGTAATCGGGCAGCAGGACCACCAGGCAATCCGGCATGCCGCGCAGATGCGCCTGCTTCGGCTGCGGATCGGCAAGATCGGATGGATACAGCAGATAGCTGCCCTTCTCCGCGCGGGTGCGGCCCAGCGTGATGAACTCGCACAGGTCGCCAAACCCGATGCGATTGCGCGCCAGCAGCACCAGGCGCGGTGGCGGCATGGTGTCTTCGGGCGCGGCTGTCAACGTGAAGCGGCTGCCGATGATCAGGTTGAACGCATCGGCAGCGGCGGCGCGGGCTTCGAGCACGCGATGACGGCGCGCGGCGGCATCGGGGTCATCGTCGAAATCGTCCGGCGACAGCGCATCCTCATCCCCCGCATCCCCCGCATCCTCCACACCTCCTGCATCGCTCTCTTCGTCGCCGGTGTCGAGGTCGAATACCGACAGTTCCTCCATCTCGTCGACATCGCCCGCCGTCTGCCCCGCGGCAAGCCGCCGGGCGCTGCGCGTTACCGCCTCCCACATATCCTCGCGCAGCACCTTGATCGCATGATGCGCGCGGGCGGTGCCGGCCACCGAGCATTCATCGGTCAGCGCCAGCCCGCTGTAGCCCAGTTGGAACGCGCGAGAAATCAGTTCCTGCGGATGCGAGGCACCGTTCAGGAATGTGAAGTTGGAGATGCAGTGCAGCTCGACGTAGTCGGGCAGCGACGGCAACAACGAAGACAGGCCGGACAGCACGATCAATCTCCTGGCATCCGGCGGGCTCAGGCAAACAGCCCGTGCAGGAACCAGCGGTATTCGCCGCCGTCTTCCTGCCCGTCGCGCGTGGGATGCCCCGGGCGTTCACGATAGACCCAGCAACGCAGCCCGTCGTCGCGCTCGGCGATGAAGTAGTCGCGCATGGCCAGGCCACCATCCCACCAGCCGGCCTCGATGCGTTCGGGGCGCGTCAGCATCACCAGCGGGCCCTCATGAACGGGGCGATGCTTGTGCACGCGCAGCGGCAATGGCGATTCCAGCAGCCATAGCGGCCGTTCGGGCGGAGTCGTGCCTCCGTTTGTCGTGCCGTTTGTCGTGCCCCGGGCGGGCGGTTCGTCGACAGGCGCCCATTGATTGGCGCGCTCGGGCCGGTGATCCGCCAGTGGATGCGGTTGCAGCACGTTGTCGCGCCCTAGCCGCGCCACCAGCGTATCGAGCAGCCGGCCCAGTTCCGCCGGTTCGGCACCCGGTTCCGGAAACAGCGAGTCGCTTTGCGGTACGCAAATTTCCATCGCCTCCACGCGCAACGCCAACCCGCCCACCGGCGCATGAAAGCGGATCTTGTCGAGCTTCTCGCGCAGTAGCTTCGACAGATGCACGGGATCGCGGCTTGGCTGCGCCAGCCTGAGCGGCACCGGCGTGCTGTCGGTGTCTTCGCCCAGCCGGTAGCGTTCGTGCTCCAGCATCAGCACGCAGCGCGTCACGCCGGCCTGCTGCACGGCCAGCCAGCCCGCGAGCGCCAGCAACAGCCGCTGCGCCCCGGCCAGCACGCCCTCGGCCGACTCCACGCGGCCTGGCAGTTCCATGCGCTGCGCAAACGCCGGTGGCGCCTCGAACCAGGCAAACCCGGACGAGATCTGGCCATAGGCCTGGTCAAGCCGCGCCAGCAATTCCGTGCCGATACGGCGTGACAACCCCGCGCGCGGCAACCGGCGCACCTGCCCCAGCGTGCGGCAGCCAATGCCTTCGAGCCATTCGGGATCGGCCAGCCTGTGCAGGCATTCCACCGGCAGGCGGTCGAGCAGGTGCGTCATGCGGGCGGCACGCACCGCGCGGCGCGCGGGCCGGACAATGCCGCGCGACGTCTTGCGCAACGGCTGACGCGCCAGCCATGCGGCGCCCTGCGCCGTGGTACCGCTGCCAATCTGCGCAAACGTGCCCAGTTGCCGCACACGCGCGCGAATCGCCCGGCACAACGCGCGATGGCCGCCGAACAGGCGCAGGCTGGCCGTGACATCGAGCATCACCGTGGCCGCTTCGGGTTCGGCATCGATCGCCACGGCCGGCGTGAAATGCAGCAACGCCAAAGCGGCCGAGGTCATCAATGCGGACTCCGCCGCGAGATCGCGATCGAGTTGCACCACATCGGCCGACAGCGCCTGCACGCCGCCGCGCCGCATTCCATAGCGCACGCCCAGCGCCACGGCCGGGCCATTGGCCAGCACCACGCGCTCGTGCTCGATCACCGCCACCGGCAGCGCCTGATGCAGCGTTCCGGTATGGGGTGCGGGCCGGGGATCGGCGGACGCACCGGCGGACGCACCGGCGGACGTAATGGCAGACGCACGGGCAGACGTAGCGGCGGGCATACCGGCATCGACCGGCTCAGGCCAGCTCGGTTGCAGCGCGTCCAGCGGCAGGCGCGGCAGGTGCACCGCGATCCAGTACGCCGGGATGGCTGGCGCTGCCGCGGATGTCGGAGATATCGGGAACATGATGATCGGCTCCTGCCGGAGTTGCTGGAACGACCAGAGCGACCGGAACGACCGGAACGACCGGCGTGGGCACCGCGGGCACACCCGCGCGCCGCGGCACATGGAGCATGCCTTCCAGCGGCAACAGCAGCGGCGTGTCGCGTGCCGGGCCGCGCCGCTTGTGAAAAACGATGGATAGCAGATTGCCGGGCAACGGCGATAACGCCAGCCGCAGCATGGCCGGCGACGATTCGTGCAGCACGCGGATCGGCCGCAGCACCCACACCACGGTATCGCCGGCCTGCGCCAGCACCTGCAGACGCCGCAGCGCCTCTGGCCGCGCCGCCAGGAGCCAGACCAGCACCGCGCCGAACGCCTGGCTGCGCAACATCTGCTCGGCCGCCCACGCCATGTCGGCGCGGCGCGATGCCACGGTCGCACCCGCCTGCGGACGTACCCAGTAAAGCTGGCGCGCGGGCAGGCCACCGTCGGCCAGTCCTCCCGCCAGCCCTCCCGTCAATCCGGCCGCATTGGGCAGGTACGGGGGATCGACGAAACCGATGCGGCGCCCCGCCGCGGCCAGCGCGCGCAACGCCGGCATCAGCAGACGCAATTCGCCCGCGCCACCCTGGGCCAGCAGCAACTCGGTCACGGCGCCAGCAGGCCAGCCGCCGCCTGGCAGTTCGGCCGTCAGGGCGTCGTACCCGGTCGGGCACACGGGCAAGCGCCCGGCGCGGCCGAGCTGACCCGCGCGCCACAGCCCGGGGTAGCGGTGCTCGAGTTCGCTCACCGATGCACGGGGCGCGGAGGAGGAAGCCGCATGGCCCGCCATGACTGTCGGCGGCGTGACATGCGATGACACGGTCATGATGTGGATGAAGAGGCGCAATCGACTGGCGTTGCCCTCGTATTTTTACGAATACTGTATATTTATACAGTATCGAGACCGATGCAAGCCTGCAGCACGAATGTGGCGCGCTCACCGCCTGGAATGTGCGCTTGTCAGCGAACTGCCACGGATTCCCGGCACGAATGCAAACAAATGTCATGCACGATTGTGCAGTCCGGGGCAGGTACGCAAAATGCGCGACATGAAACAACGGAATACGCGCGATTGCGTGCATCTGCTGATCGATGGTCTCAAGCGTCAAGGTCCGCTGCGCCGTGACGTGATGGCCGACGCGTGTGGTCTCACCCCCGAGGAAACCACGCGCGCGCTGAAGGCCGCGCGCCAGATGAGCGTGGTCGATCACGTGCCCTACGGTCCCGGCACGTTGCCCGCCGCCATCGTCTACCAGCTCACGGGCCGGCAGCTCCCGCCCGCCCGCAAGAGCACGCGCGTACCGCGCGCGCCCGACGACCGCTTCCAGCCGCTGCTGGAGGCCTGGTGGAACAGCAGCGAACTCGATCACGTCGATCGCGCGTAACCACGCTCATGCGCTCGCCGGCCCGCACCGGGGAGCTGGGGAGACTTCAATCGGGAATCAGGAGCGGGGCTGTCTCACGATGACCGACTCGATGGCCGATTCAATGACCGATTCAATGGCTGATTCGGCGCCGTGACAGGCCGCGTAATGGTCGCAGCCCTCGCACGAGGGCTCAGGGCAAGGATGAATGTCGAGCCGCTCGCAGACGCGGTGATAGAAGAACTTCTTCCATTTCATGTCCGTGGTATTGGCCGCGAAGACCGGCCAGAAGACCTGCCGCAGCAACGCGGACACATCGTCGCGCCCGGACAGGCCCATGTCCTGCCACAAGTGCGTATGGCCGAAGCAGCCGCAGGCCAGCGCGTGCGCGGCCCAATGCACCAGCGGCACCAGCGTCCCTGCCGCGCCCGGCGTGCAGCCGTCCTCGAGCATCTCCACCAGATCGGCGAATTCGCACGGCAGGCTGTCCGGCGCCTGTGGTGGAACATCTGGCGCCCACCCCGCCTGCGCGGCCCCGGGAAAGCAGTGATCCAGCATGTGCCGGAACGCGTCCGGCGGCAGGCCGAGCCATTGCGCGAAGCGCGGCAGGCGCCCCGCGCAGGCAGACTCCAGCACCCCGGCCAACGCCCGTGTAACGGGA
Source organism: Cupriavidus sp. UBA2010 (assembly GCF_002335265.1). Lineage (NCBI taxonomy): Bacteria > Pseudomonadati > Pseudomonadota > Betaproteobacteria > Burkholderiales > Burkholderiaceae > Cupriavidus > Cupriavidus sp. UBA2010. Next base: position 125,433 of record NZ_DDCI01000023.1, read on the forward strand.
TCGCCGGGTTGGGCAGCAAAGGCATCCAGCAACAGCAGTGAGCGGTTCATCGTGGCAGCAGTACGGCAGCGCGCCCGCGGAATGGCGGGCATCGCATCGCAATATAACCACGTATATAACGCCAGTCAAACCGCGAACGGCGTCCTACTTCTCGCGACGATAGCGAGCCTGCACGATCTGCATCCACTCGCCGTTGTCGGCCTGCATGAACGACGTCAGCGTGCGGTGATCGTCATCCACCAGGGCCACAACATCGCGGTACTTCGCCGTTTTTCCCTCGATCATATTGCCATCCGGGCCGAACGCCGGGCCATCGGCACGCAGCGTGAGCGTGCGCCCATCGGCCTCGAGATCGCCTTCGTAGACCCACATGTGGGTCATCATCGAACCGATGAACGTGCCGACGAAATGCTTGCGAACGGGGTCGTAGCCGAGCGTCATGATCGTGACCGCCGACCCGCAGCCCGGAAACTCGCCCTCCGCACGCGCCTGCACCCAGACGTCGCCCACCTGGCTGACCTGCTCGGGGATCTTCCATTTTTCAGGCGGCGCCTCCGGGCCCATCTGGGCCTCGCCTTCGCCTACCCACCTGCCGACGAGCTTCTGTAGCCAGCGGTGTTCGTTGGTCGCTTCGATCTTCATGCAAACGCCTCCTTGTGAGTTGCGCCGCTACTTGTGTACGGCGTACACAAAAGGTTAGAAGACGGGGTCGTCGATGTCCAACAAAAACCCGCAAGATGACAAAAATGTCATCTTGCGGGTTTCCGGTGTGGCAGGGTCAGCGCGGAAATTACTGGGGCAAACGCACCTTCGGCACGATGAACTGGTTACCGGGGGCGCGCATCACATCGCACTGCGCCTCGCCCTTGCGGGCCTGTCCGGACTTGTCCACGTACTCGATGCTGCCGACCACGCTGTAGACGTCTTCGGCCACGCGGCGAGTGGTGCCTCGCACCCAGCGAAACTGGTCGGGATTCGGCAACGCGGCCTTCACTGCGTTCATGCAGGCACCGGGCGCCTCGGGCGCTTCGGGCTTGCCGCCGCGCTGGCCCAGCTCGACGTTGACGGGCGCGTCGGCCGAGGATGCGGCAGGCGCCGCCATCGCGGTCACCGGCAGCGCGATCAATGCGAGCGCCGTCAGCACGCGGCGCGCTTGGATCGTCATGGTATGCACTCCAAACAAAAAAGGCCGGCACGCGCGTTGCATGCCGGCCGGTTGCCATTGTACTGGCGTACGGATCGAATGTTCCGGGTCGCGTTACACCGACTACACCGACATGTCGCGCGGCTCCGGCTTGCGGTCATCGAACCAGCGGTACAGCGTGGGCACCATGACCAGCGTGAGCAGCGTCGACGTAATCAGCCCGCCGATCACCACCACCGCCAGCGGGCGCTGCACCTCGGAGCCTGGACCCGTCGAGAACAGGAACGGCACCAGACCCAGCATGGCGATCGTCGCGGTCATCATCACCGGACGGAAACGCTGCGTGGCGCCGCGCACCACCGCGTTGCGCAGCGACATGCCCGATTCACGCAATGTACGGATGTACGACACCAGCACCACCCCGTTCAGCACCGCCATGCCCCACAGCGCGATAAAGCCCACCGACGCCGGTACGGACAGGTACTCGCCCGTGACGAACAGCCCGATGATGCCGCCGATCGATGCAAACGGCAGCACCGTGATGATCAGCGTGGCATACCGCACCGAGTTGAACAGCAGGAACAGCAGGAAGAAGATCGCGGCGATGGTAATCGGCACGATGATCTTCAGGTGGCCCATCGCGCGTTCCATGTTCTGGAACTGGCCGCCCCACTCGAAGTAGTAGCCCTCGGGCAGCTTGACCTTGCTCTCGGTGGCGGACTGCAGTTCGGCCACGAAGCCGCCGAGATCGCGATCCTTCACGTTGATCATCACCACCACGCGGCGCTTGGCCATTTCGCGGCTGATCTGCGCCGGGCCATCGGTCACTTCGATCTTCGCCACGCTCTGCAGCGGCACCTGCACGCCGTCGGGCGCCGATACCAGCAACTGGCGAATCTCCTGCACGTTGCTGCGGAATTCCTCAGGCAGGCGTACGGCCGCCGCAAAGCGACGTTCGCCTTCGAAGATATCCGTGGCACGCTTGCCGCCGATGGCAATCTCGATGATGTCGTGGATGTCCGACACGTTCAGCCCGTAGCGCGCAATCGCCTGACGGTCGATCTCGATCGACAGGTACTGCTGGCCCGAGATCCGCTCGATACGGATGTCCTGCGACCCCTGGATGCCACCTGCCACGCGGGCGATCTGGCCGGCCAGGTCACGCAGCGTCTCCAGGTCGTCGCCGAAGATCTTCACGGCGATATCGGAACGCACGCCGCTGACCATCTCGTCCACGCGGTCCGAGATCGGCTGCGCCATCACGATCTGCACGCCGGGAATGGCCTTGAGCTTCTCGCGGATCGCGTTGGCGATGTCGTCCTGCGTCCAGCCATCGGGCCACTCGTCGCGGTCCTTGAGGCTGGCGATCGGCGTCGATTCGTTCTGGCCCTGCGGGTCAGCCGGGCTTTCGCCACGACCCACGCCCGAGACCACCGACTTCACGCCCGGCACTTCGAGCACCAGCTTGTTGGCCTGTTTCTCCAACTTGATCGACTCTTCCAGCGAGATGTTCGGCACACGGTCGATAGCCGGCACGATCGAGCCTTCCTTCATCTCCGGAATGAACGATGTACCAAGCAGCGGCACGATCATCAGCGTGGCGATGAACACCCCCACCGCCGACAGCACGGTCTTCTTGCTGTTTGCCAGCGACCAGTGAAGCATGCGCAGGTAGTAGCGCTTCATGAACGCGATGACGCGCGTGTCGTGTTCGGCGCCGCCCTTGAGCAGGTACGACGACAGCACCGGCGACAGCGTCAGCGACAGGAACAGCGAGATCGCCAGCGCGATCGAGATCGTGAAGGCCAGCGGCGCGAACATCTTGCCTTCCATGCCGGACAGCGTCATCAGCGGCAGGAACACCAGGATGATGATGCCCACGCCCACGATCACCGGCGTGGCCACTTCCTGCACCGCCTTGACCAGCACTTGCGTGCGCGTCAGCCCGGTTTTCTCCGCGTGGCCGAGCCGCTCGAACGCGTTCTCGACCACCACGACCGAGCCGTCGACCATCAGGCCGATGGCGATGGCCAGCCCCCCCAGCGACATCAGGTTGGCCGACAGCCCCACCTGGTTCATCACGATGAACGTCAGCAATGGTGTCAGCACCAGCGTGGCCAGCACGATCACCGAGGAACGCACGTCGCCCAGGAACAGGAACAGCACGATCACCACCAGCACCACGCCTTCGAGCAGCACCTTGGTGACGGTCCACAGCGCGGAGTCCACCAGTTCGCTGCGGTCGTAGTACGGCACGATCTGCAGCTTGCCCGGCAACATGCCACGCTCGTTGATATCCGCCACGCGTGCCTTCACGCGGCTCACCACTTCCTTGGCGTTGCCACCGCGCATCATCATCACGATGCCGCCGACGGCCTCGGTCTGGCCGTTCTTGACCAGCGCGCCCTGGCGGACCTCGTGGCCGATCGTCACCTGCGCCACGTCGCGCAGGTAGACCGGCGTGCCATTGATCTCCTTGAGCACGATGCTGCCGATATCGTCGACACCCTTGGCCAGGCCCACGCCGCGGATCAGGTACTGCTCGGCGTAGTGCGGCAGCACGCCACCGCCGGAGTTGGCGTTGTTACGCGCCAGCGCCTGGTAGACCTGCTGGATGTTGATGCCGTAGTGGCGCATCCGTTCCGGATTGACCAGTGCCTGGTACTGCCGCACGAAGCCGCCCTGCGAGTTGATTTCCGCCACGCCCGGGATCGAGCGCAGCAGCGGCCGCACCACCCAGTCCTGCGCGATGCGGCGCTCCGACAGTTCCTCCTGCGTCAGTTCGCGGTCGCCGTCGTCGGCGCGGTCCAGCGTGTACTGGTAGACCTCGCCCAACCCGGTGGAAACCGGCCCGAGCACCGGCGTCACGCCCTCGGGCATTCGGCCGGAAACCTCGATCAGCCGCTCCATGACGAGCTGCCGCGCGAAGTAGACGTCGGTCTTGTCCGTGAACACGAGCGTGATCAGCGACAGGCCCGCCTTGTTCAGCGAGCGCATCTCCTCGAGTCCGGGCAGGCCCGTCATCGACATCTCGATCGGCACCGTGACAAAGCGCTCCACTTCCTCAGGCGAGCGTCCCGTGGCTTCCGTGGCAATCTGCACCTGGACGTTGGTCACGTCCGGGAACGCATCGACGGATAGCTTCCCGGCCGCACGCAGGCCAAAGAAGAACAGCACCACGGCGATCACGCACACCACCAGCCGCTGCTTGATCGCGGCTTCAACAAGCGATGTCATCATGGCCGGTTACCCCTGCTCCTGCTGCTTGCGCTCGTTGTCCAGGTGGAACGCGCCTTCCACGACCACGCGGTCGCCAGGCTTGATGCCACTCTGGACCACACGCATGCCGTCGCTCTCCGGGCCCAGCTTCACCTTGGTCAGGCGGTACTGGCCGTCGCTAACCTCCACATAGACCTGTTCATCGTTGCCTTCACGGACCACGGCCGAACCCGGCACCACCAGCAGTTCCACCGGTTTGGCGGCGATCAGCATGGTGGCGAGCATGGCGGGCTTGAGACGGCCATCCTTGTTCTGGAGTTCGGTACGAACCAGCACCGTGCGCGACTGCGGATTCACGGTCCGGCCCACGTAGATCAGCTTGCCCGTGATGCGGCCATTGCTGTTGGCGAGTGACGGCACCTCGATATCGACGCTCTGCCCTTCGGCCACCTGCGCAGCCTGCTGCTCGGGCACCTCGGCGACGACCCACACGCGCGACAGATCGGCCACCGTGTACAGCGCGTCAGCCGGCTGCACCACTTGGCCCTGCGCCACGTTGCGCTCGACCACCGTGCCGTTGATGCTCGAGAACACCGGCGAGTACGACTCGATGCTGCCGCTCTTCGCCAGCGTGGCGATCGACGCGGCGGACATGCCGAGCACGCGCAGTTGATCGCGGTAGGCACGGGCCTCCGCCGCGGCAATCGCGTATTCGCTTTCGCGGCGCTGCAGTTCGGCACGGCCAATCACATCGGCGGCGAACAGTTGCCGCGCGCGCTCCGCATTGCGGGACTGCAGCGTGTTCTGCGCCTCGGCCTTCAGGAAGGCCATCTGGGCAGCGCCCAGTTCGCTACTGTGCAGACGGGCCAGCACCTGGCCCGCCTTGACCTCCTGGCCGAGCACAGCATAGAGATCGGTCACGCGGCCAGTCACGCTGGCGCCGATGCGCGAGACGCGCTGCTCGTCGAAGTCGATACGGCCCGCCACGCGCAACATCTCGCTGAATGGGGACGCGGCAACCGGCGCCACCTTGAGTGTGCGCTTGAGGTTCTCCGCGGGCTTGACGATGCCAGGTGGCAACTTTGGCGCCTCGGCGGCCGGGGCGGGGTCATCGGAACAGCCGGCCAGCGACAGCATCATCACGGCGGCGGCTGCAAAGGAAAGCAGGAATTGGGGACGCATGATCAGTTCAGATTCGGGAGATCGGGCATGGACGACGCCGGGGCGGTATTGACGCCCGGCGAGGCCGACATGAGCTTGTCAATCTGGATGGCGGCGACTTGCAGTTCGTACTGCGCGGCAATCAGCTCGCTGCGCGCGCTACGCAGCACGCGCTGGGCGTCGAGGTAGTCGAGAATGCCGCGCTCGCCGAAGCGATACGCGGACTCAGCCACGCCCAACGCCGACTCGGCCTCGCGCACGATGCCCGATTCGAGCGCCGTCACCTGGGCCTGCGCGATCTCGTACTGGCGATAGGCGGTGTCGAGTTCCTGCATCAATTCGAATTCACGCGCTTCGAGCGCCGTGCGGGCCTGCGTGGCCTGCGCCGTCGCCTCGCCCACCGGGCCGCTGCGGCGATCCCAGATCGGAATCGTCATCACCAGGCCAATCTGCGAAACATTGTTGTCGGGCTGCCGCTCGGAGCTGGCACGCACCGCCACCTCGGGCCAGCGCAGCGCGCGCTGGTAGTCCACGCCCAGCTTCGCGCGTTCCAGCTCGCTGCGGCGCTGGGTCAGTTCCGCATTGCTGGCCTGCAGCGTGTCGCGCAACGTTGCCAGCGGTGGCATGTCGGGCGCGTGCCCGAGGCTGCCGTCCAGCGCGAAGCGCGCGGGCATTACGCCTCCCACCTGCTGGCGCAGCGTGGCCTTGGCCTGGTCGACACGCAGCTCGGCCGTCTGCAGCGTCTTCTGCGCAGCCAGCAGTTCGGTGTCGGCCTTGATCAATTCATAGCGCGGGGCCTCGCCGACGTTCACGCGCACCTTCGCGCGCTCCTGGATCTGACGCGTCATGTTCAGGTCCTCGCGCGCGGCGGCCAGTTCGGTCTCGCGGCGCAGCACCTGGTAGTACGACGTCTTCACGCGCGCAGCCAGGTCGCTGCGGAAGCCTTGCCGCATTGCCTCGGACGCCTCCAGGCCACGGCCCGCCATCTGCTCGCGCAGATTGCGCTGGTTCGGGTAATCGAGTTTCTGGACGATTGCGTACGACGGCGCATTGCCGCTGGTCACGCCCGGCTGCTTGCCGGACAGGCGCCCATACATCACTTCCACCTGCGGGTTCGGATACGCACGGGCGCTGGTAATAGCAGCCGTGGCAGCATCCACATTGGCCTGCGCGGCTTCCACGCCCTTGTTGGTCGACTGCGCCAGTTGCAGCAACTGCGGCAGGTCGAACGTGTCGGGGGCTGGCGTGGTAGCGCGCGGCATGGCCCTGGCGGCGAGCTTCGCCGCTTGTGGCGAGGCAGCCCCGGGGGCGGCGGTAACGCCGGCCGGCACGGGCTGCGCGGCCCAGGTCGGCGCGCTCATCAACGACAGCGCGGCGGCCCAAGTCAACGTTTTCTTGGTCTTCATGTCAGGATCGGTCGAACGGTACGACTGCCCCGGCGCCTACACGCACGTTTCCCGTCACACGCCCCGCCACCGAACATCGTTCGGCAGGCGGGCACGCATGGCGTCAGACCGCGACGGCAAGCGTCACGGACGTGTGTGGGCTCAGGGGCAATGAAGGCGCACCGTGCGTGCAGTCAGCACGGACGGTGCGCCTGAGCGATCAGACGAAGGGTCTGGGCGGCCGGAACTGGCCTTCGGACTGGAACTTGCCGCGTTCCGTGAGCGTGGGCAGCACGACATCGACGGATTGCGCAAGCTGGAATGCGGGAAGGATGAATAACGCGCTGGTCTCGTCGACCGCGTCGAAAAGATCGAGCGGATCGAGCAGATCAGCCGACCAGATATTGCAGTACCCCGGCGGCGGACCGTCATCGAATTCCGCCTCGTCACCGAAGTCGGGATCTCCCGGCAGGGCAAGCTGCGCGAGATCGTCACCGGTGGCGAGCCTCGCATCGTAATCGGGTATGGCCACCTCAACCTTCGCCGCTTCCGCTTTCGCCGCTACCACCTTCGGCACGGCCGAGCGCACGTTCGCCGCTGCCGAGAACGACAGCGCGGACAGGCACAAGGCAGTCAGCAGGAAGAGGACGAAACGCATCAAATCGGGGGCGTGAAAAGCGGATAAAAATCACATTTCTTGTGACTGATACGGTACAACTGCGGCATCAGCCTGAGAATTGTGATATTGCGGCACAGCATTGTAACCGACCGCAACAATGGACCCGGCGGAGGGCGGCAAGTTCCTTTGGCGGCTCCAACGACGGATCGGTGTGGAGCATCCGCGCGGCGCGCCGGGGCGGAGCCACCGCCGCGAATGCGGTGCGGATCCCGCTTCAATCCGGCGTCCCCGATTCCACCGCATCACCGTTTTTTGCCCTATGCCAATCGCTGGATTGGCATACCTGCCAAGTGTCCGGGCATGTCAGAATGACGCCTTCGGGCCAGATCGGACTGGATCGGGCCAGATGAATCCTGGCTTTCCCGCACACATCGACTGTCCTGGCACCCAATGAAAATACACGGCAAGACCGCCGCGGAGATCTTCGACTGTGTACGCACCCTGACGCAGTCCCGGCAACTGCTCCCCGGAACGTCTCTTCCCCCCGTACGCGACCTGGCCCTGGAACTGGGCATCAATCGGAACACGGTGGCCGCGGCCTACAAGCGCCTCGCCATGGCGGGCATTGCCGTGACGCAGGGGCGGCTTGGCACGATCATCCGCGACCAGTACGAGCCGGGTGAGCAGGAAGGCACGCTGGCGGGCAGCCCCCTGACCGATCTTGCCAGCGGCAATCCGAATATCGAGTGGCTGCCGGATATCTCGGCCGCGCTGCAGAGTCGCCCCTACAAACCGCGGCTCTATGGCGAACCCACCGTCAATGCCGGGCTGGAAGCGTATGTGCGGAAATGGTTCGAGCCCGACTGCCCCACGCCTTTCGAAGTCAATCTGGCGCATGGCGCCGTCGATGCCATCGAGCGGCTGCTCAACGCGTATCTGGTGGCTGGGGACAAGGTAGCGGTCGAAAATCCCTGCTTCCTGAGCAGCATCAACATGCTGCGCGCCATCGGACTGCAGCCGATCGGCGTGCCCGTGGATGCGGAAGGCATCCAGGCAGAAGGTCTGGCAAGCGCCCTTGCCAAAGGGGCTCAGGCTGTCATCCTGACGCCGCGCGCGCACAACCCGACGGGCTGCTGCCTGAGCGAGAAGCGGGCGCGGGCAATCTCGCGATTGCTCGCAAAGCATCCCAATGTGCCGGTAATCGTCGACGACCATTTCGCCCTGCTCTCTGGCGCCTCCTACCACCCGGTGATTCCTCGCAGCACCTATCGCTGGGCCGTGGTGCGGTCCTTCACCAAGGCACTGGGCCCCGATCTTCGCGTCGCCGCGGTTGCCAGCGACGTGGCCACATCCCGGCAGCTACGCTTGTGCCTGGCGCCCGGAACAAGCTGGGTCAGCCACCTTCTGCAGGACATCGTCGAGGTCACCGTCACCCGCCCCGAGACCATCGGGCTGATCGACAAGGCCCGGAACGACTACGCCCGACGCCGGCAGGCGATGGAGCAGGCGCTGGACGCTCAGGGCATCGGGCACATGGCGCAGGGCGATGGCTTCAACCTCTGGGTGCCCTTGCAGCGCGACGACCAGGCCATCGCCCTGGCACTGGCCCGGCAAGGCTGGCTGGTCCGGCAAGGGAGCGTTTTCTCCGTGCAGGATGGCGTGCGGGGCCTGCGCATCACGATTTCCGCCATCGAACCGGCACAATGCGAACGGCTGGCGCAGGACATCAGGCGCAGCCTTGGGTAGATCGCCGTCACCACGGTGGCAATACAGTGATTCCCTGCCGTAACAACGACACCTTGCGACGATACCGGGCAGAAACGGTACAAACAGTACAAACGGGATCGTTCCACATTAGAATTCTGCCCCATGAAACAATCAGCGGCCCGATGCGTTGCACCGGGTCGCCCCAACGCCCGCCTCCATGTCCTTTTCGGTCCTGCTGCAACGCCTCGCCCCGCTACACCTGCTGACCCGTATCGCAGGTCAACTGGCGGATTGCCGTCAGCCCTGGCTCGCCCAGTACCTGATCCGCACGTTCGTGCGCCGGCACAAGATCGACCTCGATGAGGCATTGGTCAGCGACCTCACCACCTATCCGACGTTCAACGAGTTCTTTATCCGCGCGTTGCGCCCCGGCGCGCGCCCGATCGCCGCAGCAGACTGGACCAGCCCGGTGGACGGCACGATCAGCCAGATTGGGCGCGTCGAAGCCGGCCAGATGATCCATGCCAAGCAACATGCCTACAGCGCCACCGCGTTGCTGGGGGATGCCGCCCTCGCGAAACAGCTGGAGGGTGGGTGCTTTTCCACGGTGTATCTGAGCCCCCGCAACTACCACCGGATTCACATGCCGTGCGATGGGCGCCTGCTGGGCATGCGTCATGTGCCCGGCAAGCTGTACTCCGTCAGGCCAGATATCGTTGAAGGCATCGACGGACTGCTCGCCATCAATGAGCGTCTGGTTTGCTGGTTCGAGCATCCGCAGCACGGCGTCTTTGCGCTGGTGCTCGTGGGCGCGGCCATCGTCGGGCGCATCGCCACGGTCTGGCATGGCCTGGTGGAGCCCAAGCGATCCGGGCAAGTCTCGGAGTGGCACTACGCCGACGGCGCTACCGCACCTCAACTGAAGGATCTGCTCCAGGGTGTGGAGATGGGGCACTTCCAGCTCGGCTCGACGATCGTGTTGCTGATGCCGGGATCGGCATGGCAATACCATCCGGACTGGCAGGTCGGACAGCCGGTGCGGCTGGGTCAGGCAATTGCCAGCCGGGGCTGAGTCGTCCCGCATTCGCCCCACAATCCGCCCCACAATCCGCCCCACAATCCGCCCCACAATCGCCCCACAACCGCCCCACGCACCTGACCGATTTCAGCCCTGGATGTGCTCGTCCAGGGAGGTCTTGACGAACAGCGGCTCGATGCCGAGCACCCGCACGCCACCGGGGCCGCTTTCCACCACACGACGCTCATCCGTTGCCACAAGCAACTCGAGTCGATAGCCATCCGAGGCACCTAGGCGGCCCGCAATGTCCTTGACGGCCTCCGCGGCCCACGGTGTGCCGGAATCGAAATGGCCCAGCAGCCTGTCATGGCGCCAGATGTTGAGTCGATACGTTTTCATCGGATCACTCTCGATGCGTGATACAGGGGGTCGACGGCAATTGAAGCTCCAGGCTTTGCGCGCGACGGGTGGCTTCCAGAGCGGTCACCACGTGGTCGCTGGCGCTGGCCGCAGCCTCAGCCAGCGGCATTCCTTCCAATAGCCGCGCGGTCAACTTCGCGCTGAACAGGTCTCCGGTGCCCTTGGGTGACACCGGGATGCGGGGATGGCTCAGCACCTGCGCATCGTGCCGGGTAACGATGAGCAGTTTCATGTCGTCGTGTCCCCACGTGCCGGGGGCCGCGCTGGTGACCACCATCCATTGCACGCGATCGGTCAACAGGCTGCGCGCGGCGGCGACGACCTGCTCGACGCTGTCGGCGGAACGGCCACTCAGATGCCCGAGTTCGAAATCGTTCGGCGTGAGTCCATGCGCCAGCGGCAGAAGCAGCTCGCGCACGGCCTCGACCATGCCATCCGCGACATAGATCCCGGTGTCATGGTCACCGATCACCGGGTCGACGATCACCTGCACATCCGGGTACTCGGCCAACACCTGATTGATCCAGCGGGATAGCACGGCCACCTGCTCCGGATTGCCGAGATAGCCGACCAGGATGGCTTTCAGGCGCTGGAGCGCGCCACGGGCCGACAGGTCGCTTAGATATCCCCCGAACCAGTCGGTGGGTAGCGCCCCACCGTGCAGCGTCGGGTAGTGAGGGGTGTTGCTGAACATGACCGTCGGCACGGCGGCCACGTTCAGGCCATGCGCACGCAGCGTTGGCAACGCCACGTTGTTGCCAACATGGCCATAGACCACCTGCGACTGTACGGACACAACGTCCATGAAGATGGGACGCAGCGCGTCCCCGGAATCTGTCTCAGCAGACATGGATCATTCCCTTGCGATGCAATTCAGCGTGTGCCATCAACGTTCGTCTTGAAGGCCGGAGCGAGCAGCACTCATTGTAGGGTCGCCCTCCTCCGCCTCTGGCCAGTAATGGCTATCGGGCGTAGATCTGGCGCCAAAAATTGCCTGACCAACACGCACGACCGTGGCGCCTTCCTCGATAGCAATCTCGAAATCCCCGGACATACCCATCGAAAGCGCCTCGAGCCCGATGCCGACGGGCGCATCCTGCCGTAGCCGCTCGCGAAGCTCGCGCAGCAGCACGAAGCACTGGCGTACCCGCTCGGCTTCCGCCGACAGCAGCGCCAGCGTCATGAGCCCGCGCACGCGCAAGCCGGAGAACGCAGGCAGCGCGCGCAGAAATCCCGGCACCTCATCGGGATGCAGACCAAATTTGCTCGCCTCGCCGGACGTGTTGACCTGCACAAACACATCGAGCGCCCTGCCCTCGATCTGCAGACGTCGGTCCAGTGCCTCGGCCACGCGCAGGCTGTCCAGCGCCTGGAACTCGGTGGCGAAACGCGCCACGAGCTTGGCCTTGTTGGTTTGCAGGTGGCCAATCACCGACCACTGCAGGTCTTCCAGATCCGCCAGCGCCTCCCACTTTCGGTAGGCCTCCTGCGGCTTGTTTTCACCGAGCAGACGGCAGCCGGCCGCATGGGCCAGACGAATGCTCGCCTCCGGCTTGGTCTTGCTGACGGGCAACAGCCGCACACCGGCAGGATCACGGCCAACGCGGTGACAGGCCGCCGCGATGCGCGCATGAACCGCTGCGAGGTTGTGACGGAAGTCCTCCACGGACTCGGCCTGTGGCCAGCGGTTGTGCAGGTCGTGGAGCGGCTGCGTCGGATGTACGGAATCAGGGGAATCTGTGTGCATGGCCCGGGCCTCGGCGCATATCGGGATATCAGCGGTGAGCGGACATGCCACTCCCGCCGCAGCATTGTCATAGGACAAATGCTATCACGACACAGGACGGAGTGGGATCCGGCGAAAACCGAAACCATGCACAGGCTCAGGGGCGAAACGGCAGCCCCTACAGATCCAGCACCAGACGTGACCCCGCGCATCCGGCCACACAGACCATGACGTCCTGGGCGCGCTCCTCCGGCGACAGGACCCGGTCCCGATGAATCGGCGGGCCTTCCAGCCAGGTCGTCCTGCACGCGCCACAAACGCCGCCTCCGCAAGACACGGACACGTCCGCCCCAAGTGCCTCCAGCGTTGCGACCAGCCCGACATTTGGCTCGACGATCGCCTCCTTCCCGCTCCTTGCCAGCACCACGGTATAGGGCGCCGCGTCGGTATCTTCCACAGGTTTGGGCGGCGTGAAGCGCTCGATGTGCTTGCGGGCGTCCGGCCAGCCTTCGACGATCCGCTCGAAGACGTCAAGCATCCTCACCGGACCGCAGCAATAGGCTTTGGCGTTCCCATCGCACGCATTCAGAATTGCATCCATATCCGGCGCGGATTCGACGCGCGTGTCGTACAGCCGGACCCTGCCCGCCGCGATGGCGTCGCCCAGCATGTCGACGAGCGATGGCGCCCCCGCGCTAGACCAGTGCAGCACGTAGTTCGTCTGACCCCGCAGTTCGAGATCGCAGATCGTCGAGATAAACGGCGTCACACCTATCCCGCCTGCGATGAAGACGTTCATCCCCGTATCCGTGGTGCGGATGCCACCTCTGGGCAGCGACACCCCGATCGACGCCCCGACATCGAGCCGCTCGTGCACGAAGGCCGATCCCCCTCGCCCCGCCACCTCGTGCTTCACGGCGATGACATACCGGTTCCTGTCCGAAGGCGCGTTGCACAGCGAGTACGTGCGCACCAGGCCGCCTCCGAGATGCAGGTCGATATGCGCGCCGGGGGTGAAAGGCGGCAATGGCCAGTGGTCCTGGTCGCTGAGGACGAACCGCTTGACGCCGGGCAGTGGCTCGTCGATGGCGGACACCACCACCGAGACGGTCTTGATGGGCCGGGCCGCCATCAGGCTGGCCTCACTACATCGCCAATACGGACCACACCGCCGCTGAGTATCTTGCAGTTGAGACCCGAGCGATGAACGAGCGGATCGAAGACAGCCTTGCCCAGGATTTCCTCCAGGTGACGGCATGGCGTGGACAGGCGAGTGGCTTCCAGCAACGTGTCGCCAAGCCAGAACCGGCGCCCCACGAGGTGATTGAGAGGCACGCCCTCTACCGTGACGTTCCGGCGGTGTTCCTCGGGATGCAACACGACCTTGGCATCCCGGGCCAGCGCCTCGAGCGTTTCCAGTTCGAACAGCGTGACCTGCCGGCCCTCTTCAGGCTTGTGAGAGTAGAACCCTGCCTCGTTGCCGATCATGTAGCGATCCCCTTCGATACCCTTGCCAGCGACGAGGGTGATCTCCGGAAAGGGCAGCATCGGCAGGAAAGCCCTTGGCGTTTTGTGAAGAAAGCGGACAACACCACGCCACGACGGCGCAGTGGCTTCGACGCTGCGGTCTGAGGTCTGACTCACGGTTTCCTCCATACCCTTAAAATTTCCTATATGACACACTGTGTCATGAAATCATAGGGCCAGAGGTACGGCGCGGCAAGTGAATTGCAGAACTACGTGATCCGCTGTTGCCTGGAGCGAAAGTCAGCCTCCGCGAGGGTTCGCCTTCGCGTTACGCCTTCTTGCGATCGCTGACGACTACCAGGGCCTGTGCCTGAATCCGCCCCAGCGAACGTGACCGGTGCGGAATGGAAGCGTTGAAATACAGCGAATCGCCAGCGCTCATGCGCACGGTACGGTCATCGAACAGGACCTCCATCTCGCCCGAAACGACGAAGATCAGTTCCTCTCCCGCATGGCTCGCCATGGGCTGGCCTTCTTCCAGCGTGAACGGCGGCACCATGATGAACGGCTGCATCGCCTTGTCGGGCCGTTCGGTCGCAATGGCCTCGTAGGTATAGCCAAGGCGCTCCGTGGAAGGGCTGAAAGGAATCCGGTCCGCCGCCCGGATATGAAGAATCTCGTTGGCTCGCGACGACCGCGTGATGAGTTGATCCACCGTCACGCCCAGCGCATCGGCCAGCTTGAGCACAGTGCCAATGGTCGGCGACGACAGTCCCCGCTCCAGCTTGGACAGGTAGCTCTTGGTCAGTGACGCGCGTTGCGCCAGTTCTTCGAGCGTCAGGCCGTTGAGTTTGCGCAGCTCGGCCAGCCGCTCGGCAATGCTCGGCTCGGCCGCCACGGGTTCCACTTTTTGCTTTTTGCTCATCCCGGAATCGAGGTTTGTGCGCGCCTGAACCGGCGCATCCATCGGTCCGCGATTTTACGGCCCGATGGACCCACCCGGCAACTCGGTTGCACTAAGGACACTTTGGTGTCATGCTAGACACACTTGTTTCCAATATGCCCCCTGAAGGAGAATGCAAGTGCGTCCCACCCGCCCTACCCGCCCCCACCGCCGCCGTAGCCTGTCATCCATGGCCAGCCTGGCTGCCGCCATGCTGCTGAGTATCCCGTTCACCGCCAATGCCACCGGATACCCCGACAAGCCAATCACCCTGGTCGTGCCGTTCGGCGCCGGTGGCATTACCGACCTTATCGCGCGAGCGACGGGCAAGGCGCTCTCCGAGCAGCTTGGCCAGTCGGTGGTGGTAGAGAATCGGCCCGGCGCCGGCGGCAACATCGCTGCCGACTTCGTGCGGCGCGCGCGCCCCGATGGCTACACGCTGATGTTTGCCACCGTTGGCGTGCTGGCCGTCAATCCGCATACGGACGTCAAGGTCAACTTTGATAGCGCGAAGGATTTCACCTACATCTCGCTTGTGGGGTCCACGCCATTCCTCGTCGTGGTTGGCGCGGATGTTCCGGCTAACACTCTGCCCGCACTGATCAAGCTCGCTCAGCGCAAGCCCGATGCCATCAGCGTCGGCACCGCCGGCGTGGGGAGCGCGCCCTATCAGGGAATGCGCATTTTCCAGGACGTGGCGAAGGTCGAATTCCTGCATGTGCCATTCAAGAGCGGCGCGGAATCCGTCACCAACGTCGTATCGGGCCAGGTCAACATGACATTCGAGGCCACGCCCCAGGTGATGCCGTTCGTGACGTCCGGCAAGCTCCGCGCGCTGGCCGTGGCAAGCCCGCACCGGCTCTCCACCGCGCCGCAGGTACCCTCCACAGCAGAGCTTGGCTTTCCATCACTGGTATCCGGCTCCGTGGCCGGCCTGATCGGACCCGCGGGACTTGATCCGGCCATCGTGAAAAAACTCAATGCCGCCGTGGCGAAGGTGGCTGCCGATCCGAAGTTCAAGGCAACGCTTATCGCGCAAGGGACCGAGCCCGCCGCGTCATCACCCGAACAATTCCGCAAGCTGATCAGCGACGAGAATCAGCGATGGTCTGCCCTGCTTGGCGCAGGCAACAAGTAAAGCCACCTCCTATCCCGACTCCAGCACATCCCTGAAGGACACAACATGGCCAATACCATGCAGTTGAGCAAGAGCGAAATCGTCGCGTCTTCGCTCGAAAAAATGCAGACCGAACTCCGCGCGGACAGAATGCCGCTGCGCGAAGCTGTCGCCGAGACCTGCCGGATCCTGTTCACATTCGGGCACGATTCCGTGCTCTCCGGCCAGATCACGGCGCGGGCGGAACAACCGGGCACGTACTACACGCAACGCCTGGGTCTTGGCTTCGACGAAATCACGGCGGACAACCTCCTGCTCGTCAATGAGGATCTCGAAGTGATTTCGGGGAACGGGATGCCAAACCCCGCCAATCGCTTCCATTCGTGGCTCTATCGCGCGCGTCCCGATCTGAACTGCATCGTGCACTCTCACGCGCCGCACGCTTCCGCGCTTGCCATGCTGGAAGTGCCGCTGACGATCTCGCATATGGACACGTGCGTGCTGTACGACCAGACCGCGTTCCTGGAAAAATGGCCAGGCATTCCAGTCGGCAATGAAGAGGGCGAACTCATCGCGGGCGCCCTGGGCGACAAGAAAGCGATTCTGCTGTCGCACCACGGCCTGCTGGTGGCGGGCGCGTCGGTGGAAGAAGCCTGCGTGCTGGGCGTGATGTTCGAGCGCGCCGCTCGCCTGCAACTGCTGGCGATGGCCGCCGGGGAAATCCAGCCGATTCCACCCGAACTCGGTCGCGAGGCTCAGCGCTGGGTCAGCACGCAGAAGCGATTCGAAGCGACCTTCGCCTACTATTCGCGCCGCGCGCGCCGCCAGCTCGACGCGCAGTAAGGTTGGCGTAGTCCCGTCGACTGCCACAACGCCGCCGCCCGACCAGGCGGCCAGGCGGCTAGGCGGCTAGGCGGCGGCGTCGTGGACGATGCTTCCGGTCGCCGGCGTATTCATGGCCCCGACCGCGATATCCATCAGCACCCTGCTGCGCTCCGGCGACATCACAACCACAAGGTATTGCACGGGGTGCTGCTGATCGTCATAGATCAGCCGGTTGATACCGATCAGCGGCTGGCCCGGGGGTACCTGCAGCAGCCGCGCCTGCGCCGGCGATGCAGCGATGGCGGTGAACTCCTGCGCCACGCGCCCAAACCGGATGCCCCGCTTCATCAGCAGCTCGAACAGCGGCTCCGTTTCCAGATCCGACTGGTTGATCTCTCCGATATACGCCTCCGGCACCCATGTCTCGGTAATCATCACGGGCACTGCGGCCTTGCGGCGCAGACGCGTCACGTGCAGCAGCGGCGACGCCTCCTCGATCCCCAGTAGCTGCGCGATATCCCCTGCCGCCAGCAGCCGCTCGAAGTTCAGCACTTCGACCTGCGTTTCATCCGAAATCTGACGTAGCGATTCGAGATACCCAAGCGTGGCCATCGGGCGCATCGCCGGCAGTTCAAGGCGAACGAACGTGCCCTTGCCCTGGCGCTTTTCGACCAGCCCTTCCGCTTCCAGATCGGCCAATGCGCGCCGCACGGTGATGCGCGAAACGCCAAACATGGCGCAAAGCTCTTCCTCCTTCGGAATCATCGCGCCGGCGCGGTACTGGCCGCGCACGATCAGATCGCGCAGGACCGTGAACATCTGCCGGTGCAACGACGTGCCCGGGCTACGCTTTAGCGCGCTATGCATCACATCCGATGTCATTTGTGGCGAATCCCTCCTGTCAGTCCGGAGCTTATCTGAAATTCCCCTTGCTGTGCCGTATCTATGACATCATAATAATATAACAACATTAATTGCGGACGAGGCAGCGCATGCCAAGTCCGTACAGATAAGACGGAGACAACATGACTGATCGGACGCTGTCCGCGGCATCGCAGGCCGCCCCCGCACGCATCAGTGCCGGCGAACTGGCCGCACGGATAGACCGCCTTCCAGCCACGCGCAGCACCTGGAGCCTGGTCCTGCTGCTCTCGCTGGGGGCCTACTTCGAGTTCTATGAGCTCTTCTCCACGGCCTATGTGCTGCCCGGGATCATCCACAGCGGCGTGCTCAGCGCGACCACGGAAGGCTTCTTCGCCCTCGACGGCGCGGCGAGCTATATCGCCGCGACGTTCCTTGGCCTCCTGATCGGCGTACTGGCATTCGGGTCGATTGCCGATCGACTTGGGCGGCGCTCGGTATTCACCGTCGCCCTGCTCTGGTATTCGGCGTCGGCGGTATGCATGGCGTTCCAGCACGACGCGGCCTGGCTGAACTTCTGGCGGTTGATGACGGGCATCGGCCTCGGCGTGGAGCTGGTCACCATCGACGCCTACCTGAGCGAACTCGTGCCGGCGCGCATCCGTGGCCGCGCGTTCGCGGTGAGCGCGGTGATTTCCTACCTTGCCGTGCCGTCAGTCGCGCTGATGGCCTGGTGGTTCGTGCCGCGCACCGTGCTGGGTCTCGACGGCTGGCGCGTGGTGGTGCTGATGGGCGGCGTCGGAGCACTGTTCGTCTGGCTGTTGCGGCTGGGCCTGCCGGAAAGTCCTCGCTGGCTGGCCAGCCATGGCCGATTGCAGCAGGCCACGGCAGTGGTCGAGCAACTGGAAGCAAAAGCCCGCCAGCAGAGTGGCCGCCCCTTGCCGGCACCTCTCCCGCCGCGCGAGGTGCCCGTTGGCAAACCGGCCGCCTTCCGCGAGATCTGGCGCGCGCCGTACCGACGCCGAACAGTCATGCTCGTGCTGTTCCACGCCGCCCAGGCCATTGGCCTCTATGGCTTTTCGAACTGGATGCCCACGTTCCTGGTGCAGCGTGGCGTGGGGCTTTCCTCGAGCCTCGAGTACGGATTGATGGTCTCCCTCGTCGCACCGCTTGGCCCGCTGCTGGCGGTGGCCTTCGTCGATCGTGTCGAGCGCAAGACCCTGATCGTGGTCTCCGCGCTGGTAATGGCCGGCGCAGGCACGATGTTCGTGAACCTGAACAGCGGGGTCGCCATCCTGATGACGGGCGCGCTGCTGACACTCGGGGGAACCATGATTTCGCTGGGCTTCCACTCGTACCAGGCCGAGCTGTATCCGACGCGCCACCGCGCCAAGGCGATCGGCTTCGTCTATGCCGTGAGCCGTGTCTCCGGCGCATTGAGCGGATTCCTGATCGCCGCATCGCTGAAGCACGCTGGCGTGCCCGGCGCGGTGGGGCTGATCGTCGCCTGCATGCTGCTGGTGGCCCTGAGTATCGGCCTGCTCGGACCGCGTACCTCCGGCCTCTCGCTCGAGGAGATCAGTCAGTGACCCAACCCTTCGCATCATCCTCAAATCAAGCCAGGAGACCTCGATGAACGCTGCCACCCAGCTGCGCCAACTGCTCGCCCGACCGGAAATCGTGGTCGCACCGGGCGCTTATGACGGCCTCACCGCCCGCCTCGTTCAGCAGGCGGGATTCAGCGCCGTGTACATGACCGGCGCCGGCACCGCCGCTGCCCGCGGGTTCCCGGACTTCGGCCTGCTCGGCATGAGCGAAATGGTCGAGAACGCCGCCGTGCTCGCGCGTTCGGTGGACATCCCGCTGATTGCCGATGCCGACACCGGCTATGGCAACGAGCTCAACGTCACGCGCACCGTGCGCGAGTTCGAATCCCGCAACGTCGCGGCCATCCATATCGAGGACCAGGTCTTCTCCAAACGCTGCGGCCACCTGGACGGCAAGGAGATCGTGGAACGAAACGAGTTCCTCGCCAAGATCCGCGCCGCCGTGGCCGCGCGGCGGCATCCGGACTTCACGATCATCGCGCGGACCGATGCGCGCGCCGTGGTCAGCCTCGAAGAGGCCATCACCCGCGCGAACCTCGCACTCGAGGCCGGCGCCGATATGGCATTCGTGGAAGCGCCGCAAACCCGCGAAGAAGTCGCCACCATCCCGCGCGAAGTCAGCGGGCCTTGTTTGCTCAATCTGGTCCCCACCGGACGCACACCGCTGCTGCCATTCGCAGAAGCGGGGGAACTCGGATATCGCATGGTCATCCTTCCCGGTCTTCTGCTCAAGGCCTCCATCGAAGCCTGCGACACCGTGCTGCAGGACGTGCAGCGCGAGGGGCAAATGCCCGCGCCCCGGATGGACGCGACCGTCGCCGCGCTGTTCCGCCGGCTGGGTGCCGACGAATGGAGCGCGCTCCGGCAGCACTTCCAGCAAAGCCATCAGGAGTGAAGCATGGGTCGAACGCTTTTTGACAAGGTCTGGGATGCGCATGTCATCAAGGACCTCGGTGACGGCTGGGCGCTACTGCACATTGACCGGCATCTGCTGCACGATCTCTCCGGCGCGCCGGCCCTGGGGGAGCTCGCCAAGCGCAAGCTGCCGCCGCACAACCCGGAACTGTGCTTTGCAACGCCCGATCACGTCGTCTCCAGCGCGCCCGGTCGCACGGAAACAACGTATCCACTTGGTGCCATGCTCTGGGCCGGGCTCAAGCAGGGGAGCGAGAAAGGCCGCATTCGTCTGTTCGACCTCGGCCAGCCGGGTCAGGGCATCGTTCACGTCATGGCGCCCGAACTGGGCATCGCGCTCCCCGGCACGACCCTGGTTTGCGGTGACAGCCATACGTGTACCAACGGTGGCCTTGGCGCGCTGGCCTTCGGTATCGGCTCGTCCGAAATCGTGCATGTGCTGGCCACCCAGACGCTGCGCCAACAAAAGCCGCGGCGTATGCGCGTGCGTGTCGATGGACGACTGCCCAGGGGCGTGACACCGAAAGACCTGGCCCTGCATATCATCGCAACACTCGGCGCATCCGCCGGCGTCGGCCACGCCGTGGAGTTCGCCGGACCGGCGATCGAAGCCATGCCGATCGAGGGCCGGCTGACCTTGTGCAACCTCGCGGTGGAGCTGGGCGCCAAATTCGCCATGGTCGCACCGGACGACGCCACGTTCGACTACCTGCGCGGCCGGCCTTTCGCCCCAAAGGGCGAGTTGTTCGAGCGTGCCGTCGAGACGTGGCGGTCCCTGGCCGGCGACGCGGACGCCGTGTTCGATCGAGAAGAACACATCGTTGCCGAAGCCGTGCGTCCGGTGATTACGTGGGGCACCAGTCCGGACCAGGCAGTCGCCATCGACCAGTGCGTGCCCCACCCGGACGATGCCCCAAACCCGGCCGTAGCGGAGGAATGGCGCGCAGCGCAGGCGTACATGGGGCTCGAGGCCGGACAGGCGTTGGCAGGCACGCCGGTCGACTGGGTTTTCATTGGCTCTTGCGCCAACTCCCGGCTATCCGATCTGCGCGATGCAGCACACGTCGTGCGTGGCCGCAGCGTAGCCGCCGGCGTGACGGCCTGGGTGGTGCCCGGCTCCGAACTGGTCAAGCGCGCCGCCGAGGCCGAAGGGCTGGATCGCGTCTTCGAAGATGCTGGATTCCAGTGGCGGGAGCCCGGCTGCAGCATGTGCGTGGCGGCCAACGGTGAACAGGTGCCTCCGGGTGCGCGAGCGGTCTCCACCTCAAACCGCAATTTCGTCGGCCGTCAGGGACCGGGCGCCCGCACGCATCTGGCCAGCCCGGCCATGGCAGCGGCAGCGGCGATCACTGGGGTGCTGACCGACATCAGGAGCTTCTGAGATGCAACCGTTCCATACACTTGCTGGCCTTGCGGCGCCGTTGCCCCGCGCCAACCTCGATACCGATGTCATCATCCGCATCGAGCGCCTTACCACCGTACCCAGAGACCAACTTGGCGTGCACGCCTTCGAGGCGATTCGTTACCTGGCCGATGGCAGCCCCGATCCGGCATTCCTTCCGGCCCAGCCTGAGTTCTCCGGCGCGCCGATTCTTGTCAGCGGTGCCAATTTCGGCTGCGGCTCGTCGCGCGAGAGCGCCGTCTGGGCGCTGCAGTCGATGGGCTATCGGTGCATCATCGCGCCAAGCTTCGGCAGCATCTTCTACAACAACTGCTTCCAGAACGGCATCCTGCCCTTGATTCTCGACGAGGCGCTGGTCAGCGAACTGATGAACCTCGCGCGCCATGCCATCCCGTTCAAGGTGGATCTCCAGCACAAGGTGGTCGAAGCCGGCGATCGCCGCTGGAGCTTCGATATCGACCCACTCCGCCGGGAGATGCTCCTCCAGGGCCTCGACGAGATCGGGGGCACGCTGCTCGAAGACAACCAGATCCGTGCCTGGCAGGCCGCCGACCGTCAGCGCCGGCCCTGGGTATGGGACCTGTCCGAAGCCAATGCCGATAGCGGAAGCGGAGTCAAATCATGCTGAGCCGCCTGCTGGGACGTCTCCTGAAAGGACGAAGGGCCGGAGAGCAACGCCTTGCCTGGCATCACCCGGCCGTTGCCTCTGCCCCCGCTCTGCTGGAACTCAGCAGCGGCAGCTTCGGCGCCGGGCAAACGATTCCGGTCGCGCACGCCGGCAAGGGCGTCGGTGAGAATCGCTCGCCCGCACTCGCCTGGCGCGGCTTGCCTTCGGAGACCGAGGAACTGGTGCTGATCATCGAAGATGCCGATGCGCCCTTGCCACGCCCATTCGTGCACATGGTCGCCACCGGCATCGACCCCAACCTGCGCGGCCTGCCGGAGGCCGCCTTCAATCCACCGGCAAGCATCCATGCCGTGCTGGGCCGCAACAGCTTCGGCAAAACCGCCTATGCCGGCCCGAGAGCCCTGCCCGGCCACGGGCCCCATCGCTACTCCTTCCAGTTGCTGGCACTCAACGGGAAACTGCATTTCGACAATCCGCCGACGCTGCGCGAAGTGCTGGCGCAGCTTGACCGATCGGTCCTCGCCCGGGGCCGTCTGGATGGCATTTTCGAACGTATCTGAAAACATGGAGAACAGCATGAGCGAACAGGCTCGACGACAGGCCAGCGATCCCTCGGGCCCGACCGGCCAACTGGCTACCTGGCTGGCCAACTTCGACTTGAGCGCGGTGCCTGACACCGTGCGCGAACGGGCCAGGTTGCTGCTGCTGGACGGCGTGGGTTGCGCGCTGGTTGGCGCCCAGTTGCCGTGGTCCCGCACCGCGGTTGAATCGGTCATGGCCCTCGAAGCCGAAGGGCCGTGCAGCATCATTGGATGGGGTCGCAAGGCGACTGCTCCGGTGGCCGCCTTGCTCAATGGCACCTTTATCCAGGGATTCGAGCTCGACGACTTCCACCCGCTGGCGCCGCTGCATAGCGCGTCACTGATCCTGCCTTCGCTGCTCGCCACGGCGGAAAGACTCGGCGGCATCCGTGGCGATCGGATGCTGGCGGCGGCGATCGCCGGATTCGAGGTGGGTCCGCGCGTCGGCCTGGCCCTGCACGGTGGCCAAATGCTGTCGCGTGGATGGCATTCGGGTCCGGTGTTCGGCACGCACGCGGCGGCGGCGGCCGTGGGCTCGCTGCTGCAACTGGATGCCGCGGGCTTCGAAGACGCCCTTGGACTGGCGGCAACGCAGTCCGCCGGTCTGATGGCCGCGCAATATGAAGCGATGTCGAAGCGTATGCACCACGGCTTTGCCGCGCGTAACGGACTCTACGCCGCCCATCTGGCGGCCAGCGGCTACAGCGGTATCCAGCGCGTTTTCGAGCGCGAGTACGGTGGCTTTCTCTCGACCTTCGGCGAGGGGCACAACCCCGATGCCACACAGATCGCGCACGGACTCGGCGAGCACTGGGAGACGCCCCGCTTCGTGCTCAAGGCCCATGCGGCGATGGGCGGGCTGCACGCGGGCATCGACGCCCTCCTCGATCTCGTCGCCACGCACCGGTTCCGCGCCGAGGATGTGGAGCGCATCGACGTCGACCTTTCCCACGCCGTCTATCACCACGGCTGGTGGGACCTCGCGCGGCCAATCACGCCGATTGCCGCCCAGATGAACATCGCCTACGCGCTTGCGGTAACCCTGCTGGACGGCGAAGCCATGGTGCGACAGTTCGCGCCCGAGCGCATCGACCGCGATGACGTGTGGGCACTCATTCCACGGATTCGCGCGCACCACGACGCCGGATTCGACCAGGCCGGCGCGCTTGGCCGTGGCCGGACCCGCCTGCGCATTCGCCTGCGTGACGGCACCGAGTTGCAGGCCGAACAACCTGCCCCCAAGTCCGCCCTGCAACCGATGAGCCGCGAGCAGGTGGTGGCCAAGTACCGCCGACTCACCGACGGCCTGCTACCCGCGCAGCGCCAGCGCGCCATCGAGGATTGCCTGCTGTCGCTGGATGACCTGGAGGATTCGGGCACGCTCACCGAACTACTGGCGGGACCGGTAGGATCGGCGATGTCGTAGCGCCGATCTCATCCTGCCAAGACCACGTTCAAGGCCTCGTTCACCGCGGCGATCACGGGCAGCCAGTCGCCCGGCGTGGTCTGCCTGACCAGCCGTGCAGACGGATACCAGCGACTGTGCGTCGCATCCTGCCGCCAGCGCCAGTCAGCGGCCACGGCGAGCATCAGCCACAGTGGCTTGCCCATGGCACCGGCAAGATGCGCAATGGCGGTGTCGATCGACACAACGGCGTCGAGCGTTCCGATGATCGCCGCGGTGTCGGCCATGTCCTCGATGTGATGCCTGAAATCATGCAGCCGTCCGGTGCCGGCGTACATGGCAAGGTGTTGCGCATCATCGGCGGGGATGTCCCGCTGCAGCACAATCCAGTCGATGTCATCGCGCGCGAATAGCGGCGCGAGCAGATGCAGCGGGATGGCGCGGTTCTCGTTGGCGCGTATCCGTCCCGACCAGGCGATGCCGACGCGACGGCGCTTCAGGCCCGACAATCTGGCGCGCCACGTCTCGCGGCTGGCCTCGGGCACCGGCAGCGGCGCCGGCATGTCCGGAATGCTGTCCATCGACGTGCCAAGCATGAGCGGCAGACTCATCAGCGGGCACCACGCTTGCGCCTCGGGCGGCGCATCGTCCAGCGCGACGATTGAAACTCCCCACTGCAACTCCAGCGGCTTGAGCAGCCGCAGCAATGCCGATTGCACACGCAGGACCACCTTGCCCACACGGTCGCTTGCAAGTGGCACGAAGCGCAGGAAATGGAGCGTGTCGCCGAGGCCTTGTTCTGCGTCGACGACCAGGCAGCCGTCGAGCGGCGCGCCCGACCAGCGCGGCCACTGTGGCTCGCCAGCGTAGGCATCGAGCTTCAGGCGCCACTCGTATTCCGGCAGTCCACGCGCGAAATCTCCCGCCGACAACCAGTTCATCGCCCGGTGGAAATGGGCGACAGGCCAACCCGGCCGCAGTGCCAGCACGCGCTGGAACGCAGCTTCGGCTTGCACGTAGTGCCCGAGTGCAAGGTGTGCGATACCGAGGTTGAACCACGCGGGCGAGCATTGTGCATCGTGTTGCGTTGCCAGCCCCAGTTGCTCGATGGCCTGCGCGTACCGCTCGATCGCGCACAAGGTGGTGCCGGCGCCCAGACGCGCCTCGACGGAGGCAGGATCGAGCGCGATGGCGCGCAAGAACGCCTCCGCCGCAGGAACGCCATGCCCTGCCCCTTGCAACGCATGGCCAAGCAGTGCGTGGAATCGCGCCTGACCCGGGGCAGTTGCGATGGCCCGACGGGCAGCCACCACTGCCTCAGCATGAAGGCCGAGCGCCAACCTTGCCGAAGCGAGGTTGGCCAGCGCCGCCGCGTCCTGCGGCTGTAGCCGGATCACCGCCTCGAAACTCTCCACCGCCTCGGCGGCC
Organism: Cupriavidus sp. UBA2010; assembly: GCF_002335265.1. NCBI lineage: Bacteria > Pseudomonadati > Pseudomonadota > Betaproteobacteria > Burkholderiales > Burkholderiaceae > Cupriavidus > Cupriavidus sp. UBA2010. The sequence continues at coordinate 151,011 of NZ_DDCI01000023.1, forward strand.
TTGCCAGCGGCCATCCACGCAAGCCCAAGGTTGAAATGCGCTGCCGGCATGGCAGGTGCGAGTTGCGTCGCCCGGACGAGGCACGTCACGGCGGCGGCAAAATCGCCGGCTGCCTTGCAGGCGATGCCGAGGTTGACGATCACACCAGCATCGCCAGGGGCGAGCACGGCGGCGCGCCGCAATTGCGCCACGGCTTCGGCCGGTCGGCCCGCCTGGTGGCACAGCAGACCAAGATGGTGATACGCACCCGCGTGTCGAGGGTCCGATGCCAGCGCGACGCGATACAGGCGCTCCGCGCTTGCGAGGTCGCCGTGCCGGTGCGCATTCATGGCTTGCTCGAAGGCGGGTGTCTTGGCTTGCATGGACTGAAGGTGAATCCTGGCGATATCGGCATTTTTTGCCCATTTTTTAGTTCCAGTGCTCCTGTCGCACACCTGATCGCCGGGATTCCGGGCGAATTGTGGGTTCACCCGCGAAGGAGGGGTAGAAAAGCCGCCACGTCTTGCCGTCAGTGTCCGCGGACCATTCCGGTCGTATTTCCCCTCGCAGGAGACTTTCAGCAGTGAACAACATTCCACGCAAACCCACCGTCATTGCCGCCTTGTGCGCGACCATGCTGGCCGCATGCGGTGGCAGCGGTGACAGCAACAGCCCGAGCACCAGCACGCCTCCGACGACCACGCCCCCGGCCGTCACCACGCCGTCGATCACCGGCAAAGCCATCGACGGCTATCTGGTCGGCGCGACCGTCTGCCTGGACCTGAATGCGAACAACGTTTGCGATAGCGGCGAGCCGTCGGCCACGACCGACGCCAATGGCAATTTCACGCTGCCGTACACCGGCGACACCAGCGGCAAGCGCCTGCTGGTGCAGGTCACGCCTGCCACGAAGGACCTGTCCCGCCCGGCGGGCTTTACATTCCCGGCCAGCTACACGATGTCCGCCGTGCTCGAAGGCGGCACCACCGGCCAGCACGTGTCCCCGCTGACGACGCTGGTGACCGCGCAGATGGAAGCCGGCATGAGTCGCGACGAAGCGGTGCGCGCGGTGCAGGCACTGCTGGGCAGCAACGTCGATCCGACGGCCGACTTCGTGGCCAATGGCGACGCTGCCACCACCGCGAAGGCCATCGCCATCATCGACACGATCACCTCGCTGGCCAAGGACGGCAAGGCCGATGCCACGATCGTGCGCAACGTGCTGAACGCGATGGTCACCAAGGGCGACGTGGCTGTGACGCAGGCCGATGTCGATACCCAGGCCGCCAAGCCGCTGTACACGCTGGCCGATGCCTCCAAGGTATTGGCGGCGCCGGTGTACAGCTACATCGATTCGCTGATGACGAACCTGGGCTCCCCCACGCAAGCCGTCATCCAGATTCAGAACAATGCGCTGCGCAAGGACTACCAGGCACGCCAGACCGCCGGCGGCGCCTGGGAGGCGGCCGCCAGCGACTTCGTATCGCTGGGCGATCCGACGTCCGAGTTCGACATGAAGGCCGACGGCACCTGGACCAGGCTCCTCCAGCCCTCCGATCTGAAGGCACCGCTACCGCTGACCACCATCGGCCACCGGCTCGCCGGTACCGATCCGGTAACCGGCATTACGTTCCAGTACGAATCGCGCGACGTGGACATGAGCAACCTGCCGGCCTTTGACGCGGTAACAGGCGGCCGGTTCGGTCCCGACACCTCGCTGGCCCCGGCATTGCAGAATGCAAAGCTGCCGGCGGGCACCCAAGGCTACCTGGGCATCCAGTCATACGACACGGACCGTGTGGTGCTGCCGATCGACCTTGGCGGCTGCCCGGTCCCCTACCAGAGCAACAGCCAGTGCCCGATCGCCCCGGGACTGCCAACGGCCTACCCGTCGGCGGTCATCAACGACACGGCGCTGCCCAGCCCGCTCACGTCGATCCGTCAGCTCGTGGGCCGCACGATGATCGAGCCGGTGATGAGCCAGGTGAAGGTCCAGATCAACGCGGATGGCACGGCGCAGTTCTCGCTGCTGAACTCGGTGTTCGGTTCGCAGGTCAGCCCGGGCCAACCGCTCGGCATGACCGCTTACACCACGGTCACCGGCAAGTGGTCCATCTATGCGCGCAACGAAAACGTGATGGTTTTCGACATGTCGCGCGATGCCGCTGCCACCGTGGCAAGGCTGGGCTGGAACGCCTGGCCGGTGGGACAAGGCGCCAAGCTGGTATTCGCGCTACGCGATGGCCAGCTGCATAGCGGCGTGCTGTTCCCGGCGGGCTACACGGAACGTGCCTATCAGTTCCGTAATGGCCTGCCCAGCGTCCTGACTACTGCGGTCAATCAACCGCGCTGATGCATTAGGGCAGTGACGCACTGAGGGGCGCCGGACGGCGCGGAGCGGGCGGGCTGCGCCACCCGCTGCTTCGCACCGTCCGGCAAACCTGTCCTACCCGATCAGTCTGGTGCCCGCTCGGGCACCGGCAGGTGCACCCACTCCTTGTAGAACGCGTCGATATCCGGCTCGAAATCGTGGATCACCGGATACCACGGGGTGGGCGCCTCCACGTCATGCATCGCGCCGCACGACGGACAGTAGTACTCGCGATACACCTGCCAACTCGTATCAGGCGCCATCAGCGTCGGATAGACCTCGGCCATGGCCTCCTCGGTATCACGCACATAGATGGAGGCATGGAGCTTCCAGTTCTCGCGGTAGTCGCAGAACTCGTGGCCGCAGTCGCACTTGACCACCCACTTCTTGCTGGCGGCCGATTGCACGATATACATGTGCGGGCTGAGCGGCAGCACGATGCGGTCCGGAAAACTCACCTTCGCCTGCAAGGCCGCCAGGTACTGCTCGAAGCGGCTTTCGTCCTTGGGCATCGACAGCATGCGGAACGTGGTTTCCCAGTCGAGCTTCCCCTCGACGAGGTGGTCGACTTGTTCGTTGGTATAAACAGACATGGTTCGACTCCTGAGTGCGGTGGTTACTCTTCGACCTGGACGACGGTGGTGACGTCCGGCATCAGCGACAGATCCATACGGTGCTTGGCGCCATAGGCCGGCACACCCAGTTCCTCCTCTTTCACGTGCCATGCCTCGGGCAGGTTCCAAAAGTCCTTGAAGCTCTGCGTGAACTTCTCCGACAACGCAAAGCTCGTGGCAAACATGTGCTGCACCTGGACCGATGCGTGCTTGTTGAGAATGCGCTCGCGCTCCTCCTTCATCCACTCGCGCGTCGGCACCGCGCGCGCCAGGCGCTCCTTGCGGATCTCCGCGCGACGCTTTCTGGTCTTGGCGGCATCCACCGCGAACACACCCCTGGCGTCCTGAGCGAACACAGCGCCATAGACCTTCTGCGCATACTCAGGCAGCAAGAACTTCTGGTTGAGGTCCGCCTCGATTGCCTTCGAGTCCCGATCGAGTGGATCGCCGAAGCCCGGGCCGCCGCGCAGGTAGTTCAGGTAGAGATCGTGGTTGGCATAGCAGTCCTCGGTCGTGATGCACTGCTTGTCGCGCTTGACCTCGGCGGTGGCGTCGATATGGCGCTCGTAGTCCGGATTGGCCGGGTCGATGTCGCCGCCAAGCGGCAATGAGTCGCCGCTGGCAATGCGCTGTTCCAGCCCGGTGCGGTGCGCTTCGAAGCGATACCCGGTGGCCGACGGATAGCCACCCATCATGCCCCAGTCGCTGTTCATGAAGCCGTTGCCCATGAAGAACATCGTCCAGTCCTGGGCGTTCCAGACCATGCGCAGGGTCTCGAAGCCGCAGCCGCCGCGATACTTGCCGTAGCCGCCGGAGTTGGCCTTGACGTTCCGGCCCAGGTAGAGCAATGGCTCGGCCATCTCCCAGATCTCGATGTCGCCCATGTCGCCTTCCGGGTTCCAGATGGCAGCGGCGTGGTTGAGACCGTCCTTGACTGCGCACGCGCCTGTGCCGCAGGAGCTGGCCTCGAAGCTGTTGACCGCGTGAATCTCGCCATCCTGGTTGATGCCGCCACCCTGCAGCCAGTTGGAAGTATTGGCGTTGCCCGCGTTCACTTCCTCCAGATAGCCACGGCTGAAGTACGACTGAGAGAGACCACGCCACAGCGCCGCCCAGCCGGACACCAGAAAATGCCAGGCATACGCATGGCCGGTGCGCCGGTCATCGGGATTGCACCATGTGCCCTTGGGCAGCCGGAACTCGGTGGCGAAGTAGGCGCCGTCGTTGATACGCTGGGTCGGCACCAGGGTCTGACACATCATCACCCAGATGCCCGAGGTGAAGGCCACCTGGTGGGCATTGAACGTGTGCCAACCCCAGCGGCTCGCGCCTTCGAAATCCAGGCGCCACTTGCCGTCCGGGCGGATCGTCATTTCCACCGGCGAATGCATGATGGAGTCGAGCTTGGCAAAGGCGTTGGAGACCTGCACGTCCGGATGCTTGTACGGCACGTCGACGAACGATACCTTGCGGTACTTGCCTGGCAGCGTCATGGCCTTGATGCGGCTCAGGAGCCCGCGGCGGCCTTCCTCGATGACTTCGTAGCCGAACTTCTCGTAGGCCTCGATGCCGTCGGCGCGGATCACCTCCTCCACCAGATCGCGAATCATGTGGCAGCCGGCGATGCGGGTCCGTTCGTCGAGAATCCAGTATTTCGGCGTGCGTACCGAGCGCTGCGACTCATGCAGCCAGTCGCGGAACGGCACATCGTTCGCGCCCGTCTTGCGGCACGTGATCATGTAGCCGTCGCCGAAGCGTTGCGTCTGGCCCGTGGACATGGAGCCTGGCGTTACGGAGCCCGTGTCGATGACATGCGTCACGCCGCCCACCCAGCCGATCAGCTTGCCTTCCCAGAAGATCGGCACGATCGTAGCGATGTCGCATGGGTGCACGTTGCCGATGGAGCAGTCGTTGTTCGTGAACATGTCGCCGGGATGGATGCCGGGGTTGGCCTCCCAGTTGTTCTCGATCATGTACTTGATCGCCGCACCCATCGTGCCCACGTGGATGATGATGCCGGTGGAGGTCAGCACACAGTCCCCGACCGCGTTATACAGCGTGAAGCAGAGCTCGCCCTCCTGCTCGACGATCGGGCTGGCGGCAATCTTCTTGGCGGTTTCACGTGCATGGACCAGTCCACCCCGCAGCTTGGAAAACAGCTTCTCGTATCCGATCGGGTCGCTGTCCCGGAAGTCCAGACTGGTAAGGCCGTTGTAGTGGCCAGATTCTTCGGTACGGGCGAGGATGGCGTCGCGAAATTCCTTGAGGGTCTGGCCGTTCTTCAACAGATCGGCGAACCCGACTTCCTTGTTGCTCATCATGTTCATGATGTGTCTCCTTATTTGACTTCCTTGAGATGGAACAGGCGGTGCTTGTCGATCGTGGTTTCGAAGCCGCCCGGCACCACGAACGTGGTGGCGTCGGATTCGATGATGGCGGGACCCACGATGTGGTTGCCGGCCTTGAGCGACTCCATCTTCCAGAGCGCGGCATCCATCCATTCCTTGTGGCGGTAGAAGGGCCTAACCCCCAGGTAGGCCTCCCCGGGTGGCGTTGGACCGGCGTCCGGGTCCTCTGGCAGCACGGGCTTCTGCGTGACCACCATGCCGCGCAGGATGGCTCCCGTGATCGAAAAGCCCAGTTCCGGCGAGCGGGCCGAACTGGCGTAGACGCGCCCGTAGGTATTCTCGAACGCGTCGACGATGCGGTCCCAGTCCTCGGCGGACGACGCGGTGGCTACCGGCGAGACGATCTCGAGATCATTGAGCTGCCCCATGTACTGCATCTTGTAGCCCGGGATCAACACGACGTCCCTGGCATCAAAGCCGTTGGTCCGGAACTCCTCGATCACCTTGACGGCCAGTTCCGACCACGCTTCCTGCAGGATCCGGCACGCGGTCTCCTTGCTGGCGTCCGGTGCGAATTGCCCGACACCGAGATCCACCGATTTGTCATAGCGATACTCGAAGTCCGCGCAGGCGCAGCCGAAGGCCGAGAAGCCAGCCGCCCAGGCCGGCACCACCACGTCCTTGAAGCCGACGCCGCCGGTGTATCCGTAGGTATGCACGGGGCCCGCGCCGCCGTAAGAAAAGCATGTGAACTCGGCAGGGTTGTAGCCCTTGGCGCTGATGTTGGCGCGCAGATACTCGGACAGCGTGAGGTCCAGCAATTCGATTACCCCTGCTGCCGCGTCCTCGACCGACAGCCCGAGCGGATCTGCGATCTGTACCTTGATGTGCTGGCGGGCGCGTTCCACATCGAGCTTGATCGCACCGCCAAGAAAGTTCTCCGGGTTCAGATAGCCCAGCACGACGTGGCAGTCGGAGACGGTGACCGTATCCAGCCCGCTCTCCGGCCAGCAGGTACCCACGCGGTAGCCGGCGCTGTCGGGCCCTAGCTTGATCGACTTGCTGTACGGGTCAAGCCGCACGAAGCTGCCAGCGCCCGCGCCCACGGAGTCCATCGCCACCAGCGGCAGCGACAGCACGAGGCGCGCCATGTCGGGGTCCGACTTGATCGCGAAGTTGCCCTTGGTGATCAGCGCCACGTCGAAGCTGGTGCCGCCGATGTCCGAGCATGCGATGTTCTCGTCGCCCAGCGCCTCGCCCAGGAGCTTCGATCCGATCACGCCACCAATCGGCCCCGACACGATCGTCCGCGCCAGTTCCTTCGCCTTCCAGCTGATCGTGCCGCCATGGGTGGCCATCACACGCAGATCGAACTTGGCACCGTGTTTCTTGAAGCGGTCGCTGACCTTCTTCAGCGTCTGCCGCGAGGGCTCCGCGCCGTAGGCCTCGAGGATTGTGGTGTTCATCCGGTGGCTTTCCTTGCGCGACGGGTAATAGTCCACCGACGCAAACACCGGGACATCGACCTTCAGCTTCGTCAGTTCATCCTGCACGATGTCGCGCGCACGTTGTTCGCTGGACTCGTTCTTGTGGGATTGCAGCAGGCAGATGACGATCGCCTGCGACTTGGCCTCCACCAGTTCGCGCGTGGCCTGCCGGACTTCTTCCTCTCGCAGCGGAATGACGACCCTGCCCTGCACATCCGTGCGCTCGGTCACGCCACGCGTGCGCGAGACAGGCACCAGCGGTTCGTCGTAGCGATGCGTGTTCAGGTGAATGCGGTCCTCCAATGCGTAGCCCAGATAGCTCTGCAGCGCACGCCCCATCGAATGGATCTGCTCGAAACCGCGATTGCAGATAAGGCCGACGTCCAGGCCCTTGCGCATAAGAATGCGGTTGAGCATCGCCGTGCCGGAATACACGCAGGTCAGCAGTTCCGGGTAGACGTCATCCACGGTGCGCTCCCAGTGCGCCAGCGCATCCTCCGACGAGTTGTAGATGGCCAGCGATTCGTCGCCGGGGTTGCTCTGCGCCTTGCCGACCACGAACCGGCCGTCCGAGCGCACGAAGAATGTATCGGTCATCGTGCCGCCTGCATCGATGCCCATCACCTGTACGGTGGAGTGGGATTGCATGTTGTCTCCTGTCATTGGTGTCATCGTCGTGGGAGGTCCCACACACCCTTCATGGCAAGGGACATGCCAGGCGGCATTGGCACCTGCAGGAGCCGATCACATGTGATTGAAATCAATGCCTTGCCGTCACCGACTGGCCAGTTCGGGCATGGGGCAATCAACGCCCAACGTTGTGCAATTTCCGGACGTCTACGCGAAAGTGTCCGGATTCCGGACACTTTCGCGCCCCTGCTGCACAGCACAAACCCTTGATTGCAAAGAGAATTGTTGACTTGCGAAAAGCGTGGGGCTACGGTTGCCGGAATCAACTGAGAGTGATCGCTCCATGCCGTTCACCCACTACGGCACTCTGGTCCCCCGCATCAGCGACGAACCTGTCGTGGCCTCGGCCTGGGAACGCTTCCTGCGGGACCATCCCCATCATCCACATGAGGGGGATGGCGTACGCAGAGTTGTCCTCGCTTCCTGGCAGCGGTGTCGTTCCGAGGCTGTCGACCCGACCCTGCATTCGGCGCCGGGCGCCGCCGACGATCGCCTTCGCCAACTGCGCACCCAAAACCGTGACCTCTGCGACGCAGCGGGTCCGGCGCTCGAAGGCCTGCGCGACATCTTGCGCGAATGCGGCACGCTGATCATGCTCAGCGACACCGACGGCACCATCCTTCAGCTCAATGGCTCGACCCGCGTGCGCAGCGTCGGCGAGGAAGTCAACCTTGCCATGGGCGGATGCTGGAGTGAGGAAGTGATCGGCACCAATGCCATCGGCACCGCGATCGCCACCGTCGCGCCGGTGCAGATCCATGCCAGCGAGCATTTCTGCTGGGACGTCAAACGCTGGACCTGCGCCGCCGCGCCGATACTCGATCCGTTCGGACGTCACCTGCTTGGCGTCGTTGATGTTTCGGGCGTGAAGGAGTCATTCCACGGGCACACCCTCGGTCTGGTGGTGGCGGCGGCCCGGCAGATCGAGAGCGAGCTGGCTCGGCGCGACGTGGCGATGCACGAGCGGCTGCTGGCCCGCTCCATCGACGATTTCGTGCGCTATGCCAGCGACTTCGTGGTCCTTGCCGATTTCCGCGGCCGTGTCGTTCGTATCAACGGCCACTCGCAGGCCGCCGGGGATGCCCATGGTGTACGTTTCGCGCTGGAGACCGGCAGCGCGATACCAGGGCTCGACCTCACACAGACGGAGGTCGATCAAATACGTCAGCGCCCGGGCTGGCTGCGGCCCGAATGGCTTCACACGGTCAAGGATCGCGAAGGACTGCTCGGCACGATGCTCGTGATTCCACTCGCGGCACGCCCGGGCCGGACCAGCATTTCACTCCCCGCCGCCCCGACTGCGGTGACAACGGATGACCCGTTCACCGAGATCATCGGCGAGAGCGAAATTCTCGCCGCCACCAAGGCACGCGCCCGCCGTATCGCGTCGCTCGATCTGCCCGTGCTGCTGGTCGGTGAGACCGGCGCGGGCAAGGAGCTGTTCGCACGCGCATTGCATCGGTCTGGCAAGCGGCCCGACGGTCCATTCGTTGCCGTGAATTGCGGCGCTCTGACGCGCGAATTGCTGGCCAGCGAGCTATTTGGCTACGCGGAAGGCGCCTTCACGGGGGCGCGTCGCGGCGGCCATCCCGGAAAATTCGAACAGGCCGCAGGCGGCACGCTGTTCCTCGACGAGATCGGCGAGATGCCGCTCGACATGCAGCCGCATCTATTGCGTGTGCTGCAGGATGGCGTGGTGGTTCGTCTGGGGGATACGAGGGAGCGGCAGGTATCGGTGCGACTTGTCGCCGCGACCAACCGCGATCTGCAGAAGGAAATTGCCGCCGGGCGCTTTCGCGAGGATCTGTACCACCGTCTCTGCGCGGTCAGTCTGCAGCTTCCGGCCTTGCGCGACCGGCCTGGCGATATCGAGTCCATCGTCAATCACCTCAACCACAAGCTCGCGCGCAAGTACGGGTGCCCGCCGAAGCGGATCGAACCGTCGGTCTATCAGACACTGGTGCGCTATCGCTGGCCCGGGAATATTCGTGAACTACAGAACGTGTTCGAGGTCATGTTCGCGCTCGGCGAGAACAATGGCATCGATGTGTCGATGTTGTCCTCCCTCGTCGAATCCGGGCCGGCCGGAGACGCGACGGCTCTGGCCCCGATACCGATATCGGCAGCGTCTGGCCGCCTCGACGATCTGGAGCGGCAGGCGATACTCGCCGCCATCAACGATGCGCGCGGCAACCTTTCAAGGGCCGCCAGAACGCTGGGGATTTCAAGAAGCACGCTCTACGTCAAGCTTGCCGCGATCCGGACCTAAGGACATAGCCCCGGATGCAAACCTGCCCGTAGAGCGCGCAATGCCGAAGATCAGGCCAATGCCGGATAGTCGACGTAGCCGTGCGGGCCAGTACCACCGTAGAGCGACGCGTCCTCGAACGGACTGTTCAGCGGCTGGTTCTCACGGAAGCGACGCGGCAGGTCGGGGTTGGTGATCATCTTGCGGCCGAACGAGACCATGTCGGCACGGCCACTGCGGATCGCTTCTTCGGCCATTTCCTTGCTGTAGCCGTTATTGAGCATCCACACGCCCGAGTACAGGCGGTGCAGCGCCTCGTAGTCGAACGGCACGTTGTCGCGCGGGCCACCCGTGTAGCCTTCGACCACGTGGATGTACACCGGATGGAGTTTTTCCAGCTCACGCACGACGTATTCGAACAGCGGCTGCGGATTGCTTTCCACCGCATCGTTGACCGGCGACACCGGCGCCAGTCGGACACCCACGCGATCGGCACCGATTTCGGCAGTCACCGCCGCCATGACTTCAAGCAGGAAGCGGGCGCGGTTCTCGATACTGCCGCCGTAGGCGTCGGTACGCTTGTTCGTGCCATCGCGCAGGAAGGCATCGAGCAGATAGCCGTGCGCGCCATGCACTTCGACGCCATCGAAGCCAGCCTTGATCGCGTTGGCTGCGGCGACGCGGAAGTCATTCACGATCTCCGGAATTTCCGAAGCTTCCAGCGCGCGCGGCAGCGAGCATTCGACGTAGCCCTGGCCATTGATATACGTCTTGGCATTGGCCGCAATGGCCGAAGGCGCCACCGGTGCCTGATTGTCCGGCTGGAAATGCGAGTGCGACATGCGACCCGTATGCCAGATCTGCAGGAAGATCTTGCCGCCTTGCGCGTGCACGGCGTCGGTTACCGTCTTCCAGGCCGCGATCTGCTCGGGCGTGTAGACGCCGGGGGTGTTCGTGTAGCCCTGGGCAGTCTCCGAAACCTGCGTGGCTTCGGCGATGATCAGGCCGACGCTGGCGCGCTGGCGGTAGTACTCGACCACCATCTCGGTCGGCACCAGATCGTCATCGGCGCGGCTGCGCGTGAGCGGTGCCATGGCCATGCGGTTGGCGAGTTCGATACGGCCCAGCTTGATCGGCTGAAACAGGGCTTCGGTGAGGAATGCTTCGGTCTGTGCACCCATGAATGACTTACTCCAAGGTTGGACTGTGGTGGATGCCGGCCGCGGCGGCCGGCTGGAACAGGTGGTCGAACATCAGGTCGACGCTGCGGCGCAGCGGGGCAACCGAGCGTTCAATCTTCATACGCAGCAAGGCGCCTTCCCACGTATCCCAGACGAGCCCCGAGAGCTCGGCTGACGCGATATCGGCGCGGATCTCACCATGCGCCTGGGCAAGGCTGATCATGCCGGCCAGCCGTTCGCGCCAGGCGAACTGGGCGTCCTGCAGCACGGCCCGACAGGTATCGCTCGTCAAGGCGATCTCGGCAGCGAAGTTGCCGATCAGGCAACCCGCCTGCGTGGGGCAGCATTCGTGATAGGCAATCATCCGCGTGAAGACATAGCGGATCGCCGCCATCGGCTCGGGCGGGGCGTCCTCCATCATGGCTTCCCATGAGCGGTGCAGATAATCGGCGTACTCCGCGATGATCGCTGCCGCGAACGCTTCCTTGCTTTCGAAGTGGTTGTAGAACGAGCCCTTCGGCACGCCAGCGTGATCGGTGATCTGCTGGATGCCGGTGGCGTTGTAGCCGTGGTGGGAGAACAGTTCGCGACCCGCCTTGGTCAGGCGGTTCGGAATGTCGGTCTTGTCTGATGTACGAGCCATGGCGGAAATAATATGACCAGTCGTCTTAAAAAGTCAAACGCCTGAATCGTCACTATTTCCGCCATTGGCCGTGGGCCTGGCGGCCCTGCTCCGCCCAGCCTAGTCCAGATGTGCGCCAGACTGCTCAATCAATTGCTTGGACTTGGCGCCTTCCGCCAACGCCCATTTGCGGAATTCATCCGGCGACGCAGAAGGCAGCGCCTGGTTGCCTTGCGCCGCGAGCTTCTGCACCACCTCGGGATCGCTCAATGCCTTCTGGCTTGCGGCAAAAAGCTTGCGCACGACATCGGGCGGTAGATTGGCCGGGCCAAACAACCCGAACCAGAACGTGAAGTCGTAGCCCTTGACGCCGCTCTCCGACACTGTCGGCAGGTTCGGCAGCAAGGGCGACCGCTTCTCCGACGTCACGGCCAGCGCCTTGAGCTTGCCGGTCTCCACCATCGGCAGCACCGACGGCGGCGTGGCGAAGATCATCTGCGCATCGCCAGCAATCACGGCCGTCACGGCCGGCGCGCCGCCCTTGAACGGCACGTGCTCCATCCGCGTGCCGCCGAGCTTGTTGAAGTAGACGCCAGCCATATGCGGCGCCCCGCCGCTGCCGGATGAAGCATAGAAGTACTTGCCGGGATTCTGCTTCGCCTTGGCGATCAGTTCCTGCACCGACTTCACACCGATATCGTTATTCACCGCCAGGACCATCGGCGCGATGGTCCAGCGCGAGATTGGCGTGAAGTCCTTCTGCCCGTCGTAGCGAATCGTCTTGTAGAGGACCTTGTCCGCTCCGAAGAGGTTCGCGCTACCCATGAAGACCGTATAGCCATCGGGCTCGGCGCGGGCTGCCGCTTCCGCCGCGATGGTCGTGCCGGCGCCGGGCTTGTTGTCGATGATGATGCTCTGCCCCAGGTCCCGGGACATTCTCTCCGCGACGATGCGCGCCACGGCATCCGCGCCGCCGCCCGGCGGGAAACCGACGATCAGCCGGATCGGTTTGGTTGGATACGCGGCAGGGCCCTGCGCCCACGCCAGCGTCATCGGCACCAGCAACGCGGCGGCGATGCATACCCTCGATGCCTTCGCAATCTTCATGCTTCTGTCTCCATTTCGGTTCTACTGATGAAAGCCGGCTCCCTGGACTAGTTGCCCTGGAACCTTGGTTTGCGCTTTTCCCTCCAGGCCAGCGCGCCCTCCTTGATGTCAGCCGATTGCGCGGCGCGTGCAACGTCGACAGCCAGTTCCTCGACATCGAGCACGCCCCGGGCAATCCGGTTGAGGTGTTTTTTCATCCCAAGCACCGCGAGCGGCGCCATGCTGGCGACCGTTTCGCTCAGCGCATCGACGTTCGCGTCGAGGTCGGCAGCGTCGACCAGCGATGTCAGAAAGCCGCAGCGCAGCAGTTCGTCCGACTCGAGCCGGGCCGCGGTCAGGAAGAGCCGCTTGGCCGTGTCCAGGCCGAGCCTGGTCACGTATCGCTCCATGCCACGCTTGTAGAAATGCAGGCCGAGACGCGCGGCGGGCATGAACATGTCGGTCGTCGGTACGCCAACGCGGAAGTCGCACGCGAGCGCGAGATCGGTGCCGCCGCCATAGACGCCACCGTTAAGCGCGGCGATGGTGACGGGTCGGCAGTCCTCGACCGCGTTGACGAGTTCCTCAAAGCCCGACCCACGCTGACCCGCCGCGAGCTTGCCGATATCGAAGCCGCTGCAGAAGTACTTGCCGGTGCCACGAATCCGCAGAACGAGCGCTTCGCTGGCGTTCACCGTTTCGATATGGCGATGAATCTCGTCAAGGTCATCGGGCCCAAGGCGATTGGCGACGTCGGGGCGCTGGAATGTGATGGTGGCAACTCGCCCTTCGATGGCGAGCGAGGGCAGTCCGGATGTGTCGGTCATGGGAGGTTTGGGGATGAAGGTGTGTAAAGGCGCTCACGCAGCAAATCTGTGCATGCGCAAGCTAACGTTATGTGTACATAAACGACGAAAAAGATCGAACTCCGGGCCGGAAGGCGGCCGGAAAGCGCCGGCAGCAGCGTAGAATCGCCACATCTACAGCGATGAACACAGGCATGTCGGAAGAAAAGAAGAGCCGCACCGAGACCATCAGGTCCGAGATAGAGCAGGAAATCCTGTCCGGGCACCTGCCGAGCGGCACCCAGATCGATGAACAGCAACTGATCGACCGTTTCGGCGTGTCCCGCACGCCCGCGCGCGAGGCGCTGATCCAGCTCGCCTCGGCGGGACTCGTCACCCTGGTGCCGCGCCAGGGCGCGATCGTGTCGTCGATTACATTGCGCGACTACGTCGCGCTGAGTGAGATCCTGGTCCAGCTGGAATCGCTTGCCGCCCGACTCGCCTCGCGCCGCATGACACCGGCGGAGCGGGACGCGCTGGAGACCGCGTACGAAGCGTGCGCGGCCGCGCAGGGAGATGCCGAGGCCTACCGCGCCGCCAACGACGAATTCCATGGCGTGCTCTACGAGGGCAGTCGCAACGACATCCTGGCCAAGCAGATCCGCACCATGCGCGCGCGGATGCGTGGCATGCGGGACTACCGCTTCGAGCACCCCGCGCGCGTTCGCGCATCGCTGGCCGAGCACAAGGCCGTGCTCGACGCGATCAAGGTTGGCGACGAGGATGCCGCCGCCGAAGCGATGGTCCGGCACATCTCCGCGGGCGGCAATGTCTATGCCGACATGATCGCGGCGATGCCCGACGATGGCGCGGCGGTCAGCCGCGGACGTCGCCCGTAAACACATCACGCGCATCACGCCGCGACCGGATGAGCGCAGTCGTGGACCACGGCGTTGCGTAGCAGGTCCTCGATCTCTCCCGCGGCAAATCCAAACTCCTGCAGCACCGAACTGGAATGCTCGCCCAGCGCGGGGGCCGGGCCGGTCAAGCTGGCGTTGCCCCCGTCGAACAGGACGGGTAGCCCCAGCGCGCGCGTCACGCCGCCGCCTGGCTTGCGGGCTTCCATGACCATCCCGACTGCCTTCGCCTGCGGATGCTCCAGTGCCTGCCCCACGTTCTGAACCGGGCCGACAGGCACCCCCACGGCATCGAATCGCTCCACCCACGTCGCCACGGGCGCGCCCCTCAGGACATCGGTGATCAACACTTCAAGTTCGGCACGGCGCGCGAGTCTTTCCGCCGCGCTGTCGAAACGCGGATCGGCCTTCCACTCCGGATGGCCCAGCACGTCGGCGATGCGCTCCCAGTTGGTCTGATTGGCGCCCCCGAGCGCGATACCGCCATCAGCGCATTGATACACCTGGTAAGGCGCGATGAGCGGATGCGCCGTGCCGACCGGCTTCGCAATCGCCCCGGTCGAGAAGTAGGCCGCCGCGTACCAGTAAAGCTGCTGCATCGACGCCTGCAGCAGCGAGGTCTCGACGCGCGAGCCCTCGCCCGTGCGTAGCCGGTTGATGTACGCGGCCAGGATACCGAATGCGGCCAGGATGCCAGCATTGACATCGGCGATCGACATGCCCGGCTTGACCGGGTCGCGGCCCGGCTCTCCCGTCACGCTGATGAGCCCCGAGAACGCCTGCAGAATCAGGTCGAAACCGCCCTTGCTGGCCAGCGGCCCCGTCCGTCCGTATCCGGTAATCGAGCAGTAGATCAGGGCCGGATTCACCTCGCGCAGCACGTCGTAGCCAAGGCCCAGTTTCTCCATCACTCCCAGACGGAAGTTCTCGGTCAGCACATCGGCCTGGGCAACCATCCGCTTGAGCACGGCCTTGCCCTCTTCCTTGCGCAGGTCAAGTCCGAGCGACCGCTTGCCGCGATTGACAATCAGGAAGGAAGGCGGCAATCCGCTGTCGCCCGGCCGACGGTACTTCCGCGCGTCATCCCCGGCAGGAAATCGCTCGATCTTGACCACGTCGGCCCCGAGATCGCCCAGCATCAGCCCACAGGTGGGGCCCGCCAGAATCTGTGACAACTCAAGCACTTTTACGCCAGCCAGCGGGCGAAACTCATTGGCTTCCATTTTTTGCATACTTTGACGCTGTTAATGTATGCGGATGGTACACCAAAATATTTCAAATCAAAAAGGCGAAATTTCGGCGGCTGGTGAACCTCGGTTCAGGCCAACGCCACCCGGCCGGGCCAACGCTGGCGACACACCGCCGCCAGCAGCAGCACCGGCAGAAAGACGCACCAGAAACTGACCGCCTGATAGGCAAGCGCGCCGAGCACCGCGCCGGCGGCAAACCCCACCACGGCTGGCAGCATCTTGCGCAGCCGCGTGACGATCGCCCCGGTCTGTTCCGGGCTGGCGGAAGTCAGATCGACGAGATCGATCACGACCTGGGTGGTATTGCCAGTCATGATGGTGGTCGGCCCCAGGTCGGCCAGCGCGGTACGGGACAACGCGTTCTGGATGCCCATGGCCACCACGGCCAGCATTCCCGCAAGCGTGGACGGCAACGCATTGGCAGTCAGGCCAGCGCCAGCCTTCGCCCAAAGCCCGGTGCCGATGAACAGCAGCAGGAACAGGCATTCGATGGCGAGCAGCAGCGCAACCACCGGACGCTGGCGTCGCGCGAAATTCGCCTCGAGCACACGTGTGGCGGCCACCGCGATGACAAAGGCCGGCAGTGCCAGCAGCTTGGTCGCCAGGCCGTCCGAGTTCCCAGTCAACTCCACGCCGATCATGATGAAGTTGCCGGTCACGTGGGCCGTGAACAGCCCGAACAGGGCGACAAAGCCAACCACATCAACAAAGCCTGCGACAAACGACAGCACACAGCCGTGCATGCTGGCCGGAATAGGTTTCTGGTTCTCGAGCGCCATGATTCCCTTGTAGTGGTCCCTCTATCGATCAACGTCGATTCCCGTCCGTGCGACGCTTCACTACTATAGGAATCAAACCAACGGGGGAGCGCGAGATGACAAGAGTTGGCGTGTGGCACTGGCTGCGCCCCCTGGCGACGATAGCGGCGTTGGCGGCCTCGGCCACCTGCCTGGTCGGCACGGCCAACGCCCAGTCATCCGTTGTGATTTACGGGCGACTCAATACGGCCGTCGAGTACGCGTCAGCCTCCACCGCGACCGATGGCACCCACCTGGGCGGCACTGCGCGGCTGACCAACAACCGGTCCGTCTTCGGTATTCGCGGCGAGGAAGCGCTCGGGTATGGGCTCAAGGCCATCTGGCAGGTCGAGAGCACGCTGTCGATCGACACCGGCGCGGGGCAGATCGCCGCGCGCGACACGCGGCTCGGCATGGCCAGCCCGTATGGCACCGTATTCATGGGCAACTGGGATACGGCATATACCACCTCGACCAAGACCCTCGACCCCTATTACCCGACCACCGCCGGCTATATGTCGATCATGGGCAATGGCGCGGCCGCCACCACGGACAACGTCCAGAACACCAACTCGTTCGACCGGCGCCAGCAGAACTCCCTGCATTACCAGTCGCCGCAATGGCACGGGTTAAGCGGCGCGATGACCTGGGGCCTGCCGGAAGAAAAGATCAGCGTGCCGCGTAATCCGGCGCTGTACTCGTTCGCGGGTGCGTACGAACGCGGCCCGCTCAGTGTGTCGATGGCCTACGAGATCCATCAGCACTATCAGACCGCCGGCCGTAACGACGATGGCATGAAGGTCGGCGTCTCCTACCAGTTCCCCACGACGACGATCGCCCTGGTGTACGAGCGATTGCACTATCGCACTGCCACCGGCGACCTGACGCGCAACAGCTATTACACCTCACTGGTCCAGAAGCTCGGACCCGGCAGCGTGAAGATCGGCTTCACGTTCGCCAGCAACGGCGCGGG
Source organism: Cupriavidus sp. UBA2010 (assembly GCF_002335265.1). Lineage (NCBI taxonomy): Bacteria > Pseudomonadati > Pseudomonadota > Betaproteobacteria > Burkholderiales > Burkholderiaceae > Cupriavidus > Cupriavidus sp. UBA2010. The sequence goes on from NZ_DDCI01000023.1 coordinate 168,359, forward strand.
CAATGCGACCGAGACGATTGGGTCATTCCATGCCGGCCCCGAGACCGGCGCCACGCAGATCACTGTTGGCTACGACTATCCGCTTTCCAAGCGCACGTCGATCTATACCTACTACAGCCGGATCAATAACAAGCGGAACGCCCTCTATGACTTCGCCATCAACGGTCTGGGCGTGAAGGCCGGCGCCGACCCGCAGACCTTTGCACTGGCCATGCGGCATAACTTCTAGCACCCGAGCGCGCCGTTCCGCCATGGGCGAAAGGAAGCGACGCCCAGGCAAGACGCCACTCCCTGCCCGACTGCCACCGGCAGGCCGCTCAGCTAGCGATACACAACTTCAGCCGAACAGCTTGTTCGCGGTCTTCGCGATCAGTTCGCCCTGGTGGCGCGCACCCGCGAGTTCGATGGCGCTCGGCTGACGCTGCCCTTGTCCACCAGCGATGGTCGTCGCGCCATACGGCGACCCGCCGACGATTTCATCCAGCGTCATCTGCCCTTGATGGCTGTACGGCAAGCCGACGATAGTCATGCCGAAGTGCAGCAGGTTGGCAATGATCGAGAACAGCGTGGCTTCCTGCCCGCCGTGCTGAGTGGCAGTAGACGTGAAAGCGCCACCGACCTTGCCGTTCAGCACGCCGCGCATCCACAGGCCACCGGCCTGATCGAGAAACGCGGCCATCTGCGAGGAAATGCGCCCGAAGCGCGTTGGCGTGCCGACCACGATGGCGTCGTAGTTAGCCAGATCCTCCACCGTGGCTACCGGCGCTTTCTGGTCGACCTTGAAGTGGGAAGCCTCGGCTACCGCCGCCGGCACCGTTTCCGGTACCCGCTTGACATCGACGGTAGCGCCGGTGGCGCGAGCGCCTTCAGCGACTGCCTCCGCCAGGGCTTCCACGTGCCCGTAGGTGGAGTAATACAGCACCAGGACCTTGGACATTTGCAGACTCCTTCATGAGGTTTCTATGGTTCCGGCAACGCCGGAGGGATTCGGCAGCGCCAGCCTTTGGGGCGGGCGCGCCACGACTCAAGGCAATTCGTCGAAGAAGAGATAAACGGCGACAATGCGGCCGTCCCTGGCAACGATGAAGTCGGTACCCGCATACGCAGGCGCTTCGCCAGGACGCCCCGATACCCATCGAATGCGCCCCCCGTCCCCCGCCACCTCGGGCTCGGCAATCGGCTGATACCGGAAGTCCGGATGCGACGCCTTGATAACACCTGCAATCCTGTCGATCGCGTCGCGGCCACGATGGACACCGCTGTTCGGATCGTAGAACACGCTGTCGTCAGTAAAGATATCGTCGATGGCGCGGCGCCTGCGCGCCGGATCGATTTCGCCGAAGACCTCTTCAAGATTGCGCCGCAACAGCGTTGGAATACTGTTCTGCATTGGTTGCCTCCTGCAGGCAATTCGTCATGCTTGCCAAGCAAGCGCCGATATCAGTTCGCCCGCAACGCCGTCTTGCGCGGCGCCGGCCCCGCAAGACGCGCGTCCAGGCTCCATGCGCCCGCGCCAAAGCTGGCGATCTGCAAAAGGCCGCCCGCGATCATCAGATTCTTCAGGAAGTGAATCATCTGATTCTGATCGGCGAAGTTGTGATGGAAGAAAACGGCTGTCGCCACACAGAATGCCGCCATCACTAGCGACGCCGCGCGCACCCGATAACCCGACAACAGCATCACGCCGCCGCCCACCTCGACCGCCACCGCGATCAGGTATGCCAGCGGCGCCGCCGGCAGGCCGACTGCGGAAATATAGCCAACGGTTCCGCCATATGCGGCCAGTTTGCCGAGACCGCTCATGAGAAATGGCGCACCGAGCAGGATGCGGCCGAGTAGCGGGAAGTACTTGTTGTGTTCCATGGTCATGTCCTTTCAGACGAAAGTGCTTCGAGGTGGATGGATCAAGTGACTCTCAACAGGTTTCCACCATCACCAGTTCAGAGTGTTCAAGCGCCGCGACGTCGATGGATGCGGCGTTCGTGATCGCCACCCCATCGCGTCGCCCGACGAACTCGCCATCCACGGCGATACGTCCCGAAGCCACCACGAGGTAAGCGTTGCTGTGTGGAGCGAATGAATGTGTGAGGCGATCGCCGGGCCCGAGCGTCGCGGCGAGAAGCCGAGCATTCGCACGGATCGGCAGTGCGTCGCCGTCGCCGGGAAATCCACTGGCCAGTACCGCGAAGCGTCCGGATCGGTCAGCCTCGGGAAAAGGCCGGGTCTCCCATCGCGGGTCACCGCCACGCTCGCGCGGCAGCAGCCAGATCTGATAGAGCCTGAGCGTCTCGCTGCCGCGGTTGGACTCGGCGTGACGAATGCCACGGCCGGCACTCATCACCTGAACCTGTCCCGCCCGGATCGTGCCGGTAGAGCCCAGCGTGTCGCGGTGTTCGAGCGTCCCCTGGCGGACATACGTGACGATCTCCATGTCGCGGTGCCCATGAAGCGGAAAGCCTCCATCGACCGCTATCTCGTCGTCATTCCAGACAATCAGCGAGCCAAGCGGGCGATGCGCGGGGTTGCCAGCGGCATCGACCTGGAAGTGGTGCTTCGCGCGGAGCCAGCCATGATCGGCTGCATCCAGTGATTCCCAACGCCGGTGTACGAGCATTTCCATCCCCTCGGTCAGGCCGTCCGCGATCGACCGGCTCTCCCATCGACCCGCACGATTTAGCGTGGTCTCTGGTTGGGATGAATGCTAGACAAGCAACGACAACGGCGAAATATCCGCATTTGCAAAGCATCGTTGCCACCAGTAGGATGATCCGATCATCCTGAAGGCCCCTCCACATGGATCAGATACCGGACCTCAACGACCTTCGGCTGTTCGCCGAAGTGGTGGATCGCGGCAGCTTCACTGCCGCCGCCCGTAGCCTTGGCCAGCAGACATCGAAACTGAGCCGGCGCATCCGCGCGCTGGAGGAGGCGCTTGGCGTGCGCCTGCTGAACCGCACCAGCCGCAGCCTGTCGCTGACGGAGACCGGGCGGCACTTTCACCAGCACTGCCTTGCGGTGGTGGCCGAAGCCAGGGCCGCCAAGGAGATCGTCGACCAGACCCGCTCGCAGCCGCAGGGCACCGTGCGGGTCAGTTGCCCGGTTGCGCTTCTCAGCTCGGGCGTCGCCGAGACGGTTTCCCGTTACGTGCGCGACAACCCACAGGTGCAGGTTCTGATCGATGCCACCAATCGCCGCGTCGACGTCATCGAGGAAGGGCTGGACTTCGCGATCCGCGTCAGGCCCGCGCCGCTGGAGGACACCGACCTCGCGGTCCGGCAACTGGGCTTGTCCACGTTTGTCCTTGTCGCAAGTCCGGAACTGGCAAGGCTGCACGCCCCGCCAGCCTCGATCGAATCGCTACAGGACTGGCCGACCATTGCCATGGCCAGCAACAACGAGCGATACATCTGGAATCTCGTCGCTGCCGCCGGAAAGGAGCGTGCTTTCGCGCACCGCCCCCGACTCGCAACGGACGATATCGCTAGCCTGAGAATCGCCGCGATGCTCGGCGTCGGCGTGGCCATGCTGCCGCGGGAATTCATCGAAGAAGATCTGCAGTCTGGCCGGCTGCTGCATCTGCTGCCCGAGCTGGCCTCGACAAGTGGGCTCGTGCACGCGATCTTCCCGACGCGGCGCGGCATGGTGCCCGCCGTGCGCCATTTGCTCGATGCCCTCGTCGCCGGATTCGAAGTCGCGAATCAGAAGCGATAGTGGATTACCCTTAGCCCAACTCCCGTCCCATCATCCAGCGCTTGTAACGCCTTGTCTGGCAGGCGTTGGCCATTTGCTGCACGACCAGTGCCCTGAGCGGGGAGACCCGTGGATGCGTGCCGCGTCCCTGGCTGAGCCGCTTGAGCTGGAACTTGACCACGGCCATGTTGGCCAGCGAACCCAGCACCTTGTTCTTCCATGTGATCGGGCGGAGCGCGGGCGCGTTGTTCCTGCCCGCCAACCAGTCGCGCGGCAGGTTGGGATCGATGGACAGCGCGGTAGCGATGCCAACCATCGCAATGCCGCTATCGACCACCTGGTCGGCCACGGCGCGGCGACGGATACCACCCGTGACCATCAGTGGCATCTGCGCGATGGCAGCGATATCGCGCGCAAAGGCCAGAAAGTACGCCTCGCGCTCGAGCGTGCGGCCATCCCGCGCCTGCCCTTGCATGGCCGGGGCTTCGTAGCTGCCGCCCGACAGTTCCACCAGATCGACGCCGAGCGGATTGAGCAGTTCAACCACGCGCTTCGCGTCATCGGGGCTGAATCCCCCGCGCTGGAAATCGGCCGAGTTCAGCTTGACGGACACCACGAAAGCCGGCGACACCGCCTGCCGCACCGCACGAACGATGTCGAGCAGCAGGCGCGCGCGGTTCTCAATCGGGCCGCCCCATTGGTCCTGTCGCCGGTTAGCCAGCGGCGACAGGAACTGACTGAGCAGATAGCCATGGGCCGCGTGGATCTGCACCCCAGTGAAGCCGCTCTGCTCGGCCAGTTGCGCGCTGCGGACGAAGCGCTCGCGCACATCGTCGATGTCGGCTGCCTTCATCTCCCTGGGAACGGGAAACTGCTTGGACAACGCGCCCAGTTCCAGCGGAACGGCTGACGGCGCCAGCGTGGTCTGTCCCAGCGCGGCGGGCATCTGGCGGCCGGGGTGGTTGATCTGCATCCAGGCGTGGGCGCCGTGCGCGCGCGCGATCCGCGCCCATTGCCGGAAGCGATCCAGATGGGCGTCGTTCTCCAGCACGACGCCATTCGGTCCGGTCATCGCCCGGTGATCGACCATGACATTGCCCGTAAGCATCAGGCCAGCGCCTCCCGCGGCCCAAGCTTCGTAGAGGCGCAGCAATGCGTCAGATGGCGCATGGTCCGCATCGGCCATGTTCTCTTCCATGGCGGCCTTGGCCAGGCGGTTGGGAATGACTGCGCCGTTGGGCAGGGTGAGAGGCGTGAACAGTTTCATGGCTGGGGTTCGCAGGCATTTGCGCATTGCGTTGACGACTGCGTAACCCTAAGCTTAAAGTCAACTTTAATGTCAAGTCCCCCTGGAACACTGCAGATGAAGATTGGAGAACTGGCACGCCTGAGCGGCGTGGCCGCCTCGCGCATTCGGTTCTACGAGGCAAGTGGCCTGCTCCAGCCGGCACAGCGGCAGGCCAATGGCTACCGCGAGTACGCCCCGGAAACGCTGACACGGCTGGAGATCATCCTGCGGGCCCAGAACGCCGGCTTCTCGCTCGACGAAATCCGCGCCATCCTTCCGACCCATCTCAACGACTGGCCGCGCGAAAAACTGATCGAGGTATTGCGGCGCAAGGCCGGCGAGATCGAATTGTTGGAACAGCGGCTGGCAGGCACCCGGCGCGACCTGCTCGCGCTCGCCCACGACATCGAGAACCTTGCCGACGACGAAGACTGCTCGGGACACGCGCGGCACGTGCTGGGGCAGATGGATCAGCGCTCCGGGCGCTGATCCATGCTGTTTCATTCAACGGTTACACCGATTACGCCGGGCATATCCCGTGCGTAGCCCGGCGATGCTGGACCAAAGTCCCCTACCCGATCCAGGCGTCGATTGATAGGCTTAGCTGCAGTGGCTCCCACGAGCCGCGTGTGGCTTGACGCCTGTGCAAAGAGGAAAGGACCAGGAAGCCACTCCGGCATCGGCGATATCAACAGGCAAAGCACGATCGTCAAGGCCGAACACGTCACGGAGGTGGCGCATGACCCGCACCGATCTGATCGCCTGCCCCGAATGCGACCTGCTCCAGCGCGCATTGCCCGTGCCCGTCAAGGGCACGCTGCGATGCTGCCGCTGCGACGCTGAACTTGCCCGCAACCGCCCCGACGGCCAGGAGCAAGCGCTGGCCCTTGCGCTAGGCGCGCTGGTGCTGCTGGGCATCTCGAATCTCTATCCGATCGTCGGTCTCTCCGTCAGCGGCACGCTGGTGCAAACGACCCTCGCTGGCGCGGTGCGCGTGCTGTTTCACGGCGACATGTGGCCGCTGGCCATCCTGGTCCTTGTCACGACCATCGTGATGCCGGTGCTGCAGACCGTGGGCATGTTGTGGATCCTGCTGCCGCTGCGTCTGGGTCGCAAGCCCTGGTTTGCGCCTCAGGTGTTGCGGCTCTGCCATCAGGCCGAGTCCTGGGGAATGACCGAGGTGCTGATCCTTGGCCTGCTGGTGGCCCTGGTCAAGCTCGCGCACATCGCGTCGGTAGTGCCCGGCGTCGCACTTTGGTCGTTCGGCGCGCTGATGCTCGTGCTGGTCGGGGCCCACACGGCCTTCGACCCGCATTCGCTATGGGCACACTTCTCGGCAGTGCGCGCAACCGGCGGTGCACGCGCGCATCTGGAACAGCCAATCGTTTCGGGCCCCATCACGGCGGCGTATTGCGGCCTGCTTTCGTGCCACGATTGCGGACTGCTGACCAGCGCCCACACGCGTGACCATGCGCTGGCCTGCCCGCGATGTGGCGCGACACTGCATAGCCGCAAACCCGCGAGCCTGACACGCACCTGGGCATTGCTGATTTCCGCCATCGTGCTGTACATCCCCGCCAACGTACTGCCGGTCATGTACACGAGTTCGCTGTTCGGCGCGGAGAACGACACGATCCTGAGTGGTGTCGCATACCTGTGGACATCAGGCTCGTGGATGCTCGCGATCGTGGTGTTCATTGCCAGCATTGCGGTACCGATGCTCAAGATCCTCGCGCTCGGCTACCTCGCCTTCTCCACGCAGTTTCATTCCACCTCTGCGCCGAAGCGCCGCACGAAAATCTATCGCGTGGTGGAGTTCGTCGGCCGCTGGTCGATGCTGGATATCTACGTGATCACCGTGCTCGTCGCACTGGTGCAATTCAAGGCCCTGGCCACGATCCAGGCCGGCCCCGCCGCCATCGCCTTCGGCGCCGTGGTGGTACTGACCATGTTCGCCGCGATGACATTCGATCCGCGGCTGATCTGGGATGAAGCGGAGCATCAAACATGACCAGTCCAGGCCAGGACCCCGATACCCCGGACTTCCCCGAAGCCGTCGCCAAGGCGCCATCGCGCTCGCGCTGGCGCCTGCAGCTCATATGGCTCGTGCCGATCATCGCCGTGCTGATCGGCGGCTGGCTCGCGGTGAAGGCCGTGATCGAACAAGGACCGACGATCACCGTCAGCTTCAAGACCGGCGAGGGCCTGGAGGCCGGCAAGACCAAGATCAAGTTCAAGGACGTCGACATCGGCATAGTCAAGTCGGTGGCGCTCTCCCCCGATAGCAAGCGCGTGGTGGTGACCGCCGAGATCGCCAAGGACGCCGGACGCCTGCTTGTCGACAACACGCGTTTCTGGGTGGTGCGGCCGCGCATCTCGGGCGGGTCCGTTTCCGGCCTCGGCACACTGCTGTCCGGCTCGTATATCGCCACCGATACCGGCACGGCGACAGCGACGCGCCACGACTTTGTCGGGCTCGAGACGCCGCCCGCATTCACCAGCGATGTGCCGGGCCGCGAGTTCACGCTAAAGAGCGAGGACGTGGGCTCGCTCGATGTCGGTTCCCCGGTCTACTTCCGCCGTCTTCAAGTGGGACAGATCACCGCGTTCGACCTCGACTCCGACGGACGCGGCGTCACGCTCAAGGTGTTCGTGAACGCCCCGTACGACCGGTTTGTGCAGCAGGGCACACGCTTCTGGCACGCCAGCGGCGTTGACGTTTCGCTCGATACGAGCGGCTTGCGCGTGAACACCCAGTCCGTGGTGTCGATCCTGATCGGTGGCATTGGCTTCGAGACCCCGTATGAAGCGCAGGACCAACCTGCTGCAGCGGCAGGATCGACCTTCGCGCTGTTCCATGACCGTGTCACCGCACTCAAGCGCCAGGACAGCGTCGTGCATCACTACGTGGTCAATTTCACGGACACGGTGCGCGGCCTGGCCGTCGGCGCTCCGATCGAGTTCCGGGGCATCGTGATCGGCGAGGTCACCGGCATCTACACGCGCTACGATCCAGCGACGCGCAAGTTCAGCATCCCGGTGGAAATAAACTTCTACCCGGGACGATTCACGTCGCGTTACCGCACCGGCGCCGCCTTGGGCCCGGTAGCCGAAAATCCCCGCGAGCTTGGCGACTTCCTGGTCTCCCAAGGGCTCCGAATGCAATTGCGGAATGGAAACCTTCTGACCGGGCAACTTTATATCGCGCTGGATTTCTTCCCCAACGCACCCAAGGCCAAGATCAACTGGAACGAAAACCCGCCGGAGTTTCCGTCCATCCAGGGCGATCTGCAGTCGCTGCAGCAATCCCTGACACGCGTTGTCGCGCAACTGAACAGCGTGCCCTTTGCGCAGATCGGCCAGAACACCAAGGACATGCTTCGCAACGCGACGTCGCTATTGACGCGGCTGGACTCAGAGCTCGTGCCGCAAGCACGCGACACGCTGGCATCGGCACGCTCCACGCTCGACTCCGCCAACACCGCGCTCGGCCCCGACTCGGCGCTGCAGCAGAACACGGCGGACGCCATGAAGGAACTCGCCCGTACCGCCGCCGCGCTCCGCTCGCTTGCCGACTATCTGGAGCAACACCCCGAAGCGCTGATACGCGGAAAATCGGAGGACAAGCCATGAAACGCGTGACAAGGTCGATCGCCAGCGCAAGCGTGGCATTCGTGGCGCTCATCGGGCTGCTGGCCGGCTGCAGCTCGCCGAAAGCGCGGTTCTACACGCTTGATCCGGACAACACTGTGGAGCGTGCCTCCACCGCGACACCAGTCCGTGTCGTCGTCGGGCCGGTGACGATACCGGATCTGGTCGACCGGCCTCAGATCGTGACACGTGTCTCGGCCAATGAAGTCAAGGTCAACGAATTCGCACGCTGGGCCGAGCCGCTCAAGTCCGAAATCTCCCAGGTCATTGCCGCCGATCTGAGAACCATGCTGGGGTCCGATCAGGTGACTGTCGTCGATACGGGTTCGAATGCAATGCCGGCCTGGCGTGTCCGCGTGGATATCCTGAGTCTGGATACGGAGCCGGCCGTCGCCGTGTCGATGGATGCGCTATGGACCATCCAGCCGCCGGGGAAACAGCCGGCGATCGCCGGGCGCTCGGTGGTACGCGAGGCCGTTGCCGGCGATGGCTTCGAGGCGATCATCTCGGCGCATAACCGCGCCCTCGCCTCGGTGAGCCGCGATATCGCCACGTCGATTCGCACCCCGTCGGGCCGCTGAGCGCCCAGAGCTGTCCGGCGCTGTCCGGCGGCTCAGCGGATAACCGAGTGAATCGGCGCGTCAGTCCAGCAGATCGGAGTAATCGCCCTGCGCGTAGCCGCGTGTGCGAGACCAGGGCGCGCTCGCCGGCGTCGCGACCGACGTGACACGCGTGATCTTCTTCTGTGTGCCGCTCGTGTTGAGCGACTGCACCAGGCGCGGATACTGCCCGGCCACATCCCATTGCACCGTCACGCGCTCGTCGCCGCGGCGGGCCGTGTATTCCTGCACGCCATCGCGTACGGGCCCGTTGGCCTTCATCGTCTTGAGCAGGGCGGGGTCGAGCAGATGGCTCGCCGCGGCCCAGGAACCATCGAAACCGATATTGCCGTAGTCACCCTGGCGCACCTCGAAGGTCTTGCGCATCTGATCGCTGACGAGCCGAACATTGAGTTCGCCGTTGGGCTTGCGTTCGATCCAGCGCGCCGCCGTGGAAACATCCATGTGCTTGTGGCCCTTGTCACCTGCCGCATGTTCTGCCTCGTCATGCGCATGCCGCACGCTCGCCGGCACTTCGCGCTCGATCCAGACCGAGTCACCGTTGCGATAGACACGCTCGCCGAACGACACATCACGCTTCACGCCATCCTTGCCGAGTGCCGACAGTTCGTGCTGCACGCGCAGCGCGAGTGGCCTGCCCGAATCCGTAGCCGTGGCCGCGAGAGCCGTCGACGAGGCGCATACGCCGAGCGCCAGCAGAACGAACTGGCCGATTGCCTGCTTCACGCCGGCTTGTTTCATGCTGGCTTGCTTCATGTTGATCATTGCCGTGCTGAAAGTGGAAAGCGCACGCCGGCGAACCGGCGTGCGTCATGGCACGGGCACGTGAAGTGCCCGTGTCGGGTACGACTAGGATCAGAGACCCAGGGCCGACTTGACCACACCGAACACCTTGGTGTTGTCGAGGGTGCCCTTCAACGGCGCGCTGCCGGGGCCGGTGGAGAACAGCATCACATCGCCGCCACCGTGCGTTTCGGCACCCGGGGAACCCAGGTTCACGCCAACTTCCTGCAGATAGTCATTGGCGGTGGTGTCCACCAGCGACGGGTTGTCGCGGGTAGCCTTGCGCGGGGTGCCACCGTTGCCGAACACCAGCGTGGTGTAGGGCAGACCGTCGGCCGCCAGGGCGGTCTTCTTGGTCTTGTAGTCGGTGGCCGTGGCCAGGATCGGGTTGCCGCGGTGCGAGTAGCCGTTGATCGTCATCGTGTGATCGTGATCGGCGGTGACCACGATGATCGTGTTCGACAGATCGACCATCGACAGCGCGCGCTTGATGGCGTCGTCGAAGGCGATGGTGTCTTCCAGCGCGCGCTTGGCGTTGGTGCCATGCAGCGCGTGGTCGATACGGCCACCCTCGACCATCAGGAAGTAGCCGTTGCCGTTCTTCGACAGCAGCTCGATCGCCTTGGCGGTCATGTCGGCCAGGCTCGGCTGGGTAGCGCCTTCGCCCTTGCCCGCCACGCGGTCGATCTCGTACTCGAGATGGCTCGTCGTGCTGAACAGACCAATCAGCTTGTTGCCGCTGGCCTGCATCATCTGGTCGCGCGTGGCGGCCACGGCGTAGCCCTTGGCGGAGAACTCCGTCAGCAGATTGCGGCCATCGGCACGGCCCTTCTTGTTGGTCGTGGCGTCAAACGGCGTCCAGTGGTTGCGTCCGCCGCCCATCAGCACGTCGACACCGTCACCCAGCGCCGTGTTGAAACCCGCGCCGCCCGGCACCGCTTGCGCGGCGATGTCGTACTGCGCATCGCGATGGCAGATGTGCGAGTACGTAGCGGCCGGCGTGGCGTGCGTCAGCTCGGTCGTGGTGATGGCGCCGGTCGCCTTGCCGCGCGCCTTGGCCAGTTCCAGCAGCGTCGGCACCGAAGTACCGTTGGTCGGCAGGCAGTTGTTGATGGTCTTGTTGCCGTTGCCGTCTGTGCCCGGCGCGGTCGCCTTCGTGTCCGGGGACATCGAGATGACCTCGTTGTTCATCTTCACGCCGGTCATGTAGGCAGCCATCGACGGTGCGCTGTCGGTGGTTTGCGCGTCGTTGGAGAACGTCTTGATGCGCGCGGTGCGCTTCAGCGATTCCATCGTCAGCTTGCCCGATTCGCCGTACTTGTAGATACGCGATGCGGTAACGGTGGCGGGGCCCATGCCGTCGCCCAGGAAGAAGATGACGTTCTTGGCCTCGCCAGCGGCGTGCGCCGCGGGCATCGTCAGGCAAGCGCTGGCCGCCGCGGCCGCCAGCATTCCGATACGGGTAGTGATTTTCATGTCGATATTCCGTTGTGCGGTGATGGCGGGTTGGCTCAGAGTCCGATTGCCTTCTTGATCAGGCCGAACACCTCGATGTTGTCCATCACACCGGTGAAGCTGGTGGCCCCGTTGCCCATGGCGCCGATGAACACATCGGTGCCACCGTGGGTTTCACCACCCGCGGGCATCGGAATCACAGCTTCCTGGTGATAGGTCTTGTCGAAGACCTGCACATCGGTCAGCGCGGTACGCGTGGCCGGACGGTTCTCGCCATTGCCGAAGCCGATGATCGAGAACGGGTTGCCGGTCGAATCGAGCTTGGCCGAACCAGTCACGTAGTCCTTGACCAGACCCAGCACGCCAGGGTTGGCATCGCTGGTCTTGCCCGTGCGCTTGGCATAGCCGTTCAGGACCAGGGTGTGGTCATGGTCGGCGGTGACGACGATCAGCGTGTTCTTCAGGCCCGGGTCGATGACGTTGAGCTTGTCGATGGCAGCCTTGATCGCGTCGTCGAATGCGGCGGTGTCCTGCAGCGCCTTGCGGGCGGTGGTCTCGTGCAGCGCGTGGTCGATACGGCCGCCTTCCACCATCAGGAAGAAGCCCTTCTTCTTGGCAGCCAGCACGTCGATGGCCTTGCCGGTCATTTCTGCCAGGCTCGGCTCCTTCGCCGGATCGCGATCGAGGTCGTAATCCATGTGGCTCGCGTTGAACAGACCCACCACCTTGGCGGAGCTGGCCGTGATCTTGTCGAAGTCCGACTTGCTGGCAGCGTAGCTATAGCCAGCCGTCTTGAACTCGCCGACCAGATCGCGGCCGTCGGTACGCTTGCCGCCTGCGGCCGTAGCCAGGAAGTGCTGGCGGCCGCCGCCGAAGATCACGTCGACGCCATCGGTCAGCGCGCTGTTGAAGCCGGCGCCCTTCGGTACCAGTTGCGCAGCGATAGCGTTCTCGCCGTCGCGGTGGCAGATGTGGGCGTAGGTGGCCGCCGGCGTGGCGTGCGTAATGCGCGTGGTGGTGACCACGCCCGTGCCGTAGCCGGCAGCCTTCATCTGCTCGAGCAGCGTCGGCACGCTCTTGCCGTTGCCCGTCGCGGGGCAGGTGCTGTCAGCGCCCGACACGTAGGCCTTGCCATTGGCGTCCACGGCGCTCGTTTCCGGAGTCATCGAGATGACTTCGTTGTTCATTTTCACGCCGGTCATGTAGGCGGCCATCGACGGGGCGCTGTCCGTGACCTGGGCGTCGTTCGAGTACGTACGGACGAAGCCGCTTTCCGGCATCGTGTCGATCGTCAGATCGCCTTCCTCGCCCACCTTGTAGATACGCGCGGCGGTCAGCGTCGTCATGCCCATGCCGTCGCCGAGGAAAAACACGACGTTCTTGGTCGGCGTGGCGCCGCCTTGTGGCTGCTCGATCGGCGGCGTCGTGCCACCGTTGTTGCCGTTGTTGCCATTCGACGCCGCGGCGTTGTTGTCATCGCCGCCGCAGGCCGCGAGGGCGACCGACATGGCGGCTGCCGCGAGTACGGAAATCCTTCTCATTATGGTGTCCTCCCTGTTTGAGACGGACTGGAGGATGCATGAGAAATGTGGCAGGAAGATTACTACTTGATTCTTCTGAGAGACATTCTTGGCTGACCCAGAATGGCAGCCATGTTGCAGCGCATCCGTTACATGGCCGTGGCAACAGGCCGGGTTGCCGCGCGGAAGGCGCTTCATTTCTGCAACACCTCGCGCCACACCACGGGATCGCGCTCCCGGAAATGGGCATGGGATGACCACGAACCGCATCCGGTCGCCAGTGGTTCGCAAATTGCGTGCTTTTGGCATTGCTCAGGCTGTTTTGCCGAATCTTCCAGGCGAGCGTCGTCACCGCCATCGTCTTCGGGTGAACGACGAAGCGCCGCGCGAGTTCGCGCCGAATCCCTGAACCACCGTCCACACGCTCTCCCGGCCGGATAGGGTTCACGCCCACACCCGGCACGGCGCCGACGGCGCCCATCCACTTGTTGCCGGAGACTCACCATGACCCGCTACATCGTGCTGGCAAGCTTCACCGATCAGGGCATCCGCACTGTCAAGGAAACGACCAAACGCGCCGCCGCCGTGCGTGAACTGGGCGCGCAACTTGGCGTGCAAGTGAAGGATGTGTTCTGGACACTGGGCAAATACGACGTCGTGCTGACGCTGGAGGCACAGGATGACACCGTGGTGACGGCGTTCGGGCTGAGCGTCGGCGCGCTTGGCAACGTTCACACCCAGACGCTTCGGGCATTCGATGCCACCGAGATGCAGGCCATCCTCGGCAAGATGCGCTGAGCCGCGCAGTGCTCCGAGTCGGTGTTTGCCACGGTCATCGTCGGCGAACACCGCCGCCGATGCATCGCGACAACAAATGTAATGCGCTTGGCGAAATTGGAAACACAAGTTTACTCGCCGTAGGGCGCGTGCGTTCTTAGACTCTCCGACTTCTGGAGATTGATATGAACAACTGGCTGAAGGAACGATTCTCAGACCCCCATCGGGCGATGGACACGCTCTGCACGGTGGCGTTTTCGCTCTGCGGACTGCTATTCGTGTACTTCATGGTCCTTGTGATCGCCGCGCAAATCATGTTCCGGTCGTAGGTGCCAGCGGTAGCGGAAGTCCTTGGGCTGGCCCGCTGCGCAATGGTTGGCCTCATCGTCAACTATTGGCCCAGCCTATCGCCCGAATAACGATCCGGTCTTGGACGCTATGGCGGAAGGCGCGGATCATTCTGGGCATGGTTTTTCCCACCCGTCGGAGTTTTCTGATGAAGTCCGCCCTGCTCGCCCTGTTTGGCGCAGCCTCCCTCCTTGCCTCGCTGTCAGCCGTTGCCGGCCCCGACTTTGCCGTGATCGAGCGCGGTCGCGCCGAGGCCCGGCAGCGACAGCAAGTCACCCGCCCGGCCTGCGACACCGCCGCGGCCAGCACGCCGAAGGTTTCGGCCACTCCGGCCACCGCTACCACTCCTGCGCAGTCGAGCTGACCTACACCGATCAGCCCTAGTCCATCGCCCATCTGCGGCGATACAAGCGCCAATCCGCTTCGTGACTCAGGCTGCGGCCTGAACGCATGGTCGCAGCGCCGTCGGGTGCGGATTGGGATCTGGATTTCCTCATGTCGCCTATCGAAAACATTCACTTCGATCCAGGGCGGCATTCGGTAAAGATCGTGCATCTTGACCGGACCAAGGGAATGCGCACGCGACGGGAGTACGCGGCGGACGAATCGGCTGCCTGCCGCTTGCCGCCCACGGTTGGACCGCGGGCGGCGGCCAGACTACCCGCCTGAACTACCAGATGGCCGAGCAGGTCACTGGGCCCTGGAGCGGATCCGTGGGCGCGAGCTGGGCAATCAACCGCGGCGTCGGCTTACTGCTGGAGATCGGTTACGGGTATAACCGCAACTACGTGATTGCTACTGGCTTCCTCCGGTTCTGACGACGATGCGCACGCCCCTGGTTATCCCGCTCGCTCTTGCCCTGGCCGCCGCGAACGCGGCCGCGCAGTCGAGCGAGCCGGCGCAGGACCCGGAACACGTAAGCTGGATAGATAAGGTCCTTAACAAGCTCGGCGCCTCGAAGCAGGTGGACCTGAGCCACGGCATCGACTGGGGCGTGTTACCGGGTCCTTTTTATAACCCGGAGATGGGTTTCGGCATCGGCGCCGCGGCCATCGGCCTCTACAAACCGAAGAACGCCGAGGAAGATACACAGCTCTCCACCGTCAACATCCATGGCTTCGCCACCACCACGGGGGCCCTGGGTATCGGCGTGGACAACAACACGTTCTTCGCCGACGACAGTTACCGCTTCGTGTTTTCCGGCGCGCTGATCAATATACCCACGTCGTACTGGGGCATCGGATACGACAACGCGGTCAACGACGCCAACAAGGAGGGCTATACGCGTCGCGGCGTCGTGTTCAAGCCCCGGGTCATGATGCGCGTGCAGCCCAACACCTATATTGGCGGCGGCGTCGACGTCGAGTACGACGACGCAACGCACCTGGATCGCGGCGCGAACAGCGCGCTGGCCACCGACCCGCACGGCACTCGCGTGCTCAGCAGCGGCCTGACCGCCCATTTTTCGTACGACACGCGAGACTTCCTGCCCAATCCGTACAAGGGGCAAGCGCTGCTGCTGAACGGCACCGTCTACCGGCGCGCGCTGGGCAGCGACACCGATTTCGAATCGCTGGAACTCACCTACGACCGCTACTTCCGTATGCGTGAGCGGGACGTGCTGGCGTTCGACATCTACGGCAAGTTCAACTGGGGCGATGTGCCGTGGAGCATGATGTCGATTCTCGGTGACAACAAGCACATGCGCGGCTACTTCATGGGCCAGTATCGGGACAAGGCGATGCTGACCGCCCAGGTGGAATACCGCTGGCACATCGTGGGCCGGCAGGGCATGGTGTTCTGGCTCGCCACTGGCGCCATCGCCGGCAACCCCGGCGGGCTGACGTCGGCCCACTGGCTGCCGAATGGCGGCGTGGGCTACCGCTTCGAGTTCAAGCCGCGGGTCAATGTCCGGTTCGATGTCGGTGTCGGTCGCCAGACGAAGGGCGCCTACTTCCAGATCAACGAAGCCTTCTGACGTTCGGCTGACCTTCCCGGGCGCAAAAAAAATGCCGCGACCATTGGCCGGCCGCGGCGTGTCAATTCGCCGGTCCGTGCGACACCCACTTGTCGCCCGTTTGCACCCATCGCTGGTGACCGGCTTGTCTTTCCATGGCAGAGGAAAACCGCCACGGCACAGATCGTAGGCGTCGCACATGACGCATTCGTGACAATTTGTCCTATCAATAGGGCATCTATGGCCGTATATGCCGTCCACACATTATTCAACGCTGTCGCAAAAACCACACGGTGAATATCGTGCCGCGCCGACGTTTTTCATGCATCACATCGAAAGTGCCGTTGGTAGGGAATATGTCCTCGAAAACCTATTGAAGTCAGCGATCGACACGGCTAAGGTTCAGCGCACATAACATTTTCCACGGTAGTCATTGTTGGTCAGAACAATGACTGCTCGCCCCCGACGGAAAAATAATGAGCCATTTCATCCCGGGACGCCTCGCGTCTCTCGCCACGCCGACTGCCGGATCCGCCGGCACTCGCTCGCGCCAGTTGCTGCGGCGCCATTGCCCGCAGCGCAATCCCATTTCCGATTTGTAGTGTGGTAGCAAGCGTCGACCAGTCCGGGCCATAAATATGTCCAACACCCGGTGCGTCGACACATCTGGGGGTAATCCGACCGCGGCGTGACGGGTCAACCGGCTGGGCCACCCAGACCCGCCGGCGCGCCATGCTGCAAGCGGAACGGTTGCCCAGGACCCTCGTCTGGAGAACGCTCGATGAGCAGTGTGATGAATCAAGGCAGCAGCCCGGCCTATGGCCCGGCCCCGTTCTTTTCCAAGGAAGCGACCTACGCCAAGCCGGGATTTTCCCGCTGGATGGTCCCGCCCGCCGCGCTGGCGGTTCACCTTTGCATCGGCCAGGCCTATGCATTCTCGGTATTCAACGTACCGCTATCGAGGGTAATCGGCATTACCGAGTCAGCGCCCGATGACTGGAAACTGACCACGCTTGGCTGGATTTTCTCGCTGGCGATCTTCTTCCTTGGCATTTCCGCTGCATTCGCCGGTAAATGGCTCGAGCGCGTGGGTCCGCGCCTGACGATGTTCACCGCCGCCTGCTGCTTTGGCAGCGGGTTCCTGGTCTCCGCATTGGGTATCTACACGCACCAGATCGCCCTGCTCTATCTCGGTTACGGCGTGCTGGGCGGCATCGGACTGGGCCTGGGCTATGTATCGCCCGTGTCCACGCTGATTCGCTGGTTCCCGGACCGTCGCGGCATGGCCACCGGCATGGCGATCATGGGCTTCGGCGGCGGCGCGATGATCGCCGCGCCGCTGTCCGTGGCGCTGATGAACACCTTCAAGACCGCTACGTCGGTCGGTGTGGCCCAGACTTTCGTGGTCATGGGCATCGGCTACTTCGTGTCGATGCTGATCGGCTCGCTGGCCATCCGTGTGCCCGCCCCGGGCTGGAAGCCGGCTGGCTGGACCCCGCCCACCACCGCCAGCAAGATGATCACGCGTAATCACGTGCACATCGACCAGGCCCTGAAGACGTCCCAGTTCTACCTGCTGTGGCTGGTGCTGTTCCTGAACGTGACGGCCGGCATCGGCGTGCTGGGCCAGGCATCGCTGATGATTCAGGAGAGCTTCAAGGGCAGCGTGACCGCCGCAGCAGCAGCCGGCTTCGTTGGCCTGCTGTCGCTGTTCAATATGGGCGGCCGCTTTTTCTGGGCTTCGTCCTCTGACTGGATCGGCCGCAAGAACACCTACTTCGTATTCTTCGCGCTGGGCGCTGTCCTGTACTGGCTGGTGCCACAGCTTGGCGCAAGCGGCAACATCGCGCTCTTCGTGCTGGCCTACTGCGTGATCATGTCGATGTACGGCGGCGGCTTCGCCACGATCCCGGCTTACCTGGCCGACATGTTCGGCACCGCCTTCGTGGGCGGCATCCACGGTCGCCTGCTGACGGCCTGGGCCGCCGCGGGTATCGCCGGCCCGGTGCTCGTGAACTACATCCGCGAGTACCAGGTCGCGCACGGCGTGACCGGCGCCGACGCATACACGATGACACTGCACATCATGGCGGCCCTGCTCGTGGTCGGCTTCATCTGCAATCTGCTGGTGGCGCGCGTCAGCGACCGGCACCACATGAGCGAAGCCGATGTATCCAGCCTTGCCGGCAATGCCAGCGCAGCCCACTGACCGCCCGACGGAGAGATGCACATGGACAATTCACAAGTGAAAGCCCACCCCACCAGCAAAGGCCTGCTGGCCATCTTCTGGCTGTATGTGCTGGTGCCGCTGGTCTGGGGCGTATCCAACACGATCACCCAGGCAATGAAGCTCTTCCACTGAGCGGCATCGCACGAAGAGAAGGCCGCATTCATGCGGCCTTTTTTCTTGCTCCCGGATCGAGCTGCCGAGTGAGGTCGTTTGAGCCGCGATACAACAATCTGGTATCGTAGAAAATCCAAAAATTACAAAACTCGGCATGTCATCAGCGATACTCGGCGTTGCTGCAGCGGGAGTGCTTTCTTTCTGTTATCGGGTGACCAATGTCTAGGCGCGATCCGGCGCTTCGCCGCAGTCAGAATCCGCCCATGTCGGCGGGCCGCCGGCGACTTCTTATTGCTGGAGGCTTACTGCTGCTGGTTGCACTTGGCTGGTCACTGGTAGCTGTCATCCGGCCCGCCATCCAGCATACGATCATCATCACCACCGGCGCGGACAAGGGCATCTATCAAGGTTTCGCGGATCGCTACGCGGCCATCCTGAAACGCGACGGCATCAAGCTCGAGATCCGCAGTTCTTCCGGTTCGATCGAGAACTACGAACGGCTGAAGAATCCGGATAGTGCGTACGAGGTGGGGTTCATCCAGTCGGGCACGGTCAGCCCGAGCGATACCGACGGGCTGCAGACCATTGCCGCCGTCGCCTATGAACCGATCTGGGTGTTCTATCGCGGCGCCGCCAGGATGGATCGGCTTTCCCAACTGCAAGGGAAGAAAGTCTCCATTGGCGTTCCGGGCAGCGGGCTACTCGAAGTCTCCCGGATCCTGCTCGCGCATAGCGGCATTACCGCTGCCAATACCACGCTGCTGCAAATGGACGCCAATGCGGCCTACCAGGGCCTCAAGGATGGGCAGGTGGACGCCGCGTTCTTCATCGGCAGGCCCGATGCGGAGATGCAGCAGACGCTATTGAACAGCGACCTGAAACTGATGAGCTTCGCCCAGGCTGATGCGCTGGTGCAGAAATTCCCTTCGCTCTCGAAGATTGTCTTCCCGCGTGCCTCGACCAGCATCGTCAACGATCTTCCGCAGGCCGACGTCACGTTGCTGGCCGCCAAGGCCCTGCTCGTATCCAAGGACACCATGCACCCCGCATTGGTGTACCTGCTGCTGGAAGCCGCCAAGACCGTCCACGGCGGCGAAGACTACTTCACGCCGCTCGGCACGTTTCCCAACCTGAACACCAACGAGTTCCCCGTTTCGGAGGAAAGCACGCGCTTCTTCAAGTCGGGGCGTCCTTTCCTGCAGCGATACCTGCCCTTCTGGCTGGCCAGCTTTGTCGAAAGACGGCTGCTGATCCTGCTCCCCTTCATGGCCCTGCTATTGGGCCTGTTGCAGGCCCTGCCGCGCTTCGCGGAGTCGCGGATCAAAGGCCGGCTCGTGGTCTGGTATCGGGAGATCAAGGCGCTGGAAGATGAAATCTGGAAAAGCGAGCGGCCAACGCGGCACCAGATTGCGCAGTGGCGCGAGGAAATCGAGCAGATCGATGCGCACGCCAGTCAGATACGGATGCCGCAGCGCTATTTTCAGGACGTCTACGCCCTCAAGCAGGCAATCGCCGTGGTGCGGAACCGGATTCTGCACGTGGCCGGAACGGTGAAGGAATAGCCGGTACACAAAAACAAGGGCTGGCCACGTCACCCGCCGGTGGCTCACCTGACCCCGGCGCAGTTCCCGTTTCATTGCCGTTTCCTTTCACGGGCGGAACGCAGCATTCCACAGGCCCGGCTTGCAGTTCGCCGGCGGCTTCATACACTTGACGGGTTGCCCTGCCGTAGCGGCCAAGGGCTCACCTTCCAACGAAATGGAGTCGCCATGAACATCGATCTGTCGGGCAAGACCGCCCTGGTCACCGGTTCCACCGCCGGCATCGGCTTTGCCACGGCGCGCGGACTGGCCGAGTCTGGCGCCCACGTGATCGTCAACGGCCGTAGTCAGGCCTCGGTCGATAACGCGCTGGCATCGCTGAAGAAATCCTATCCCACCGCCCAGGCCACCGGATTCGCAGGCGACCTGACCGACGCTGCCGTCTGCGACACCCTCGTCAAGACCCACCCGGCTGTCGACATCCTCGTCAACAACCTCGGCATCTTCGAGCCGAAGGATTTCTTCGATATTCCGGACAGCGACTGGACACGCTTCTTCGACGTCAACGTGCTGTCCGGCGTACGCCTCTCGCGCGCCTATGCCAAGGGCATGGCCGAGCGCAAATGGGGCCGCATCGTGTTTATCGCCTCTGAGTCTGGCATCAACATTCCGGTCGAGATGATCCACTACGGCTTTACCAAGACCGCGCAGTTGGCAGTCTCGCGCGGTCTGGCCAAGCGGATGGCAGGCACCGGCGTCACGGTGAACGCCGTGCTGCCCGGCCCGACGCTATCCGAAGGCGTGACGGCCATGCTCAAGGATGAAATCGCGAAATCCGGCAAGAGCGCCGAGGAAGTGGCGGCCGAGTTCGTCAAGGCACACCGCAGCACGTCGATCATCCAGCGCGCGGCCAGTGTCGAGGAAGTGGCCAACATGATCGTCTACGTCTGCTCGCCACAGGCGTCCGCCACCACCGGCGCGGCCCTGCGCGTCGACGGCGGTGTGGTCGACACGATCGTGTAAAGCACACCAAGGATCGACGACGGCCCGCTCCCGCGTGGAGAGGGCCGTGGCCGTCCCTGCGACTACGCTGCCTCGCCGCTCCACTCGCGTATCAGGTCCACGGTCAGGCCGTCGGCCTCGCAGGTCGCCTCGCCAAGTTCGCGCGCCCAGTACCGCTCCGACCCATCCGCCAGCCGCCACGCGTGCAGCCGGCGCGTATAGAGCTGCAGGTCGTACTCCGCCGTCACACCAATCGCGCCATGCACCGCGTGAGCGATCGACGTCACGGCCGTCACCGCATCACTCGCATTGAACTTGCCGATGGCTGCGCGCAGCCGGTCAGGTTGCCAGCCGTCGGCCGCGCAAGCGATCTGCGCCGCCATACGCACCGCCGCCACCTGCTCCGCCATCACGCTGATCTGATGCTGGATCGCCTGGAACTTGCCGATATTGCGGCCGAACTGCGCCCGGTCATTGGCGTATTGCAGCGTCAAGTCGAACACGCTCGACATCGCACCCGCCATTTGCACTGCGTGCAGGCATGCGCCCACCGAACGCAACAGCCCTGCCGGCAATGGGAATCGTTGCGTGCCAACTTCCCCGAGCGACAGCGTCAGGTCATCCCGCACGCCAGTAGGCGAAAGCGCCGCGGCTTCGCGATGGACGAGCGCCGCCTGGGCGCCGTCCTGCACCAGAAACCACGTTGCCGTGGCGCCGCACGGCACATGCGTGCGTTGCGCGCCGTCGAAATCGGCCAGCGCAATAGGCCCCTCCCGTCCCTCCGGCACTTCGACGCCTGCCATCCGCAGCACGGCCCGGGCAAACATCGTCTGCGCCAACGGCACCGGGAGCACATGCCGGCCCGTCACGAACAGCATCGGCGCGACGTCCGCCAGGCTCAACCCGGCTTCCGGCAGCAAGCTGTCCGCGAAGCCGCTTTCATCGAGCAAGCGCCAGAGATCCGCGCCACTGCCGCCGGACTCGATCTGTCGCACGACAGCGGGCGTGCAGTGATCGCCTAGTAGCGCTTCCAGTGCTTCCGAGTATTCGTTGTACATGGTGCTTCCTTAATCCCTTAAGCGTCCCTCAGCATCACTAGCGTCCCTGCATCCCTGTGTCCCTTAGAGGCGCTATCAAAATGAAGCGAAGCGGTTCTGGCTAGACGCGCGGCCGCAGACAGTACAAGTGGATCGGCCAAGGCCGCGCAACGACGCCAGAATCTTTTTGATAGCGCCTCTTAGCGAAGGCCCAGGCCGCGAGCAATCATCCCGCGAAGGATCTCTCGCGTACCACCGCGCAGCGAATAGGTCGGCGAAATCTGGCTGACATAGGCAGCGGTGCGAACCAGCTCCGCATCCATCGCCAGCTCCGGGTCATCGCCCAGCGCCGCTTCGGCCAACGCGCCGATCGACTGCTCCAGTCCGGTGCCGAGATCCTTGACCAATGCCGCCTCAACCAGCGGGCTTTCTCCGGCAGCTAGCCGCGCGGTCACGGCCACGGACATCGCCCGTAGCGTGGCCAGCCGGCCGACGATCCCGCCGATTGTGACTGCATCGCGGCGCACCGCAGGCAGGCGACGGAGCGCAGCCACCCAGGCATCGAGCAGCACCACGCTCGAGTACAGCCGCTCGGGGCCGCTGCGCTCGAATGCCAGTTCCGCGTTGACCTGTTCCCAGCCCGCGCCTTCGTTGCCGATCAGCGCATCGGCGGGCAGCAGCACGTCCTCGAAGCTGACCTCCGAGAAATGCGCATCACCGCTCAGATCATGGATCGGCCGAACCGTCACGCCCGGCAGAGACAGGTCGACAATCACCTGCGACAGCCCCTTCTGCCGGTCCCCAGCCTCGCCCGAGGTTCGCACCAGCGCGAGCATGTAGTGGCAGCGATCCGCGTTGGTCGTCCAGATCTTGCGGCCGTTCAGGCGCCAGCCGCCACCTGGCTGCGGCACCGCACGCGTGGCCACGCTGGCCAGATCGGACCCCGAATTGGGCTCGCTCATGCCGATGCAGAAGAAGGCCTCGCCCCGGCAGATACGCGGCAGATAGAACTCGCGCTGCGCATCGCTGCCGTAGCGCAGGATCAACGGGCCACTCTGGCGATCGGCAATCCAGTGCGCGGAAACCGGCGCGCCGCAGGCGAGCAGTTCCTCCACCAGCACGAAACGCGAGAACGCATCGAGCCCCGCACCGCCGAACCGCGCTGGCAGCGTGACGCCAACCCACCCACGTTGCGCAAGCGCGCGGCTGAACGCGGCGTCGAATCCCATCCACGATCGCGCGCGGACATCGGCGGGAAGATCCGGCAGATGCTCGGCCAGGAATGCCTTCACCTCGCGCCGGAACGCCAACGCCTCAGGCGGCAGGGATGTCAGCGAGAACGTGCCAAACAGTGAACTCAAAACGGTACCTCCGTAAGCGCCCGGTGAGCGCCTGATGCTGCTTCAATCCAGCGTCACGCCGGTGTCCTTGACCACCTTGTGCCAACGGTCGATTTCCGATGCCACGTACTTCGCATAGGCCTCCGGGCTCGACGCCCGCACCTCCGCGCCCTGCAGCGCCAGGCTGGCACGCACATCGGGCGCCGCAAGCGCCTTCAGCGCCGCGCTGTTGAGCTTCTTGATGATCTCCGGCGAGGTCTTCGCGGGCACCATCATGCCCTGCCACGCACCCACTTCAAAACCATGCATGCCAGACTCGGCCAGCGTCGGCACGTCCGGGAGTTGCGAACTGCGCGCGCTGCTGGTGACGGCAAGCGCGCGCATCCGCTTGTCGCGGATAAACGGCAGCGACGAGTTGATGGTGTCGGTCATGAACTGCACCTGCCCGCTGGCCAGATCGGTCAGTGCCGGGGCGCTGCCCTTGTACGGCGCATGGGCGGCGTCGAGCCCGTTGGCCTGCAGGAACAAGAAAGCCGCCAGATGCGTGACGTTGCCGTTGCCCGCCGAACCATAGGTCATCTTGCCCGGATTGGCCTTCAGCCAGGCAACGAACTCCGGCACGGTGCGCACCGGCACCTGCGCGTTGACTTCCAGCACGAGCGGCACCATCGCGGTCATCGCCACCGGCGCGAAGTCACGCTTCACGTCATAGGGCAGCTTCTTGTACAGCGCCGGGCTCAAAGCGATCGACGACGTGTTGTACAGCACCGTGTAGCCGTCAGCCGGGGACTTGGCCACCATTTCGCCGGCGATATTGCCGTTGGCGCCGGGCCGGTTGTCTACGATGACCTGTTGCCCGATCTCCTCGGACATCTTCCGCGCAATCACGCGCGACACCAGATCGGTAGGTCCGCCGGGCGGG
Organism: Cupriavidus sp. UBA2010; assembly: GCF_002335265.1. Taxonomy (NCBI): domain Bacteria; kingdom Pseudomonadati; phylum Pseudomonadota; class Betaproteobacteria; order Burkholderiales; family Burkholderiaceae; genus Cupriavidus; species Cupriavidus sp. UBA2010. Next base: position 192,634 of record NZ_DDCI01000023.1, read on the forward strand.
AACGGCACGACGAGCCGGATCGGATGATCCGGAAACTCGCCCGCCATGGCTGGCGCGACAGCCGCCGTCAGCGCGAAGGCGCAACCGGCAAGCAGAATCGAACGAATGGAATGCCCGGCTTTTTTGCTCTGTGTCGGCATGATGGTTGTCTCCTCCAGAAAGTACGGCAAGTACTGCAAGTACAGCGAAAGCGGCTACGCCACCGGATCAGCGGCCCGCCAGCAGGCGTCGCGCCGTGTACGTCATGACCAGCTCGTTACGCTGATTGAACACCTCGATCGACGAATCCACCACGGCGCGACCGCTCTTCGACGTCGGACGAATGCCAGTCACGGTGATCCCGGCATGGATCGTGTCACCCACCACCACCGGACCGAGGATCTTCTGCGTCAGCTCGAGCATCGCCAGCCCCGTGCCCTGGATCATCGTTTGCAGGATGAAGCCCTCGATCAGCGAGTACGTCAGCGCGGCGGGCACCGGACGTCCCTTGATGGCGCCAGCCTCGTAACCTTCTTCGATAAAGATCGCTTCGAGCATCCCGGTGACCGAGATGAAGTTGACCAGATCGGTCTCGGTAACGGTACGGCTAAAGGTCTCGAAAACCTGCCCTTCGCGGATGTCCTGCCAGTAGAAGCCCTGGCCCAGGCGTTGCGGTTGTGAAGTCGTCATGGTGTCTCCTCGGGAATTCGGTGATGGATGCGGGGCCTACTGATTCGATTGCAGCCGGTCGATCTCGTCGTCGCCAAGTCCGGCGGCGGCAAGAATCTCGCGCGTGTGCTCGCCAAGCCTGGGCGGCACGGCCGCGCGCGCGCGTTCGCCATCGAAGCGCACTGGCGCGCCGGGAAAACGCAGCGTGCCCATCGACGGATCTTCGATCTGGTCGAAGAAACCGGTCGCGCGCAGGTGCGGATCGTCAACGAGTTCGTGAAGGTCGTTCACGCGGGCCACCGGAATTTGCAGCCGCTCGCAGATGGCCAGCCAGTCCGCCGTGCTGCGCGCGCGCACGAGTTCGCCAGTGATTTCATAGAGCGTTTCGATATGGCGCGTGCGGGCGGCGATATCGGTAAAACGCGCGTCGGCAGCCAGGTCCTCGCGCCCCGACGCCTGGAAGAAGTCACGCCAGTGCGCGTCGGTGTACGGCATCATGCAGACGTAGCCGTCCGCGGTCTGGTACGGCCGGCGCAGCGGTGCCAGCACACGCGGATAGCCGGACGGCCCGCGCGGCGGCTCGAAGTGCTGCCCGTACAGATGCTCGACCATATTGAAGGCCACCATCGATTCGAACATCGGCACTTCGACCATCGAGCCCTTTCCGCCTTGTCGCGCCCGGCCCGCAATCGCAGCCGAGATCGACAGCGCGGCCACCAGACCACTGGTCTTGTCCGCCGAGATGGTCGGGAAATAGCGCACGGTGCCGGTCTGCGCGGCCATCAGCGCCGCGTTGCCACACAGGCCCTGGATGATGTCGTCATACGCGGGACGGCCACCGTACGGGCCGTCCTCGGCAAAACCGAGCAGGCTCACGAAGATCAGTTGCGGATGGCGCGCCATGACGCTGGCGGGATCGAGATCCAGCTTCGCCAGCTTTTGCGGCCGCATGCTGTGGACGAAAACATCGGCCGACGCCAGCAGCCGGTGCAGCGCCGCCTGCGCCTCCGGGCGCTTCAGGTTCAGCACCACGCTCTTCTTGCTGCGGTTCACGCCCAGGAAGATCGCGGACATGCCGTCTTCGGTCGCCGGGCCGGTACGGCGCGTGGAATCGCCTTCGGGCGTTTCCACCTTGATGACTTCCGCGCCAAGATCGGCCAACCACTGGCTGGCGTAAGGACCCATCACCACGGTCGACAGATCCACCACGCGGATGCCGGACAGAGGCAGCATACCGTGTCTCCTGTTGTATTGATTCGATGTATTGATCGGCCAAGATTAAGGCAGCCGGCCTCATTGCGTCTAATATTAGATTTTTAGCAACCGATATTCATTGGATATCATCATGGATCTACGTCAGCTCCAGCAATTCGTCGTGCTGGCCGAAACCGGCAACTTCCATCGCGCCGCCGAGCGCCTGCACATGGCGCAACCCCCGTTGTCGATTTCGATCCGCAAGCTGGAGGAATCACTGGGCACGCCGCTGTTTGTGCGCACCACGCGCGGCGTGCGGCTCACCCAGGCGGGCGAAGCGGCGCTCAACGATGCGCGCCGGGCCCTGTTCCATGCCGGCCAGGCGCGGGCCGCAGCGGTGTCTGCGGCGCTTGGGGAACGCGGCGCGCTGCGTATCGGCTTTGTCGGCTCCGCTACCTATGCGTTGCTTCCCCGTCTCATCCCGGCCTTCCGCTCGGCACACCCTGGCATCGACCTGATCCTTCACGAATCCACGTCGGCCGCGATTCTGGACCGCATCGAACACGGCCAGCTAGACGCCGGACTCGTACGCTTTCCGATCCTCAACAGCGGCCCCTATACGCTGACCCCGCTCGAGTCCGACGCCTTCGTGGCGGCCGTGCCGGCCGACGGGCGTTTTGCCGAGCAGGAGAGCATCGCGTTGAAGGCACTGGCCGACGAGCCCTTCATCATGCATCCCCGTGCCGATGTGCCGAACCTGCAGGCCGTGGCGATGCTGCTGTGCCAGCAGGCCGGTTTCGTACCGCGCATCGCGCAGGAAGCGGTGCAGGTCCAGACCATCGTCAGTCTGGTGGAAAGCGGATTGGGCGTGGCGCTAGTGCCGGGCGTGGCGGCGCGTTACACGAATCGGCGCGTGCGCTTTCTGCGCCTGTCCAGCCCGCGCCCGGCGGCACGTATCGGCATCGCCCTGGCCACGCAGCAGGACACCGACGATCGCCATGTGCAGCGCTTTATCGCTGCAGCGCAGCGAATCGCAGGCGACTAGGCGCAGCGGCACAAGGCCGCTCCAGGCGGCTTCAGGCAGCAATTCCGCAGGGCGGCTGCGGCTATACAGCCGATGCATGGCCGCCATGAAACTTGCGCCATGGGTGCATGCACCTTGCCGCACGCGCCTTACATTCTGGCTTGCATCCGGGCGGTACCGCATCCATCCCTCACGGAATCGAGCCAGTGAAAAAGCTTCTGATTGCCAACCGCGGCGAAATCGCGCTGCGGGTTCAACGCGCCGCGCAGGATCTCGGCATTGCCACTGTCGCGGTGTACGCCACCGACGACGCGCAATCGCGCCATCGCCAGCTTGCCGATGAAGCCATCGCGCTACCCGGCAATGGTCCGGCCGCCTATCTCGATATCGACGCCATTCTCGGCGCGGCGCGCGCCGCTGGCTGCGATGCGATCCATCCCGGCTACGGCTTTCTGAGCGAGCGTGCCGACTTCGCGCAGGCATGCGCGGCAGCAGGTATCACGTTCGTCGGCCCCACGCCCGAGCAGCTTGCCCTGTTCGGCGACAAGGGCCGCGCGCTCGAACTGGCCGCGCAGTGCGATGTCCCGGTGATGCCGGCCACCCCCGGTGGCGCTTCGCTCGACGACGTCCGCGCGTTCTTCGCGGCGCAGCAAGGCAATGGCATCGTGCTGAAGGCCGTGGGCGGCGGCGGTGGACGCGGGATGCGCGTCGTCCGCGATGCCGAAGCGCTGCCCGAAGCCTACGCGCGCTGCCAGTCGGAAGCCCGCAGCGCCTTCGGCATCGAAGCGATCTATGCCGAGCGGCTGGTCGAACGCGCGCGCCATATTGAAGTGCAAATCATCGGCGATGGGACCGAGATCATCGCGCTCGGCGAACGCGACTGCACGCTACAGCGCCGCTTCCAGAAACTGGTGGAAATCGCGCCGAGCCCGGTGCTGACACCCGCCCTGCGCGATCGCATCGTGCAGGCCGCCAGCAGAATCGCAAGGCACACCGGCTACCGCAGCCTGGGCACGTTCGAGTTCCTGGTGGAGACCGACGACGCCGGCACGCCCCACGGCTTCGTGTTCATCGAAGCCAATCCCCGTCTGCAGGTAGAGCACACCATCACGGAACAGGTGACGGGTCTCGATCTCGTTGCCCTCCAGCTTGGCCTTGCCGATGGCCGGAGCCTGCGCGACCTGGGTCTCGACCCCGCCGCGCCGCCGACAGCGCGGGGCTTCGCTGTTCAGCTACGCATCAATGCCGAGGCCACCGATGCGCAGGGCCAGGCGCGCCCGGCGCAGGGAAGGCTCGAACGCTTCGATCCGCCTACCGGGCCGGATGTTCGCGTCGACACCCACGGCTACACCGGTTACGCGCCGCCTGCAGGCTATGACTCCCTGCTGGCCAAACTGATCGTGAGCACCGCCTCGCCCCGTTTCGAAGACGTGGTGCGGCGCGTGCGGCGTGCGCTCGGTGAGTTCCGTGTTGACGGCGTGCCAAGCAACCTCGACCTGCTGCGCGCCCTGGTGGCACGCGAAGACTTCGCGACGCAGCACGTCCATACGCGTCACTTCGAGGCGATCCTTCCGGAACTGCTGACCGCCGCGCAACGCGTGGCGGCCAGTGACGCAGCGCGACAGGCTTCCATCGGTATCACGCAGACCGCCCCCGTGCCTGTGCCGGTGCCGACCGCTACTGCCGAGGCCATCGACGAAGGACTGGTTGCAGTGCGCGCGCCAATGAACGGGCGCGTGGTCGAGATGCGCGTTCAGGAAGACGACATTGTGCAACCGGGCCAGATCGTGGCGATCCTCGACGCGATGAAGATGGAGCACACCATCGCGGCCGAGTGCGCGGGGCGTGTGATCGATGTGCGCGTCGGTGCCGCCGGCCAGACTATCGAAGGGCAAATCCTGCTCGTGCTGGAGCCGGTGGCTGACGCCGGCGTCGCGCATCACCGCAGCGAAGCGGCCGACCCACGCGCGATCCGCCCCGATCTGCAGCGTGTACGCGATCGCGATGCGTTCCTCGATGATGCCGCGCGGCCGGACGCGGTGGCGAAACGCCATGCGCGCGGCCAGCGCACCGCGCGCGAGAACGTGGCTGATCTGTGCGATGCAGGCAGTTTCGTCGAGTACGGCGCCTATGCGGTAGCCGCGCAGGCCAGCCGACGCAGCGCCGAGGACCTGATCGCCAATACGCCGGCCGATGGCCTGATCACCGGCACCGGCCGCATCAACGGCACCCGATTCGCACCGGAGCGCGCGCGCTGCGCGGTGCTGGCGTACGACGCCACGGTCCTGGCGGGCACGCAGGGCAAGCGCAACCACATCAAGACAGATCGCATCCTGCAGGTGGCCGCCGAACAGAAGCTGCCAACCGTGATCTTCGCGGAAGGCGGCGGCGGACGCCCCGGCGATGTGGACTTTCCCACCGTTGCTGGCCTCTACCAACCGTCCTTCGCCGCATTTGCCGCGCTGAGCGGCGAGGTGCCGGTGATCGGCATCGCCGCTGGCCGGTGCTTCGCGGGCAACGCGGCCCTGCTCGGCTGCAGCGACGTGATCATCGCCACGCGCGACGCGAACATCGGCATGGCCGGCCCCGCGATGATCGAAGGCGGCGGCCTTGGCGTGTATCGCCCGGAGGACATCGGCCCCGCCGCCGTGCAGTACCAGAATGGCGTGGTCGACCTGCTTGTCGACGACGAAGCCGAGGCCGTGCGCGCGGCGAAGCATTACCTGTCGATGTTCCAGGGCCGCACGCAGGACTGGGAGGCGCCCGACGCGCTGATGCTGCGCGGCGTGGTGCCAGAGAACCGCCTGCGCGTCTACGACACCCGTGCCGCGATCCAGGGCATTGCCGACGTCGGCAGCGTGATCGAGTTGCGCGCGGGCTATGGCACTGGCATGCATACCGCGCTGGCGCGTATCGAAGGCCGACCCGTGGGCATCGTCGCCAACAACCCGCGTCACCTGGGTGGCGCCATCGACGTGGACGGCGCGGACAAGGCCGCTCGATTCATGCAGCTGTGCGATACGCATGGCCTGCCGATCGTCTCGCTGATCGATACGCCGGGCTTTATGGTCGGCCCGGAGATCGAAGCCCGCGCGCAGGTCCGCCATGTGTCCCGCCTGTTCGTGCTGGGCGCCAAGGTGCGCGTGCCATTCATGGCCGTGGTGCTGCGCAAGGGCTACGGCCTGGGCGCGATGGCCATGGCTGCGGGCGGCTTCCGCGCGCCGGCGTTCACCATCTCCTGGCCAACCGGCGAGTTCGGCGGCATGGGACTGGAAGGCGCGGTACGTCTCGGCTTCCGCAAGGAGCTGGAAGTGCTGCCGGCTGGCCCCGAACGCGACGCCCTCTACCAGCAGCTCGTGGCGCAGATGTACGAACGCGGACACGCGATCAATGCCGCAGCCGGGCTCGAGATCGATGCAGTGATCGATCCGGCCGAAACGCGGCGCTGGTTGCTGGCCGGGCTCGATGCCGCCCCACGAGACGAGGCGCCCCGACGCTACGTGGATGCGTGGTAGCCACCGCATTGACTGAACTGCCCCCTGACTCCGCTCCCGCCGTGCCGGAGCGCGGAGCAAATACTCCTGGAGACACGATGGAAGACGCAGCTTTCTTCGCAGATCTTGAAGCGCGGCATCGCCGCATCTGGCCCGCCGGCCTGCCCACCTCACCGCAGTATCCACACGGCGAGATCAGCCTTGGCGAGACCCTGCGCGCATGGGCGCGCATCCAGCCTGAGCGGCCCGCGCTGATCTACTACGGCAGCGAGATCACCTTTGCCGAACTCGACGACCTGAGCGAGCGCTGCGCGGAACTGCTGCGGGGCCACGGCATCGGCCCCGGCAATCGCGTGGCCGTTCTACTGGGCAACTGTCCGCAGTTCCACATCGTGTTCTACGCGATTCTCAAGCTTGGCGCCGTCTATGTGCCCGTGAATCCGCTGTTCAAGGAACACGAACTGGCCTACGAGCTGAACGACGCCGGTGCGACCATGGTGATCGCGCTCGACACGCTTGTGCCGATGCTGATGACGGTGAAGCCGCAGACCAGCGTGGAAACCGTGTTCAGCACATCGGCCGGCGAATTCCTGCCCGCGCATCCCACGCTGCCGGTTCCGGCTGGACTCGACGCCGCGCCCGTGGCGCACGCGGGCACGATCGACCTGATGGCGGCCATCCAGACATGCACGGGAAACGTGCGCGATGTGAGCGTGAATCTCGACGCATTGGCCGCGCTGAACTACACGGGTGGTACCACCGGTATGCCCAAGGGATGCATGCATACCCAGCGCGACATGATCTACACGGCGGCCGCCACGCTGGCGGTCACCAGCGGGCGCGAAGACCAGGATGCAAAGCTGCCGTCGTCGGACGTGATGCTGAACTTCCTGCCGATGTTCTGGATTGCTGGCGAGAACCTCGGGTTGATCTATCCGATCTTCAGCGGCGCCACGCTGGTGCTGCTGGCGCGCTGGGACCCCCTCGCCGTCATGACCGCCGTGGACCGCTACCGCGTCAATCGCACCTTCATGGTCGTCGACAACCTTGTGGAATTACTGCAGCACCCCGAACTTGCACGGCACGACATGCGCTCGCTGCAACATACGCGCGTGGCATCGTTCATCCGCAAGCTGACCGTGGACCTGCGCCGCCAGTGGCGCGCGCTGACCGGCAGCGTCGTGGCCGAAGGCGCCTGGGGCATGACGGAGACGCACACGAGCGACACCTTCACCACGGGGATGCAGACAGACGATATGGACCTGCACGGCCGGCCAGTCTTTGTCGGTCTGCCAGTTCCGGGCACGCGCATCAAGATCTGCGACTTCGAAACCGGCGTGACGCTGCCCGTTGGCGAGGAAGGCGAGATTGTCGTCACCACGCCCTCGCTGCTCAAAGGCTATTGGGGCCGCCCCGACGCCAATGCCGAGGTGTTCCGGGACGGCTGGTTCCGGACAGGCGATATCGGCGCCTATGACGATGCGGGCTACCTGCACTTCCTGGGACGGCGCAAGGAGATGATCAAGGTGCGCGGCATGAGCGTATTCCCGTCCGAACTGGAAGTCCTGCTCGGACGTCATGCCGCCGTACTCGGGTCCGCCGTGGTCGCACGTCCCGATCGGGACAAGGGCCAGGTGCCGGTGGCCTTCATCCGCCTGCGCCCCGGGCATGACGATGTGTCGGCCGAGGCGCTGACGGCATGGTGCCGCGAGCATATGGCGACCTACAAGGTGCCCGAGATCCGCGTGGTGGACGAGTTGCCGATGACGGCAACGGGCAAGGTCAAGAAGGGGGAACTGCAGAAACAGTTCGAGCAGGACGAATAAGAGGCGGGCGGACAGCCTGCCACCGCGCCCCGACACGACCAAGAGAACATTGGAGACAACGATGAACACCCAGCGACGCCACTTGTTGAAGCTCTCCGCCGCGATGCTCGGCGGCCTCGCGCTGCACCGCCCCGCGTTGGCGCAGGCCGTCACCGGCCCGATCCGCATCGTCTTGCCCTATCCGCCCGGCGGCTCCACCGATGCGATCACGCGCTTTATCGCGGACAAGCTCGGTACCGCGCTGAAGACCAACGTGATCGTCGACAACCGCCCGGGCGCGGCTGGCATGATCGGCGCCGCCGCTGTTGCCACAGCCGCGCCTGATGGCCGCACGCTGCTGTTCACGAACACCGCCCTGATCCAGAGCCCGTTGATTCAGCCCCAGCCGCTGTACAACCCGCTGACCGATTTCGAAGCGCTCACTCTCGTGGCGGATGCCGCGCAGGTCCTGGTGGCCAGCGATGCCACCCCGGCCCGGACACTGCCCGAGTACGTCGAATGGGCCCGCAAACATCCCGGCTCCGCCTATGGCAGCCTGGGGGTCGGCTCCACTGGCCATCTGTACGGTGAACTGCTCAAGCGCAAGGCCGGTATCAATATCGTCCATGCCGCCTACAAGGGCGATACGGCGGCCATTGGCGATCTGCTGGCCAACCAGTTGCCGGTGGGCTTCGTCTCCACGGTGATGGCCAAGACCTATGGCGATGCCGGCCGCATCAAGGTGCTGGCAACACTGGGCCGGTCGCGCGTGCCATCAATGCCGAATGTACCGACGTTCGCCGAAGCCGGGCTCAGCGGCTTCGAGTCCATCGGCTGGATCGGCATGCTGGCGCCGGCCCGGACGCCGGCGCCACTGGTGCAGCGGCTATCGAACGAGCTTGCGACGATTATCAGGACGCCTGCCGGTTCGAAGATGCTGATTGACAGCGGCATGTTGCCCAGAGGCACGACGGCGCAGGAGTTCGCCGCGTTGCTCCGACGCGACCAGCAGGTCTGGCAGACGCTCGTGGCTCAGTCGGGCATCAAGGCCGAAGGATGAGGCACGAAGTGGCAGTACAGGAATGACTGCGTGTGCCCCGCCGGGGTTGTATGGGTCTCCGTGGTGTGCGCGACGAGATCGAACGCGGGGGCGAATTCGGCCCGCAGCCCTGCGACGTCGTATCGCGCCACCGGCAGGCCGCTGCACTGCGTGGGCCCGTCCAGCGCGAAGGTGGCGATGATCAGGTGACCGCCGGGCCGGACCGCGCGTCTGGCCTGCGCCACATACGCCCCGCGATCCTCTGACTCAGTCAGAAAGTGAAATACGGCACGGTCATGCCAGAGATCGACGGACGCTTCCGGCAATACCGGCGTGGTGACATCGCCAACGATCCAGCGCACGCCGGCCGCCCGCGCGCCCAGACGGTCCCGCGCGGCGGCCAGTGCATGGCCGGCGAGATCGACAACCACCAGGCGATGAAATCCCTGTGACAAAAGATGATCGACCAGCGTCGCGGCACCTCCGCCAATGTCGGCGATGGTGGCGTCCGCTGGCAGATCGAGCTTGCGGATCAGGTCGAGTGACAACGTCGGCGCAGATTGATACCAACTGACCTCTGTTGGCGGCTTCGTCGCGTAGACAGTCTCCCAGTGATCTTTGCTTTGCATGGCTTTACGGGCGATAGGCATGGTAGGGCCGGCGGCGGGCACGGCGATCTCCGTCGAAGGTACCAGAACCACGCTTTTCCATCTTCAGCGCCTTCGCGCAGGCCACGGTCACGCATCAGATCACGTCTTGATATATTCCACCGCCGTCGGAGCGGCGTGACCACCGCGTGTGGCCGCCTTGACACTTCGCTTAATGGTTTCTTTAATAAGTACGCATAACCGGCGCAAAGTCCGGCAAGCCTGTACATAACCAGAGGCCGCTATGCAATCAGGCAGCGTCGAAGATCCCCAACGCAAAACGGAAGAGCTGCGCAGCTTCCTGTTTCTGACCGCCGTGATGGTGCCCGTGCTCTCGATCATCGTCGTGGCCGGCTATGGCTTCATCGTCTGGATGAGCCAGTTGATCAGCGGACCGCCAACCCATTGAATATTGCCTTTCAGGATTGGCCTTTGGTCCAATGCCCGGGCCATAACAAGGCTGCGACGCTAGGCTGAGCAGCCGAAAAGCTGGAGTCCCCCGCCATGCCAGCATCAGGAGTGTCGATTCCCATCGTGCCCGTGCCGGCCGGCGAAGAGTGGCATATCGCCGGCATCATGGTGTACGCGAACCCGGAAAAGCTCGATGCCGTCTGCACGGCCATCGAGGCCATGACTGGCCTGGAGATCCATGCAATCAGTGACGCCGGCAAGATCGTCGTCACCGCGGAAGCGCCCAGCTCGCGCGCCATCGCCGCGCAACTCACCTGTCTGCATCAACTCGAAGGCGTCTTTTCCGCCACGCTGGTCTACCAGCACAACGAAGATGCCGCCGCCATGAACGAGGAGATCTCCGATGCCACTCACGCGCCGTGATTTCATCAAGCAGACAGCCATCGCCGCCACGGCCTCGGTGGCGGGCGTCTCGCTGCCGACGGATGCGGCCAATTTCGTGACGGACAGCGAAGTCACGAAACTGAAATGGTCGAAGGCGCCCTGCCGCTTCTGCGGCACGGGGTGCGGTGTGACAGTCGCGGTCAAGGACAACAGGGTGGTGGCCACCCAGGGCGACCCGCTTTGCGAGGTCAACAAGGGCCTGAACTGCGTGAAGGGCTACTTCCTGTCGAAGATCATGTATGGGCAGGACCGCCTGACCAAGCCGCTGCTGCGGATGAAGAACGGCAAGTACGACAAGAACGGCGAATTCGCGCCAGTCAGCTGGGATCGCGCCTTCGACGAGATGGAGACCCAGTTCAAGCGCGTGCTCAAGGAGAAAGGTCCGACCGCCGTAGGCATGTTCGGCTCCGGCCAGTGGACCGTATGGGAAGGCTACGCCGCTTCCAAGCTGTACAAGGCGGGGTTCCGCTCCAACAACATCGACCCGAACGCGCGCCATTGCATGGCATCGGCCGTGACCGGCTTCATGCGCACCTTCGGCATGGACGAGCCGATGGGCTGCTACGACGACATCGAGGCCGCCGACGTCTTCGTGCTGTGGGGCTCCAATATGGCGGAGATGCACCCGATCCTGTGGACACGCATCACGGACCGCCGCCTGAGCCACCCCAAGACCCGCGTGGCCGTGCTGTCCACGTTCACGCACCGCTCGTTCGACCTGGCCGATATCCCGGTCATCTTCAAGCCCCAGACCGACCTGGCGATGCTGAACTTCATCGCCAATTACATCATCCGCAATAACAAGGTCAACAAAGACTTCGTCAACAAGTACACGGTGTTCAAGGAAGGCGTGACCGATATCGGCTATGGCCTGCGCCCGGACAATCCGCTCCAGAAGGCGGCCAAGAACGCCGGCAACCCGAACGAATCCAAGCCGATTACGTTCGACGATTTCGCGAAGTTCGTCTCGAAATACGATGCTGACTACGTCAGCAAGCTCTCAGGCGTGCCCAAGAAGCAGCTCGAGCAACTGGCCGAGCTTTATGCCGATCCGAATCTCAAGGTCATGTCGCTGTGGACCATGGGCTTCAACCAGCACACGCGCGGCACGTGGGTCAACAACATGGCCTACAACGTTCACCTGCTGACGGGCAAGATCGCCACGCCGGGCAACAGCCCGTTCTCGCTGACAGGGCAGCCATCCGCCTGCGGCACGGCGCGGGAGGTAGGCACGTTCTCACACCGGCTGCCGGCCGACATGGTCGTCACCAATCCCAAGCACCGCGAGGAAGCCGAACGCATCTGGAAGCTGCCGCCGGGGACCATCCCCGACAAGCCCGGCTACCATGCCGTCCTGCAAAACCGGATGCTCAGGGACGGCAAGCTCAACGCATACTGGGTGCAGGTTAACAACAACATGCAGGCTGCGGCCAACATGATGGAGGAGACCCTGCCCGGCTACCGCAATCCGAAGAATTTCATCGTCGTCTCCGACGCCTACCCGACGGTCACCGCGCTCTCCGCCGACCTGATCCTGCCCACCGCGATGTGGGTGGAAAAGGAAGGCGCGTACGGTAACGCGGAACGCCGCACGCAGTTCTGGCATCAGCTCGTGGACGCCCCGGGCGAGGCGCGCTCCGATCTCTGGCAGTTGATGGAATTCTCGAAGCGCTTCAAGGTCGAGGACGTCTGGCCGGCGGACCTGATCGCGAAGAAACCCGAGTACAAGGGCAAGACGCTCTTCGACGTGCTGTATCGCAACGGCCAGGTCGACAAATTCCCGCTCAAGGAAACCGCGTCCGACTACAACAACTACGAGTCCAAGACGTTCGGCTTCTACGTCCAGAAGGGCCTGTTCGAGGAATACGCGACGTTCGGCCGTGGCCACGGCCACGACCTGGCGCCGTTCGACATGTACCACGAGGCACGCGGCCTGCGCTGGCCGGTGGTCAACGGCAAGGAGACGCGCTGGCGCTATCGCGAAGGCTCGGACCCGTACGTGAAGGCGGGTACCGGCTTCCAGTTCTACGGCAACCCTGACGGCAAGGCCGTGATCTACGCCCTGCCCTACGAGCCGCCGGCCGAGTCCCCGGACAAGGAATACCCGTTCTGGCTGGCCACGGGCCGCGTGCTCGAACACTGGCACTCCGGCTCGATGACGCGGCGCGTGCCGGAGTTGTACCGCGCCTTCCCGAATGCGGTGTGCTTCATGCATCCGGAGGACGCCAAGGCGCTGGGGCTGCGGCGCGGGGTGGAAGTGGAAGTGGTCTCTCGGCGCGGCCGCATGCGCACGCGCATCGAAACCCGCGGACGCGACGCGCCGCCGCGCGGTCTGGTATTCGTGCCCTGGTTCGATGCCAGCCAGCTGATCAACAAGGTCACACTCGATGCAACCTGCCCGATCTCGCTGCAGACCGACTTCAAGAAGTGCGCGGTCAAGATCGTCAAGGTATGAGTACAGGAGGACACGCCATGTTGCCAAGCCGATCCTGGGTCCCCCTGCCCCTGCTGGTCCTCATGCTGGTGGTCATGCTGCTCGGCGTGCCGCTGGCGCGCGCGCAGGGCCTGGTGGACTCGATGCGTGGCCCCACGCCGGTGGCCAACGAGACCTCGCCGCCAATACTGTTCCCGACCGAGAACAAGGACATCCGCCGTACCCGCAACTACACGATGCAACCGCCGACGATCCCCCACAAGATCGACAGCTACCAGCTCGACAAGGACTTCAACCGTTGCATGTTCTGCCACGCGCGCACGCGCACGGAGGAAACACAGGCCATTCCGGTCAGCATCACGCACTACATGGATCGTGACAACAACGTGCTGGCCGAGATCTCGCCACGGCGCTACTTCTGCACGCAATGTCACGTGCCGCAGGCCGATACCAAGCCGCTGGTGAACAACACGTTCGTCGATGTGGACGCGATCCTCAAACGCAGTGGCGGCACCAAGGGTGCCAAATAACCAGGCGACGGTGACCGATCATGTGGGACCTGATCAAGCGCTACTGGCATACCATCAACCGCCCCAGTGCCTACTTCAGCCTGGGATTCCTGACCCTGGGCGGCTTCATCGCCGGCGTGGTGTTCTGGGGCGCGTTCAACACGGCGCTGGAACTCACCAACACCGAGCAATTCTGCACCGGCTGCCACGAGATGCGCGACAACGTCTACCAGGAACTGCAGGGCACGATCCACTTCACCAACCGCAGCGGCGTGCGCGCCAAATGCTCGGACTGCCACGTGCCGCACAACTGGACCGACAAGATGGCGCGCAAGATGCAGGCGTCGAAGGAGGTCTGGGCCAAGATCTTCGGCACCGTGGACACGCGCGAGAAATTCCAGGCACACCGGCTGGAGCTGGCGCAGCACGAATGGGCCCGCTTCAAGGCCAACGATTCGCTCGAATGCCGCAATTGCCACGACTACCAGTCGATGGACTTCACGCGCCAGAGCCCGCGCGCGCAGGCCATGCACTCGACCTATCTGGCCAACAAGGAAAAGACCTGCATCGATTGCCACAAGGGGATCGCCCACCACGTGCCTGACATCTCCAAGGCCGAGGAGCAATAGCCTATGGCCGACGCGGTACTGGAGGCCCGCGAGCTTGGCGTCCGGCGCGGCCATTGCGCTATCTTCCGCGGCCTCGGTATTTCCCTGGCACCCGGCGACCTGTTGCAGGTGATGGGCCCAAACGGCGCTGGCAAGACCAGCCTGCTACGCGTGTTGTCCAGCCTGATGCCGCCCGCCGAGGGCGACCTGTACTGGCGAGGCCGCCCGGTGCGGGCCGGAGACCCCGACTATCTCGCGCAGGTTGCCTACCTTGGCCACGTCAACGGCATCTACCCCGATCTGTCCGCTTTCGAGAATCTTCAGTTCGCCGCTCGCATGGCTGCCCAGCAGCCCGATGCGGAAGCCATGCACCATGCACTGGCCCGGTTTGGCCTCGATCGCGTCGCCGATGCCCCGGCGCGCACGCTCTCGCAAGGACAGCGCCGCCGCGTGGCGCTGGCCCGGCTGGCGCTGACGCCACGCGCGCTATGGCTGCTCGATGAACCGCTGACTTCGCTCGATGACGCATCGACCGAGCGCTTCCACACGCTGCTCGCCGAGCACCTGCAGCGGGGCGGCATCGCCGTAGTTGCCACGCATCAGCGGCTGCCCGCCGAGGGTGCCGTGCTCGATCTCGCCACAGACGCGGGTTCGCCATGATTCAGGCCATCGGCACGATCATCGCGCACGACCTGTCGATCGCATGGCGGCGGCGCACCGGGCTGCTTGCCAGCCTGGTCTTCTTCGTCATCGCCACGAGTCTCTTTCCGCTGGCCATCGGCCCGGACCCGCAGCAGTTGCGCGCGCTGGCGCCGGGCATCCTGTGGGTATCGGCGCTGCTCGCGTCGATGCTGTCGCTGTCGCGGCTATTCACACAGGAACACGAGGATGGCAGTCTCGACCAGCTCCTGCTGTCGCCCCACCCGCTGGCCTTGCTCGTGCTGGCCAAGATCGGTGCGCACTGGCTGACCAGCGGCCTGCCGCTGCTCGTGCTGACGCCGCTGCTGGCCCAGCAATACAGCCTGCCGGCCGGCTCCGCGCTGCTGCTGTCGGCCTCGCTGCTGGTGGGAACCCCTGCACTTAGCCTGATCGGGGCCGTTGGCGCAGCATTGACGCTGGGCGTGCGCGGTGGCGCGGTGCTGTTGTGCATCCTGGTGCTGCCGCTGTCAATTCCTGTGCTGGTGTTCGGCGCCAGCGCGGGCGCGGCGGCCGATGCCGGGCTCGACGTGATCCCGCAGTTTTCGCTACTCGGCGCCTGCCTGGCGCTATCGCTGTTCCTGTGTCCGCTGGCCACGGCGGCAGGCTTGCGCATCGCCATGGAGTGACACGATGCAGCGCGACTTTCCCCTCGACGCCAACGCCCGTTCCCCACGCACCGCGCGGGCGCGCTGGCTGGCGTTCGCCGCGCCAGTGCGCTTCTACCCGCTTGCCGGGCGCCTTGCGCCCTGGTGCTTCGCCGTTGCGGCGCTGTTCCTGGCCCTCGGCCTGTACCTCGGATTCGTGGTGGCGCCCACCGATGCCCAGCAGGGCGAGGTCTACCGGATCATCTTCATCCACGTGCCGGCAGCGTGGATGTCGATGTTCATCTACGTGGTCATGGCGGGCTGGTGCGCGCTGGCGCTGGTGCTGCGCACGCGGCTGTCCTCGATGATGGCGTCGGCGCTGGCGCCCACAGGCGCGATGTTCACGGTTATCGCGTTGTGGACCGGGGCACTCTGGGGCAAACCCACGTGGGGCACGTACTGGGTCTGGGACGCACGGCTGACGTCGGAGCTGATCCTGCTGTTCCTCTACCTCGGCTACATGGCGCTGGAGGCAGCCATCGACGAGCCGCGCCGCGCCGAACGTGCCTGCGCCGTGCTGGCGCTGGTCGGCGTGGCGAATGTGCCAGTGATCTACTTTTCCGTGCAGTGGTGGAACACGCTGCACCAGGGCGCATCGGTCAGCCTGACTGCTGCGCCAACCATGGCGGCCACGATGCTGGCCGGCATGTTGACGATGACGGTGGCGTGCTGGCTATACGCGATCGGCGTGGCGCTGGTGCGCCTGCGCTGCATCCTGCGCGAGCGCGGCGAGATCGACGCCGGCACCCTGGAGACCACGCCATGAGCACGCTGAATCTCGACATGCTGGCCGGACACGGCGGCTATATCGCAAGCGCCTTCGGCATGACCTTTCTGCTAATCGCCGCGGAACTGATCCTGCTCCGCGCGCGGCGCCGCAACAGCCTGCGGGCAAGGTCGCGCCGATGACGCGCAGGCAACGTCGCCTCGGTCTGCTGCTGGCCGCGCTGCTGTGCGGCGGCACGGCACTGGCATTCGTGCTGAATGCGTTTCGCTCCAATCTCGTCTTCTTCTTCAGCCCGACCCAGGTGGCCGCGCACGAAGCGCCTGCATCCCGCAATTTTCGTCTCGGCGGCCTGGTCGCCCCCGGCTCGCTGAAGCGCGATCCTGAGAACCTGACGATCCGCTTCATCGTGACCGATACGCGCCACGACATACCCGTGGTCTACCGTGGCCTGCTGCCGGACCTGTTCCGCGAGGGCAAGGGCGTGGTGGCACGCGGGGCGCTCGATCGCGATGGCACGTTCGTCGCCAGCGAAATCCTGGCCAAGCATGACGAGAACTACATGCCGCCCGAAGCCGCCGATGCGCTCAAACGCGCCGCATCGGACAACCCCACGGAAAAAACGCGATGAATCCGGAACTGGGCCACTTCGCACTGATCCTGGCCATGCTCGTGGCGCTGGTGCTGGCAACGCTGCCGATGGTGGGCGCGGCACGCGGCAATGTTGCCTGGATGTGCCTTGCACGGCCCGCCGCTTTCCTGCATGGCATGCTGCTGATCGCGGCCTACCTCTCGCTGACATACGCCTTTGTCGACAACGACTTCAGCGTGCTTTACGTGGCGGCAAACTCCAACAGCGCGCTGCCGCTGATCTACCGCATGGCGGCGGTATGGGGCGGCCATGAGGGATCGATGCTGCTGTGGTCGCTGATGCTGGCGCTGTGGGCGATGGCCGTGGCGGGCTTCAGCCGCCGCCTGCCACTGGCGTTCGTCGCGCGCGTGCTCGGCGTGATGGGGGCCATCAGCACCGGACTGCTGCTGTTCGTGCTGTTCGCCTCGAATCCGTTCCTGCGTCTGTTGCCCCGCGCGATGGAGGGGCGCGACCTCAATCCGCTGCTGCAGGACCCCGGCATGGTGTTCCATCCGCCATTCCTGTACATGGGCTACGTCGGCTTCGCGGTGGCGTTCTCATTTGCGGTGGCGGCCTTGCTCGAAGGCCGGCTCGATGCGGCGTGGGCGCGCTGGTCGCGCCCGTGGACGATCCTGGCGTGGATGTTCCTGACCATCGGCATCGCGATGGGCAGCATGTGGGCCTACTACGAACTGGGTTGGGGCGGATGGTGGTTCTGGGATCCGGTGGAGAATGCGTCGTTCATGCCCTGGCTGGCCGGCACCGCGCTGATCCACTCGCTGGCGGTCACCGAAAAGCGCGGCGCGTTCCGTGCCTGGACCGCTCTGCTGGCGATCTTCACGTTCTCGCTGAGCCTGCTCGGCACGTTCCTGGTCCGCTCTGGCGTGCTCACTTCGGTCCACGCGTTCGCGGTGGATCCCCGGCGCGGCATCTTCATCCTGACCTTGCTGGGACTGGTCACGGGGCTGGCGCTCGCGCTATTCGCGTGGCGCGCGCCCCGCCTGACCCAGCGCACCGATTTCAACCTGACCTCGCGCGAGTCTTTCCTGCTGGCCAATAACGTGCTGCTGGCCGTGGCCGCCTCGGCGGTGCTGCTCGGCACGCTGTATCCGTTGCTGCTCGACGTGCTGGACCTCGGCAAGGTATCGGTCGGCCCCGAGTACTTCGAAGAGGTGTTCGTACCGCTGATGGCCCCCGCCGTGCTGCTGATGGGCGCCGCCCCACTGGCACGCTGGGGACGCAGCGACCTGCCCGACATGGCCAGGCGCCTGCGCTGGGCGGCCGTGGCAAGTGCGGTCATCGCGCTCGGGCTGCTGGCCGTGCTGCGCAACAGCTCCGCCATGACCGGGCTCGGCCTCACGCTGGCCGCGTGGTGCGCAATGAGCGGGCTGGCCAGCCTGGCCACGCAGATGCGGCACGCGCGCGACTGGCGCTCCGGCCTGCGCCAGTTGCCGGCCGGCTACTACGGCATGTTGCTGGCCCACATCGGCGTGGGCGTGTTCATCACCGGCGTCACGCTGGTCAAGAGCCAGGAGAGCGTGCGCGAGTTGTCGATGCGCGTGGGCGATTCGGTCGCGGTGGGCGGCTACGATTTCCGCTTCGACGGTGTGGCGCCGGTCAGGGGACCGAACTACGACGCGCTGCGGGGCACGGTTACGGTGACGCGGCAGGGCCGCCCGGTCACCACGCTAGCCACCGAGCGGCGCGTCTATCGCAGCCAGGACATGCCGACCACCGAGGCCGCCATCGACACCGGGCTCGCACGCGATCTCTATGTCGCGCTCGGCGATTCGTCGGATGCCACGTCCGCCGATGCCCGCTGGGCGCTGCGGGTCTACGTCAAGCCCTTCGTCTCGTGGGTCTGGGGCGGCTGCGCGTTGATGGCGCTGGGCGGACTCCTTGCCGCCAGCGACCGCCGATATCGCGCGCGCCATCCGGCGATGGCGGTCACGTCTGCGGTCACGACCAATGACGATGCGGGGGCTCGCCCCGCCACGCCCCCGCTGACGCTGCCGGCCAGCAAGGAGTCCGAAGCATGATGCGCTTCCTGCTTCCATTGGGCGTATTCCTGGCGATCGTGATCGCCCTGGCGGCGGGGCTGCGCCACGATCCACGCGAGCTGCCTTCGTCGCT
The DNA here is from genome assembly GCF_002335265.1 of Cupriavidus sp. UBA2010. NCBI lineage: Bacteria > Pseudomonadati > Pseudomonadota > Betaproteobacteria > Burkholderiales > Burkholderiaceae > Cupriavidus > Cupriavidus sp. UBA2010. The sequence continues at coordinate 211,722 of NZ_DDCI01000023.1, forward strand.
GGTGGGCAAGCCTGCGCCCGCATTCGTACTGCCGGTACTTGAAACCTCTGCAAACGCCAACGTGCAAAAATTCGACCCGGCCAGCCTGCGCGGCAAGGTCTGGGTGTTGAATGTCTGGGCGTCCTGGTGCACCGCGTGCCGCGCCGAGCATCCGGTCCTGCTCGGCATGGCCGGGCAGACGCAGGTGCCGCTCTATGGCCTGAACTACAAGGACACGCGCGGTGCGGCGCTGGAGTGGCTGCAACGGATGGGCGACCCGTACAAGGCCTCGGCCGTCGATGCGGATGGCCGCGTCGGCATCGACCTTGGCGTGTATGGCGTGCCGGAGACCTTCATCATCGACGCAGCGGGTGTGGTGCGCTATCGCCAGGTCGGCCCGGTCACACAGCAGGTCCTCGAACAGAAGCTGCTGCCACTCCTGAAATCGCTCGAAAACGGGGGCGGCCGTGCCTAGAACCTGGCTCTCCACGCTGACGCTGCTGATTGCGCTCCATGCCGGCGCGGCATTCGCGCTGACGGATGCGGAACTCGACGCGCGCGTGCTGGCGCTCTCCTCGCAGCTTCGGTGCCTGGTCTGCCAGAACCAGACACTGGCCGACTCAAACGCCGATCTGGCCGTCGACCTGCGCCGCCAGATCCGGGCCCAGATGGCGCAAGGGGCCAGTGACGACGCGATCAAGACCTATCTGGTGCAGCGCTACGGCGACTTCGTGCTCTACAAGCCGCCGTTCAAGCCGCAGACGTGGCTGCTGTGGCTCGGCCCCTTCCTCCTGCTCGTGGCGGTGCTGGCCTGGCTCTGGCGCGGCAGGCGCCGCCAGATGGCCGCGGGCGATGCCGTGGAGGAGACGGAACGGGACATGCAATCGCCCGCGCGCCGCCAGTCGCCGCTGACCAATGCGATGCTGTTTACCGTGCTGCCACCGGTGGCCGTCGCGCTGTATCTGCACCTGGGCTCGCCAGTATCGCTGCTCGGATCGGCAGTGGCGCACGATGGACCTCACGGCCCCGATGGCGAGGTCACCCTGACGGCCGCCCGCGTCGAGGACATGGTCGACCAGCTCGCCGCACGCCTGCGCAAGAATCCGAACGACGCCGAGGGCTGGGTCATGCTGGGGCGTTCGTACATCGTGCTCGAACGCAACGACGACGCGGCGGAGGCATTCGCCCGCGCGGTGGCGCTGGAGCCAGAGGTGGCGTCGCTGCGTTCCGACTACGCGGACGTGCTGGCCAGCGTCAACGGCGGATCGCTCGAAGGCCCGGCGATGGCACAGATCGACGCCGCGCTGCGGCTCGACCCCGACGACCCGAAGGGGCTGGCGCTGGCCGCCAGCGCCGCCGCCGAACGCGGCGACAAGGCTGGCGCGATCGCCTACTGGGAGCACCTGTACCGGCTGCTGCCCCCGGATTCGCAGACCGCCGGCCGGATCGCCGCCAATCTGGCGGCCGCCCGGTCGGTAGCGGAGCCCGGACAGCGCAAATAGGGCCATTCACGGCCGTGCGGCCACACCTGGGCACATGTCACGGGTGGCGATCTCACGGCATCGTAGAATGGCTGCTGGCTTGCGCTTAAGGATTCCACCATGGCCGATTCACCCGGTCTGTATCACAAGACGTTCCTGTTGTTGCTCGCGGCGGTCTCCATCGCGTTCTTCTGGATTCTGCTGCCCTTCTATGGCGCTGTTTTCTGGGGCGCCGTCCTCGCCATCATCTTCGCCCCGCTGCAACGGCGCCTGACGGCCGGGCTGCGTGGGCGCAACAACGTGGCAGCGCTGCTCACACTGCTGCTGGTGCTGGTGCTGGTTATCCTGCCGCTGACGATCATCACCGCCTCGCTGATCAACCAGGGCGCCAGCCTCTACGACAGCATCCGCTCGGGCCAACTGAATTTCGGCGTGTACTTTCAGCGCGCCGTAGACGCCCTGCCGCCCTACGTGCGCACACTGCTGGCGAAGGTGGATCTGACCAGCATCGCGGACTTGCAGGAAAAGCTGAGCGCCAGCGCGTTGCAGGCCAGCCAGTTCGTGGCCACGCGGGCACTGAGCATCGGCCAGAATACGGCCCAGTTCGTGATCAGCTTCGGCATCATGCTGTACCTGCTGTTCTTCCTGCTTCGCGACGGCCCGCGGCTGTCCCGCAAAATCCGCACGGCCGTGCCGCTCAGCGATTTGTACAAGCAGCACCTGATCCAGAAGTTCACCACCGTGGTACGCGCCACCGTGAAGGGCAACGTGGCTGTGGCACTCGTGCAGGGGACACTCGGCGGCGGCATCTTCGCGGTCCTTGGTATCCAGGGCGCGCTGCTCTGGGGCGTGATCATGGCATTCCTGTCGCTGCTGCCCGCCGTGGGCGCAGGCCTGATCTGGGCGCCCGTCGCGGTCTACTTCCTGCTGACCGGCTCGACGGTCACGGGCCTGGTGCTGATTGGGTTCGGCGTGCTGGTGATCGGCATGGTCGACAACGTGCTGCGCCCAATCCTGGTCGGCAAGGACACCCAGATGCCGGACTACGTGGTGCTGATCTCCACGCTCGGCGGCATGGCGCTGTTCGGGCTCAACGGCTTCGTCATCGGGCCGCTGATCGCCGCGCTGTTTATCGCCTGCTGGGACCTGCACGCGCACGGTATCGACGAGAACGGCGATATCGGCAGCAACGGCCCCACCGCCTGACGGAGAACGACGGTGGATCGCCTGCAGGCCATGAAGACGTTCGTGACCGTGGTGGATGCGGGCGGCTTCACGCCCGCCGCCCGGAAGCTCGACGTGTCGCTCTCGGTGGTCAGCCGCGTCATCACCGAACTGGAGACACACCTGGGCGTGCGCCTGCTCACGCGCACCACGCGGCTGGTGCGCCCGACGGCAACCGGCGCCACCTACTACGAAAACTGCCGCCGCATCCTGGCCGAGATCGAGGAAGCCGAGCTTGCCACCACGGGCGCCCATGCCGCGCCGCGCGGCAAGCTGTCGATCACGGCTTCGGTCCTGTTCGGCCGTCGGTTCGTCACGCCGATCGTGGTCGAGTATCTGCGACGCTATCCGGAAGTCGATGCCGAATGCCTGCTGATCGACCGCAACGTCAATTTCGTCGAGGAAGGCATCGACGTCGGGGTCCGCATCGGCCCACTGCCCAGTTCGTCGTTGCAGGCCATCCCTGTCGGTCGGGTACGCCGCGTGGTCTGCGCCGCGCCTGACTATCTGGCCCGCGTCGGCACGCCAGCCACGCCCGACGATCTGGCCCGCCACACCGTCATCCAGACCACGGGTATCTCCACCCTGCCCGAATGGCGCTTCATGCGCGATGGGGAGAGCGCGCCGACGCGCCTGACGCCGCGCCTGGCCACCTCGACCAACGACTCGGCCATTGGTGCGGCGGTTGCGGGCTTCGGGCTGGCGGCGGTGCTCTCTTACCAGATCGCCGACGAAGTCCGCGACGGCAAGCTGCGCATCGTGCTCGACAAGTTCGAGCAACCGCCGCTGCCGATCCACGTGATCCATCGCGAAGGCCGCCACGCCATGCACAAGGTGCGCGCCTTCATCGATCTGGCTGTCGATACGCTGCGCGGCACGGCGTCGCTGAATCCGTAAGACGCCCCACCGTCAGGTTCTCCGCGGATTCTTCTCGAATCCGCAAGAGTCACTTCTTCCCCCGGCCATTTTTCGTGGCATGGGACGCCCCTATATTTGATGCGAGCCCGGCGTTTGCCGTGGCGCTGAACCATCGCATCCAAGGACGTCCCGACCATGAAACTCTATGTGCACCCGCTTTCCGGCCACGCCCACCGCGCACAGCTGTTCCTGTCCCTGCTCGGCCAGCCGGCAGAACTGATCGAAGTGGACCTGATGACCGGCGCGCACAAATCGCCCGAGTTCCTGAAGCTGAATCCGTTCGGCCAGATCCCGGTGCTGGTCGATGGCGAGACGGTCGTGCCCGATTCGAACGCGATCCTGGTCTACCTGAGCAAGAAGCTAGGCCGCACCGACTGGCTGCCCGAAGCACCGACGACGGCAGCGGCTGTGCAACGCTGGCTGTCGGTCGCCGCTGGCGACATCGCCTTCGGACCGGCCCGCGCGCGCATCGCCACGCTGTTCAACGCGCCGTACGATCTGGATGATGCGGTCGCGCGGGCCCACGTCGTGCTCAAGCGCATGGACGATACGCTGGCCGACCGCCCATGGATCGCCGCCGATCAGCCAACGATTGCAGACGTGGCGCTCTACAGCTATACCGCGCGGGCGCCGGAGGGCTTTGTCGATCTGCGGGACTACGGCAACGTGCGCCAATGGCTGGCACGCGTGGAGGCGCTGCCGGGCTTCGTCCCGATTGTGAAAAGCCCGGTCGGACTCGAAGCCTGAATCCGCCAGCCTGAAATCGCCTGCCTGAGAAGTCGCCACCTGGAGCGCGCCATGAACCGTCAACCTGCCCCCCATGCAGAGCTGCTGCCCGGCACGCCCTGGCATACCGGCGAGCGCATCCTGCAATCGCGCGCCGGCGTGGAAGAGCGTCTGGCCGAAGTGGGTCCGCGCGTGGTGCGTGATTACATGCCCGACCAGCATCGCGAGTTCTTCGCGATGCTGCCCTCCATCGTCATCGGCGCGGTAGCCCCGGACGGCCAGGTCTGGGCCACCCTGCGCGCGGGACAGCCAGGCTTCCTCCAATCGCCCAATCCGTATCTGCTGGAAGTCGCGAGCCCGCGCGATGCCGATGATCCCGCCGACAGTGGTATGGAAGACGGCAACGCCATCGCACTGCTCGGCCTTGACCCAATGACCCGCCGCCGCAACCGGCTGAACGGCACCGTGCGCCGCGATGACGCGCGCGGCTTTGGCGTGACGGTGGGACAAAGCTTCGGCAACTGCCCGCAGTACATTCAGAAGCGCGAGTTCGTGGTCACGCGCGACCCCGCGACGCCGGGCACCGTCGCGCCCCAGATCCTGACCGCGCTCGATGCTAGGGCGCGGACGTTGATCCGCCATGCCGATTCGTTCTTCGTCGCGACTTATGTGGATCTGCCGGGAGGACGCCAGGTGGATGTCTCCCATCGTGGCGGCCGACCCGGATTCGTGCGCGTGGATGCCGACGGCAGCCTGACGATTCCGGACTTCGCCGGCAATACGTTCTTCAATACGCTTGGCAACATGCTGGTGAATCCGGTGGCGGGACTGGTGTTCGTCAGCTATCCGACCGGCGACCTGCTGCAGATGACGGGCCGCGCCGAGGTCATCACCGATTCGCCCGAGATCAGCACTGTCGAGGGTGCGGAGCGGCTGTGGCGCTTTTTCCCCCGGCAGATCGTGCGCCGCGATCGGGCGCTGCCGCTGCGCTGGGATTTCATGCCCGGCGGCGAATCGCCGCAGGCGCTGCGGACCGGCATCTGGCCCGGAGATCCAGCTTCATGACAGGAACATGAAACCCCCACGGGTGTCAGGCAGCGCAGTGCCTGTGCCACAATCGCGCCAGTCTCTGCCCGCACGGATGCGCCCTCGAACATGTCCCTGGAAGCCCTGCAGAACATCAATCCACAATCGCTGCTCGACACCGCCATCAGCCTGGCCGCCGCCTTCGTCCTGGGCGGAATGATCGGCTACGAGCGCCAGTACCGCCAGCGCACGGCCGGCCTGCGTACCAACGTGCTGGTGGCGCTGGGCGCCGCGATCTTCGTCGATCTTGCCAATCACATCGCCGGCCATGAGGGCGCGGTACGCGTGGTGGCATACGTGGTATCGGGCATCGGCTTTCTGGGCGCGGGCGTGATCATGCGCGAGGAAGGCAACGTGCGTGGGCTCAACACCGCGGCCACGCTCTGGGGCTCGGCGGCGGTGGGCGCCTGTGCGGGAGCGGACCTGATTCTCGAAGCGGGCATCGGCGCATTGTTCGTCCTGGCCGCTAACACGATGCTGCGACCCGTGGCCGATCGCATCAACCGCCAGCCGATGGATACACCAGCCGTGGAAGTCACGCACACCGTGCATGTGATCACGCTACGCGAGTACCAGAAGACCGCCATGCGATTGCTCGAAGACGCGCTGGAAGCCGCGCAGTATCCAACGCGCGACCTGGAAGTCCGCGCGTTCGGCGATCAGGATGTGGAAATCGAGGCAGCACTGGTGGCCACCTCGGTGGACGGCGACGCGCTCGACGCGATCGTCGCCCGACTCGGCGGCACCAGCGTGGTCAGTCAGGCGTTCTGGAGCGCAAGCACAACGGAGTAGAAACGGGGTCGGCCTTTCAACCGGCAATCGCTTCAACGACCGCCGGCACCACAAGCTGCCCCAGCAGCCGCAGCGCAGTCATCTCATCGGCCGTCCACGCCTGCACATTCGCCAGATAGTTGAACGTGCCGATCACCGCGCCGCGTCGGCTCAGCGGCACGTTGACCACGCCGTTCAGGCCAAGGCCGCGAATCACGGCGATGTCGTCGAACACCGCTGCCAGCGCCTCGTCGCCCTCGCCGACGAAGACCTCGCCGCGCACCAGCAACTGACGCGTCCAGACCGTATCTCCCTTGATCTTCTTGCCGCCCACCGGATAGGCTGCCGGGTCGGACGACCATAGCCGTTCGATCTCGCCCGTCCTCGCGTGCCATGCGTTGATCGTCAGCAGGCCGGGGCCGACCATCGCCAGCGTGGCCTGCCCCACGGCATCCATCGCGCCTTGCGGCGTGGCCGCATCGCGCAGGCGGTCCAGCAATGCATTCAGTTGTGCCTGCCAATGCATCGGTAACGTCATGTTCGCTGCGCCCGCCATCATTCGCCCTGGATGCCGAGTTCGCGGATCAGCTTGCCGTAGCGGTCCGCATCGCGGCGCAGGATCTTGCCGAATTCCTGCGGGGTGGACGTCGCCGTCTCGACGCCGATCGACTCCATCTTGGCCTTGACGTCGGGCAACGCCATCGCACGGTTGATCTCGTTGTTCAAGCGCGTCACCAGTTCCGCAGGCATGTTCTTCGGGCCAAAGGCGCCGTACCAGACCGAAAGCTCGTAGCCGGGCAGCGTCTCGCCCACCGTCGGCACATTGGGCAGCAGCGGGGAGCGCTTGGCTTCGGTCACGGCCAGCAGGCGCAGCTTGCCGGACTTCACGTGCGTCAGCGTCTGGGTACCCGCCGAGAACAGCAATTGCGTCTGGCCCGCCACTGTATCGACCACGGCCGGCGCGCCACCCTTGTACGGCACATGCAGCAACTGCACGCCAGCCATCTTCTCGAACAGCACCGCGCTCAGGTGATTGGTGGAGCCGGGGCCCGCGCTGGCGTAGGCGACCTTGCCCGGATTGGCCTTCGCGTACGCAATCAGTTCCTTGACGTTGTGCACCGGCACGGACGCGTTCACGACCATCGTGTTGGTCACATAGGCCAGCAATCCCAGCGGCGTGAAATCATCCACGCCCTTGAACGGCATGTTCGGCATCAGCGCCGGGTTCATCGCGTGCGTGCTCATCGAGCCGATCAGCAGCGTGTAGCCGTCCGGCTTCGCGCGTGCCACCATCGCCGAACCGATGTTGCCGGAAGCGCCCGGCCGGTTGTCGACAATGACCGGCTGGCCGAGCGACTTGGTCAACTGCTCGGACAGCGTGCGCGCCAGGATATCCGTCGAACCACCCGCCGCCCACGGCACGATCAGTGTGATCGGCTTGGTCGGCCAGGCATCGGCCGCGCTGGCCAGGTTCGCAAACGACATCGTCAATGCGGCGGCACCGCACAGCAGGCTTCTCAGTACGGACTTCATCTCGGACTTCATCTCCAACCCCCTTCGGTTTCTGTTTCTGTATCGGTCTTCGGTAATGTCGTGCGTGAATCAGCGGCCGACGGCATAGCCCTGCATGCCACGCGCGTTGGCGCCGGCGCGCAGCACGAGCCGCCCCCTGGCGTCGCGCTCGCGTGTGCAGGCCGACATGCGGCCCTCTGACCAGTCATCACCGACGCGAACCTCGTGCCCACGGGCACGCAGCGCTTCGATCGTGGCAGCGGGAAAGCGCGATTCGACAGTGATGCGGTTCAGTGTGGTCTGGCGCGGCCAGAACGACTGCGGGAAGTGGTCGATATGCCAGGCGGGCGCGTCGATGGATTCCTGCAGGTTCATGCCATGCACCGCGTGGCGCATGAAGAATGCCAACGACCACTGGTCTTGCTGGTCGCCGCCGGGCGTGCCGAACACCATGTAGGGCTCGCCGTCGCGCATCGCCAGTGACGGCGACAGCGTGGTGCAGGGCCGCTTGCCCGGCGCCAGCGTGTTGGGCAGGCCCGGTTCGAGCCACGTCATCTGCAGGCGCGTGTTGAGCGCGAAGCCGAGCGACGGAATCGTCGGGCTCGACGACAGCCAGCCGCCCGAAGGCGTGGCCGCCACCATGTTGCCGTGCCGGTCGATCACGTCGATATGGCAGGTGTCGCCGACGAACAGCTCCCGTTCGGCCCATTCGGTTACCGGCGGTAGCGCGGCGAAGGTCGGCTCGCCCACGCCGAAGCGCGTATCGGCAGCGGTCAGCGTGCGCTCGGCCACGGCGGGGTCAGGCATACGCGGCGCGCGGCCACCCAGCGCGCCGGGGCACATCGTCAGCGCCGCCCGATCACCGATCAGCGCCGCGCGGCTGGCCAGATAGTGCGGATTGAGCAGCGTGGCCAGCGGGCTATCGACGAAGCGCGGATCGCCATACCAGGCGGCGCGGTCGGCCATCGCCAGCTTGGCAGCCTCGGCGATCGTGTGGACGAACTCGGGCGATGTTGGCGCGTGAGCCTCCAGCCCCGCATGGCGCAGCATCCCGAGTTGCTGCAGGAACACCGGACCCTGGCTCCAGATATCGCACTTGGCCACGCTGTATCGGCCAAAGTCCAGCGAGACGGGCGCCTCGACCGTGGCTTGCCAGTGCTCCATGTCCTCGAAGCGCAGCAGGCCGATGTGCTTTTCGCCAGTGGTGTCGCGTACCGGCGTGTTGCGGCAGTACACGTCGATCTCCTCGGCCACGAAGCCCTGATACCAGCAGCGCATGGCCGCGTCGATCTGGCCTTCGCGGGTGTCGCTCTGCGCGATCGCAGTCGTCACGATGCGCGTATAGGTATCGGCCAGCACCGGCAGCGTGTGCAAACTGCCGGGGCGCGGCACCTTGCCGTCCGGCAGCCAGGTATTGGCCGAACTGTGCCATTCGTCGCGGAACAACGCCTGCACGGCAAGGATCGCCTGCGAGATGCGGGGCACGAGCGGAAAGCCGTCGCGCGCGTAGCCAATGGCCGGTGCGAGCACGTCGGCGAGCGACCAGGTGCCATGATCACGCAGCATCGTCATCCATGCGCCGAACGCTCCCGGCACCGTCGCCGGCATCAGCCCGATGCCGGGCATCATCTCCATGCCCATCTTGCGCAGCGCTTCCGGATCAGCCAGCGCCGGGGCAGGGCCCTGGCCGCAGACCGAGCGCGCGGCACGCTCACGCTCGCTCCAGAACAGGATCGGCACCTCACCGCCGGGCCCGTTCAGATGTGGCTCCACCACCTGCAGCACGAAGCCGGCTGCCACGGCAGCATCGAACGCATTGCCGCCACGTTCGAGCACGCCCATGGCGGTCTGCGTGGCAAGCCAGTGGGTGGAAGCAGCAACGCCGAACGTGCCGACGATCTCGGGGCGTGTCGTGAACATGAAGTGTGCGCGCAATGGCTGGATCGGAATGTAGTCGAGTATAGGCAAGTGAAATAACCACCAAGAGCCAAATACTTATCGGTGCATTACCATTCGGTTATACGACTCCTTTCCATTGCCGCCATGCCGATCGCCACCGACAAGCTGCTGCACAACATCGTCTCCCGGCTGCGCCTGCGCCACCTGCCGCTGCTGCTTGCGCTTGAGCGGCAGCGCTCGATCTCGCGCGTGGCGGCCGAAATGAACCTGTCACAGCCGGCCGTGACCAAGGCGCTGCGGGAAATCGAGGACATTTTCACCACGCCGCTGTTCACCCGCACCCGCAACGGCCTGGAGCCGACCGCAACCGGCACGGCAGTGCTGGGCCATGCGCGCATGGCGCTGGCCGACGCTGACGCGCTGGGGCGCGAGCTGGCCGTGATCGAGGCCGGTCTGCGCGGCCGGCTGCGCATCGGCGCCATCCCCTATACGGCGCGCGCCGTGCTCGATGCCGCGCTCGCCTACGGGCTGAACCGCACGCCGCGCATCTCGGTGCTGGTCAGGGAAGGCACCACCGACGAACTGGTCGTCGCGCTACGCCAGCATGAACTCGATTGCGCGATCGCGCGATCGTTCTACCTGGCCGGGGAAGACATTGTCCAGCAACCGCTCTATCGCGAGGAGCCGGTGCTCGTGGTACCGTCACGCGCTGCCGCGCGGCTGTCGCGCGGCGGACTGGACTGGAAGCGGCTGGCCGAGCTGGACTGGATACTGCCGCCGCACCATACGCCGGTGCGCCGCACGATCAATACGATGTTCGCGCTGGCCGGCGTGGCGCCGCCGCTGCCGATCGTCGAAACCTATTCGGTCAAGCCGATGGCCACGCTGCTACGCAGCCAGCCGCACGTGATCACGATCGTGCCGAGGTCAGTTGGGGCCGAACTGGTCGAACTGGGCGATGCCGCGATGCTGCCGTTCTCGCTCTCGTGGGACCTGCCACCCGTGGGCTTGATGTGGCGGCGCGAGTCGCAGGAAAACGAACTGGTGACGGGGCTGGCAGCGGCGCTGCGCCAGGCCATCTGAAACGACAGCAGGAACAAGGAAAAGGCTGAAAACCGGGATGAAAACCGTTGGACTCTATCTGCTTACCGCGCTGGCCGAGATCCTCGGCTGCTATCTGCCCTACCTCTGGCTGCGCCAGGGTACGAGCCCGTGGGTACTCCTGCCCGGCGCCGCATCGCTGGCCGTGTTCGCGTGGCTGCTGACACTGCATCCGGACGCCTCCGGCCGTGTGTATGCAGCCTACGGCGGCGTCTATATCGCGATGGCCATCGCATGGCTGTGGGCGGTGGATGGCGTGCGCCCGAGTCCTTGGGATTTGGCCGGCGTGGCGGTGGCGCTGGGTGGCATGGCCATCATCGTGTTCCAGCCGCGCTGACGCGCCGCCCTGCTCTTCCTGCTCCCGCCCTTGCCTCCGCCTTTGCCTCCACCTTTCTCGCTATTGGAAGGTGCGCAGGTAAGCAAGAAGATCGGCGATCTGCTGCGGATCGCTCATGCCCCAGAAACGCATCTTCGTGCCCGGCACCACCTTGCCCGGCGACTGCACGAAGGCGCCCAGCGTGGCAACCGACCAGACCACGTTCGACGCCTTCATCGCATCGGAATAACGATAATCCGCCGTACTGCCGGCCTTGCGACCGAACACGCCATTGAGCTGGGGTCCGAATGCGCCACGCGCCGACGGGCCGACGCGGTGGCATGAGGCGCAGAGCCGGGCAAAGGTCTCCTTGCCGGCCTGGACATTACCGACGGCTGCATTGGCGACTGGATGGACAAGCAGGGCAAGAACCAGGGGTAATGCGTATTTCATGCTGCGGGATAGCTCGCCACCTCGATCAGGTTTCCATCGGGATCACGGCAATAGACTGATGTGATCGGCCCGAGCGCCCCGGTGCGTTGCACCGGACCGACTTCCACGGCCACCTTGTGGGCCAGGAAATGCGCAACCACCTCCTGCGGCGGCATGTGCGTGATGAAGCAGAGGTCGTCGCTGCCGGAGGTTGGATGCACACCCGTGAACCACGCAACGGTGTCTTCGCCCACCGGACGCAGATTGATCTTCTGCTGGCCGAACTTCACCGATACCCGTTTGCCGGAACGTGACTCGAAGTCCTCACGCTTCATGCCGAGCACCTGCTCGTACCACGCGGCGCTGGTCTCCACGTCCTTCACATTGAGCACGATATGGTCGAAGCGATCGATTGCGAGCGTCATGGGGGGCCTTTTTCCTGATGGGATTGTCGGGGTCCGTACGATACCGACAGTGAGATGTAACAAGACGTTTGGCTGTGAAACAAGCGGTACTGTACACCCCGTGTGATGCATACGCGTACGTATAATGCGGTCTTCCACGACGGGCGCGTCGTGCGTAACTGACGCGCCCAGACTCTGACTCAGACTCAGACTCCTCCGCCGGGCGGCATCCCATCCGCATGTCAGCCCGCACTCGTTGAAAGCGGCAGGCCGGCCACCATGCGCGGCTGCGCTTTCGTTGTCCATCCTGGCGCGTCGCGCCCGGCACTGCCTGCCGGGACTGACGGACCCGGAAAATTTCCACGAAGTGCAATTCGCCATGAGCAAGATTTCCAGGCTCGCCTTGAGCCTTGTATTGGCCGCACTGTTTCATGTCGCCGCCCCCGCGCTTGCCGCGGAAAGCGCCTCGGACGCCGAGGCCCAGCAGATTCCCGTGCTGACGCACGCGGAGGCCGTTGCCGAACTCAAGCGCCTGCAGACCGCGCAGGACCAGATCAAGCAGCAGGCCTCCAGCGCCTTGGGGCGCACCAAAATCAATGGACTCGACGACGACCTCAAGCAACTGGCCACCGATGTCGACAAGCTCGCTGCATCACTGACGCCGCAACGCGCGCAGCTGCAATCCCAGCTTGATGTGCTAGGCCCGCCGCCCGAAACCGGCAAGGCAAAGGAAGCCCCCGCCGTGGTCGCGCAGCGCGCCGAACTCACCGCGCGCAAGACGCAGCTCGACGACGAACTGAAGCAGGCGGCCAACAGCAAGGACAACATCGCGCACCTGCAGGAACAACTGGCCAAATTGCAACGCACGCAGATGAAGGATCAGCTTGCCTTGCGTTCGGAGAGCATCCTGAATCCCCAGTTCTGGAAGCCACTCTTTGGCCGCGCGCCGGAGGACCCGGAGCGGCCCGGCGCCTTCACCGACGAGATCGTCCCGATGTTCGAGCACGCCTGGGCGCCTGGGCAACGGGCGACCACGGTCATCCTGCTCGTAATCGCGCTGGCCGCGTGGACACTTGGGCGTCGTCTGCTCGAACGCGGCGCGGCGTGGCTCTGCCTGACGCAGTTGCCCGAGGCCCGCATCCGACGTAGCGCGTTGGCGTTCGCCACGACACTGGCCACGGTGATCGCCACAGCCATCGGCGTGCGCATTGCATTCGCGGCATTCACCGGCGGCGAAGACGTCCCGCCCGAGCTTCAGGACCTGCTGAACGAGATCGCCAAGCTGGCGATGACCAGCGCGCTGATCGCGGGCCTGGGCCGCGCCCTGCTCTGCACGCGGCATGCTTCATGGCGGCTGCCTGCGCTTGCCGATCGGTTGGCGCTCGCCATGAAACCGTTCCCGACGGTGCTGGCCGGCTTGCTCCTGCTGGCCGGTACGCTCGAGCAGTTCAGCCGCATGGCCGATACGAGCCTGCCGGTCACGCTGCTCGGCAGAGGCGTTGTGTCCTTGGTGGTGGTGCTGACGATTGGCGCCGCACTGCTGCGAGCCAGTCGCGTGCGCGCCGAACTGCTCGCCGCCGGAGAACAGCCCGAAGCCCGCGCCACGCTCGTCGGATTGATCCACCTCGGCGTCACGCTGACCGTGGCGATCTCGTTCAGCGCGCTGCTGATCGGCTACATCAGCATCGCGCGCTTCCTGACCTACGAACTGGTCTGGTTCGATATCGTGCTGTGCAGCCTCTACCTGCTCACGCAACTGACGCGCGACATCTGTGAGGCGACGTTCTCCACCCAGTACGGCGGCGGACGCGTCATCAAGCAACTGTTCGGCGCCGGCGATACCCAGCTCGAACAGGCCTCCACGGTCTTTTCCGGTCTTGGCTCCAGCGTGCTGCTTCTGCTGGCCGTGCTGGCGCTCCTTACCGGCGGCTTCGGCACGACTCCCGCCGATCTCTTCAACAGCCTGTTGGCCATGCTCGGCGGCGAGAAGCTACGCGCGCTGAACATCATGCCGGACCGCATCATGAACGCGGTGATCGCGCTGGTGGTCGGCATCTGGCTGCTACGCTCGGTACGACGATGGCTCGATGCGGAACTGCTGCCGAAGCTTTGCTCGGAGTCCGGATTGCGTGCATCGCTGATCACGCTGTTCAGCAATATCGGCTACGTGCTGCTGGTACTGCTGACGCTCTCGCTGCTGGGCGTCAAATGGGAAAACCTGGCGTGGATCGTCAGCGCGCTATCGGTCGGTATCGGCTTCGGCTTGCAGGAGATCGTCAAGAACTTCGTCTCCGGACTGATCCTGCTGACCGAGCGCCCGGTCAAGGTAGGCGACATGGTCAGTCTGGCTGGCGTCGAAGGCGATATCCGTCGCATCAACGTGCGCGCGACGGAAATCCAGCTGGCCGACCGCTCGACCGTGATCGTGCCGAACTCGCAGTTGATCTCGCAGAACCTGCGCAACGTCACGATGCACAACAACACGCAAGGCGTGGCCACGCTGCAGTTGACGTTCCCACTGAACACCGACCCCGAAGCCGTGCGCGACCTGCTGCTCGACGTCTACCGCCAGAACGACGCGATTCTCGACATCCCCGCGCCATCGGTGACGTTTAGCCAGTTGGCGCCAAACGGCATCACGCTGAGCGTCACCGGCTATGTGAACAGCCCCCGCATCGCTGGTGGCACCAAGAGCGACCTGCTGTTCGAGATCCTCAAGCGGCTTCGCGCCGAGGAGATTCCGCTGTCGGCGCCACAAACGCTGCGGCTGGAAAATATGGAGGCATTGGGGACGTAAATGGGGGTGGTAGATCAGGGGCGCAGATTGGGACGAGTCGACTCCCCGTCACCCCATCACCCCGTCAGCCCATTGCTCCTTCGTGCCCAGTCCAATAATCGGCGCCATCGTCATGGGTGGCGAGCGCGATCACCTGGGTGCACCGTTGGCATGTGTAGAGGAAGGCCTGCGCACCGGTGCCGGATATGGCATCGCCGGTGCGGATCAGGCGGGGGTGTGGCGGAACATAACCGGGACGACCCAGCAGGCTCTTGCAGAGTTCGCAAGGAACCATGGCGCTCTCCAGATTCTGGTGCGATTCGCGGCAATGACACCCGCGACAGGTGATTTTTGTGCAACGCAGCAGAATCCAGTATAGGCGCACGATCGTTCGATCGCCACGCCCGGGCGATGTGACTTATTCCTTACCGGCGAAGCGGTCCGTTGCGGCAATCAATTGGTCGAGAATGCCGGGTTCGCTCCAAGCATGGCCCGCGCCTTCGATCAGATGAAAATCCGCGTCCGGCCAGGCCTGATGCAGGGCATAGGCGTAACGCACCGGACAAGGCATGTCGTAGCGACCATGCACGATCACGCCAGGGATGCCGGCCAGACGATGCGCGTCGCGCAACAGTTGCCCGTCGTCAAGCCAGGCACCGTGTGTGAAGTAGTGGTTTTCGATGCGCGCGAATGCCAGCGCGAAATGTCCGTCGGCATGTTTGGTGCTGATATCGGCGTCCGGTAGCAGCGTGATCGTCTCACCTTCCCAGACACTCCAGGCCTGCGCGGCCTCGACCTGCTTTGCCTTGTCCCCGCCGGTCAGGAGCTTCCGATAGGCGGCCATCATGTTGCCGCGCTCCGCCTCCGGCACCGGGGCCTGAAAACGCGCCCATTTGTCGGGGAACATCTCCGATACGCCGAACTGGTAATACCAGTCGAGTTCGGCCCGCGACACCGTATAGACGCCACGCAGCACCAGTTCGCTCACACGCTGAGGATGTGTCTGCGCGTAGGCAAGCGCCAGCGTCGATCCCCATGATCCCCCGAACACAAGCCAGCGCTCGACGCCGATCCGCTCGCGCAGTTTTTCGATGTCGTCGACCAGATGCCAGGTGGTATTGGCCTCCAGCTCGGCATGAGGCGTCGACTGGCCGCAGCCGCGCTGGTCGAACAGCAGCACATCGTAGCGGGCGGGGTCGAACAGGCGTCGATGATCGGGCGAGATGCCGCCACCGGGCCCGCCGTGCAGGAACACCGCCGGTTTGGCGCCGCGCGTGCCGACGCGCTCGTAATACAGCACGTGGCCATCGCCGACGTCGAGCGTGCCGGTCTCGTAGGGTTCGGTAGCGGGATAGAGGGTGCGCGGTTCAGGCATGTCGCCTCCCGGAAAACCTTGAGGGAAGCCAAGTGTAGCGCCATCGTGCAGCGCAACGCGCCTTTAAGTTTCGTTTAAGTCTTGGTCCCTACAGTGGAGCCGTACCGCAACCGCCTCCTGGAAAGGTGACGTATGACCCCTCAAGACATGCAAGCACTGGAAACCTTCCTGAGCCAACTCGTGCAGGCTCGCGCCGATGGCAAGGACCCGCAGGCCGCGGCGATGATCGCCGATGCGGCCGCCCGGCAGCCCGACGCCGCCTATCTGCTCGTACAGCGCGCCATGCTGCTTGATCGCGCACTGGTGAATGCCCAGGCCCAGATTGCATCGCTCCAGCAGCAGGTTCAGCAAATGCAGCAGGGCCAGGGCTCGCGCAGCTTTATCGATGACGCCAACGCCTGGGGCAACCACCCCAACCGCCCGATGCCCGGCGCCGCTCCGTCCGCGCCGCCGCCATATCAGGCCGCCCCGCAGTATCCATCCGCGCCGCAACCCGCCCCGCAGCCGCCGCAAGCGGCCCGGCCCGGGTTTCTGAGCGGAGGCCTGGGCGGCACGCTTGGCAGCATCGCCACCACGGCGGCGGGTGTCGCGGGCGGCGCGATGCTATTCCAGGGCATCGAAAATCTGTTCCACCGCAACAGCGGTGGCGGCTTCTTCGGGCAACCGGCAATGGGTTCGGCGCCCACCGAGACCGTGATCAACAACTACTACGAGGACGGCAACGGTAACAACGGCAGCAACGGTGGCAGCGGCAATGCGCTGCTGGCCGACAACGGCAACCTCGACAGTGGCAACCTCGACAATGGTCTGGACGACTTCGTCGACGACGACTACCGGAACGACGACTCGATCTTCTGATTCTTCTGGCCGTCCTGAGCACGGCGCGGGATCCTGCCTCCGGTCCCGCGCCCAGGAGGCTTGCTCAGGCTGTCACGGTGATGTCACGGCGAGAGGCACTCATCAGTGACCAGCCGAACACGACCATACCGGCCAGCGCCAGCAGCATCCCGACCCAGCCAGTTGAGGTCCAGCCGAGACCGGCGGCGATCGTCACGCCACCCAGCCATGCGCCGAGCGCGTTCGCCATATTGAACGCCGAGTGATTGAGCGCGGCGGCCAGCGTCTGAGCGTCTCCAGCCACGTCCATCAGGCGGATCTGCAACGGCGGGCCCAGCGCCACGGCGGTGCCTACCAACATCACATTGAGCGAAGCGAGCCACGGGTATGGCGCGGTGTACACGAAGGCGCCCAGCACCAGCGCGGACCAGAGCAGCACACCACCGACGGTCGGCATCAATGCCTTGTCCGCCAGCTTCGCGCCGGCCAGATTGCCGGCCACCATGCCGACGCCGAACAAGGCCAGCACGATAGGAATACCGCTGGCGGGCATATGCGCCACCTCGAGCATCGTCGGCTTGACATAGCTGAACACCGCGAACATGCCACCAAAGCCGATGGCGCCAATGCCGAGCGTGAACCAGACCTGCTTGCGCGCCAGCGCGGACAGTTCGCGCAATGGGCTTGCATGGCGATCGGCGGGCACGAACGGCACCCAGCGCCACACCAGCAAAGCCGTGAGCGCGCCGATGGCGCCGACGATCACGAACGCGGCGCGCCAACCCAGCCACGTGCCAATGCCGGCAGCGATTGGCACTCCCACAAGGGTCGCCACGGTCAGCCCGAGCATGACCAGGCCGACGGCCTGCGCGCGGCGCTCGCGCGCCACCAGACTTGCCGCCACCAATGCGGCCACACCGAAGTAGGTGCCATGCGGAAATCCGGTGAGCAGGCGCACGACGAGCATCGGCAGATACCCCGGCGCCAGCGCGCTGGCGAAGTTGCCCAGGGCGAAGGCGCTCATCAGCGCAATCAGCAGGTTGCGGCGTGGCCAGCGCGCGCCCAGCACGGCCAGCAATGGCGCGCCGATGACCACGCCCAGCGCGTACGCGCTGATCAGGTGGCCGGCCTCGGGAATCGTGATTGCCAGATCGCGCGCGGCGTCGGGCAGCAAGCCCATGATGACGAACTCGCCGGTGCCAATGCCAAAGCTGCCAACGCCAAGCGCCAGCAAGGCACGGCGGTCAGCCGCGCGATCACGGGCCGTGGCGGCATCGCCTTCGGTAGATGAATTCGGGGACGAACGGGTGAGATCGGGAACGTTGTCGAAGTTTCCGTGTGGGGCGGTCATGAGCAGAGAGATTGCGAAGCACTTGTCATAGCTTGTCGCCGCTCACTGGCGGACAGGATCTTGCGTCCTGTCTCGGGGGCTCCAGCGTGCTCCGCGCGGCGCGAAGGCGCTATTGTGAAGCAAAACGGCGCTGCTTGCCGGGCACGGCCCGGTGTGGATGAAAAGGCCGGTCGGCGCACAATCGACACATCATTGACACACCATCGACGCCCCCATCGCCCGATGATCGGTGCACATTCCGCGCACGGTCGCGCCATGGTGGTCGATCCCACGATTCCATCGCATCCGTACTGCGCGCAGGGCTATCGGCGCACGATGCGCCGCCCTATGCTGAAGTTATGCGACGCCCGCGTCCCGTACCCGTGAACCACGGCCCGGGTGCCGCGACTCGTGTGTGGGAGGGGATATGTCCCTGCGTAGCATCCTGTTCATCGCCGCCGTGACCATTACCTGGAATTCGCCTGCAGCCGCGGCGGGCTGCCAATACGACATGCAGTGCAAGGGCGACCGAATCTGTCAGCAGGGCCAGTGCATGGCGCCCGACAGCGACGACTCCGACGCCGCGACTGCCAAGGGACCATCGGTACAACAGGCACAACCTGTGCAGCCGGCACAGGCGGCACCACCCGCGCAGTCGGCCATGAGGCTGACTCCCGCGTCCACCACCGCGAGCGCGCCGCGCAACTGCTGTACCGTGGCAGGCAAGTTGCGGTTGACCACACCCCAATCGGGCGATGCCGCGCTGATGGTCGGCGATGCCTGCCAGGGCCTGACGGCCACGGGTAAGCCAGTTCCCGGAACGGCCTGCAACTAACGCCTGCAGACATCCCCATCGACAATTCAACGTCATCCCGACGACATCTGACTGTCATCCGGCGGCCGCCATCACACCGCCATCACGGGCCCGGAGCCATCCGGGCCCCACCTATCGCACCGCCGCCGCGATCGACTCCCGCAGCCACTGATGCGCGGGGTCGCGATGAACCCGCTCGTGCCACAACATTGACATCTCGAATCCCGGCACCTCCACGGGCGCATCGACGATCTGCAGCCGGTCGTTGTCCCGCACCAGCCGGGCCGGCAGCATCGCGACCAGATCGGTGTTGGCCAGCACCGATTCAAGGTAGAGGAAGTGCGGCACGGACAGCACGACCCGTCGCGACAGCCCCACCTCGACCAACGCCTCATCGGTGGCGCCGACGAATCCCCCGCCCTCAGGCGACACGATCACATGCTCCAGCGCGCAGAACTGGGCGATGGTCGGCTTGCGCTTCAGGCGTGGGTGCTCACGACGGCCGGCCAGCACGAAGCGCTCGGTGAACAGCGGACGGAGATGCAGGCTTTCCGGGGCATCGGTGGTGATATGGAACACCAGATCGACGTCACCCTGCTCCGCCTGACGTGCAATCCGTGGCGGCGCCAGTTCAACGACCGCCATGCGGGTGCCGGGCGCGGCCTCGCGCAAGCCGGCCAGCGCCGGCAGCAACACGGTTGTTTCGCTGTAGTCGGTGGCGGCAATGCGCCATGTCTGCGTGGCCTCGGCGGGGTCGAACGGATGCTCCGGCGAGATGGCCGCCTCCAGCGCGGCCAGCGCCTCGCGCAGCGGTTCGCGCAGGGATTCAGCGCGGGCGGTGGGGCGCATGCCACGTGGCCCGGGCAGCAAAAGCGGATCGTCAAAGATCTCTCGCAGCCTGGCCAGATGCACACTCACCGAGGGCTGGGAGTAGTGCAGCCGCTCGGCCGCGCGCGTGACGTTATGCTCGGCCAGCAGCGTGTCGAGTGTGACGAGCAGATTCAGATCGAGGCGCCTCAAATTAATCATGGCAATACCTGGAATATTAGGAATTCATTTCCAATATAGCTCAGGCGAACCTAATCTTGGTCCTGACCCATCCTCAGTCATCAGGACACCGACATGAACGTACTGCTTGTCTATGCTCACCCCGAACCGAAATCGCTGAATGGCTCGCTCAAGGACTTCGCCGTGCAACGGCTGGAAGCGGCAGGCCATCAGGTGCGGGTCTCGGACCTCTATGCCATGCAATGGAAGGCGCCGCTCGATGCCGGCGACTCGCTGGCACCTGCGAATGGCACGCCGTTTCATCCGTCGCTCGCCTCGAAGCACGCATTCGAGAACGGACTGCAAAGTCCCGACATCGCACGCGAGCAGGAAAAGCTGAAGTGGGCCGACGCGGTGATCCTGCAGTTCCCGCTCTGGTGGTTTTCAATGCCCGCCATCCTCAAGGGCTGGATCGAGCGCGTCTATGCCTTTGGCTTCGCCTACGGTGTGGGCGAGCATTCGGATTCGCGCTGGGGCAATCGATATGGCGAGGGCACGCTTGCAGGCAAGCGCGCCATGCTGATGGTGACGACTGGGGGGTGGGAATCCCACTACGATGCGCGCGGGATCAACGGACCGATCGAGGACATCCTGTTCCCGATCCATCACGGCATCCTGTACTACCCGGGATTCGACGTGCTGCCGCCCTTCCTGGTATTTCGGTCGGGCCGGATCGACGGCGATCGCTATGCCGCGGTGACCGAAAAGCTTGGCCAGCGGCTGGACACGCTGTTCACGACGGAACCCATCGCCTTCCGGCCACAGAACGGCGGCCAGTACGAGATTCCGTCACTGATCCTGCGGTCGGACATCTCGCCGGGACAGACCGGATTCGCGGCGCACGTGGCGCTGGAGAACTAGGCCGCTGCAGCAGCCGTGGGCGTGTGGGCAGCCAGTTCGCGGTAATAGCGCGTGTGGCGATAGAGCCCATAGAGGCTCGTCGCCGTGAAACCGAGCTGCTGCACGAACAAGCCGTAGGTGCCGGTAGCCAGCGCGAAGGCACTCCACACCAGGTTCGAGCAGATGTAGGCAATCCAGCCCCAGCGCGACGCGCGGTTGTGAAGTGCGACAAGGAAGGAGCCGCTCATCGCGAGGGCGCAGCCCGACCATTCCAGTCCGTTGAGCAGGTTGGGGATTTGGGCCGCAAGCTCCATCTTTGTCTCCGTTTTGCGTTCATTTTTTGTATGCAAACCGAAGACTATCGTCACTGACAAATTCTGGCAAGAGGGGCTACCCGAGGTTTACCTCGGACTCGCCCCTCCCCCTTTGCGCCGCGCTCAGGCCCGCGTCAGGTTGTCCGCCAGCGCCACTGCGGCTTCCTCGCTGGTGCGCTCGAAGCGCAGCGGCGTCACCGACACCGCGCCACGCGCCACCACCATCGCCTCCGCATCGTCCACGTCGGGCCTCGGGCCGCGCGAGAACTGCAACCAGTGATAGGGGAAGCCGCGCGGGTCCACGTGCGCGCGGACGTCGATTGCGTTGATCAGCCCGACGCCCTGCCGCGATACCGTCAGCGGACCGGCCGTATCGGCTTCAACGTCCGGGAAGTTGACGTTCAGACACGCGTCATCACTCCAGCCCGCCATCACCAGGCGGCGAATCACATCGCCTGCCAGCGCCCGGGACGTCCCCCACTTCACCGCATTGCGATCCTTGAAAACCTGGCTCAGCGCGATCGAGCGGATGCCCAACAGCATGCCGGTCATGGCTGCGCCGACGGTGCCGGAGAACACGGTTTCGAGCCCGAGATTGCCGCCGCGATTGATGCCGGACAGCACCAGGTCCGGGGGCGTATCGCGCATCACGTGGCGTACTGCCATCACGACGCAATCTCCCGGTGTACCGCTGATGCCGAAGCGGCGCGGGCCATGCTCGGTGATACGCAGCGGATCATGCAGGCTGATCGAGTGCGAGGTGCCGCTTTGATCGTGCTCGGGCGCGACGATCCAGACTTCGCGCGCGATCGTGGCGGCGACCTCCGCCAGCACGGCAAGGCCCGGCGCATCGATGCCATCGTCATTGGTCAGGAGCACGCGTTCGACTACAGGTTCAGACATGGAATAGGCTCAGGTGGTTGGAGAAGGCCCGCCGCGCAGCCCCGAAGCGCCGCGCGAAAGCGACCTTTACTTTAGCCGATCCCGCTCCGTTCCCGCCGACCTCGTCCGCCACGAGACCGGCAGCCCCCGCTGGCTTACAACTGGGGCGCCCTGCAGGCCGCGCCGCCGGCATTCGCGGCCGGGGCCATGCCAAACACGGCCTGCGCCCCGCACTGCGAGCCAAACATGCGCGACTGGTCATGCCCCACGCCGACCACTTCGAACGAACGATGGGTGCTGGTCTGGTCCGGCGCACCGAGGAAGCTGTCATAGCGCCAGTACGCGCGCGCCCGCTGGAGGCGGCTCGGCCCTTCGGCTTCCGCGCCACACGACTTGTCGAGAACCCGATGGTTCGGATCGTTGTCCTTGCTGCCAACCAGATACGTCACCTGCCGCTGCATGTAGCGCCTGTAGAGCGTCTTGCCATCGGCGCCCTTCGCATAAGCCACCATGTCCTGCATGCCATAGCGGTACTTGTCGTAGCCGGAACACACTGCGGTGCTGTATGGCGCAAAGCGCTTGTAGTCCGGCGCCACGGGCCGATCCGGCGTGAAGTACAGGTATGAGGAAGGGTTGGCCACCACGTAGCGCAGATCGATGCCGCGCGCGCGCACCGCTTCGTCGACGTTGTTGAGCACGGCGTAGCGATGCACGATCTGTGCCCCGGCCGAATGGCCAGCCACGGTCACCTTGGTCACTGCGGGGAAGCGCAACTTGTCGGTGACATAGGCCACCAGGTCGTCCAGCACCTGCAGCGAACTGACTTTGACGCCCGATGCTGCATCCTCGCCGGAAATCCAGCCCTGCACGGTCCATACGGGCATGTTGTCAAAATGCTTGGCGGCATCGGGCGTGCCGGGGAAGTTCGGAGCAATCAGCAGGACTTCATCGGGATTCTGGCCACTGGCCTTGAGCAACTCCGCGCCAGTCGCGTAGTAGCCGTCACCATTGCGGCGCAGGCCATGCTGGATAAACACGACCTCCCTGATGCCCCGCATGTCGCCGCCGAGCGGATGGTTCGCGTACACGGGGAAGTCGTAGCCCGAGCCCTGGCCCAGATGCACCCGCTGCCATTGGGGCTTGCCGGTGGCAGCGGCCTGAGGCGCGTCGGACTGGGTCGCGCAGCCGGCGGCTAGCACGGCAGTCAGTATCAGTCCGAGGGCGGTTAGACGTACGGGACGCATGGTGTCTCCTTACTATCGGCGTCCGCCATGCTAACAGCCCTTGATATGGGTTCTCGACCACCCTTGCATGGGCCGCCGGAGCAAACCCTCGCCGCGCTCAGCGCGGCAGGCCTACGTAGTTTTCCGCGAGCGAACGGCATGCGGCTTCGGAGCCGACCAGGTAGTCGAGTTCGGCTTGCTGGATGCGGTGCGCAAACGCGTCGGCGTCCGGGAAGCGGTGCAGCAACGACGTCATCCACCACGAGAAACGCTCCGCCTTCCAGACGCGGCGCAGGCACTTCTCCGAGTACATATCCAGTTCGTGCGAGTCGTCGTGCTGGTAGTGCGCGATCAGGCCATCGGCCAGGTAGAGCACGTCGCTGGCGGCCAGGTTCAGTCCCTTGGCGCCTGTTGGCGGCACGATGTGCGCCGCATCGCCCGCCAGGAACAGCCGGCCGTAGCGCATTGGCTCGCACACGAAGCTGCGCAGCGGGGCAATGCTCTTTTCGATACTCGGGCCCGTGACCAGCGCCTCTGCGGCGGCCGGGTCCAGGCGATGACGCAGTTCGTCCCAGAAGCGGGCATCGGACCAGTCCTCGGGTTTCTCCGTGGACGGCACCTGCACGTAGTAGCGGCTGCGGGTCTTCGACCTCATGCTGCACAGCGCAAATCCACGTTCATGGCTGGCGTAGATCAGTTCGTCGGCCACCGGAGGGGTCTCGGAAAGAATGCCAAGCCAGCCGAACGGATAGACACGTTCGAAGATGCGCTTTGACGGTTCCGGCACGCTGGCGCGGCTGACGCCGTGAAACCCATCGCAACCGGCGATGTAGTCGCAGACCACCTCATGCTCTACACCATCCTTGCGATAGCACACACGTGGGCGATTGCCGTCGAAATCGTGCAGCGAAACATCTTCCGCTTCATAGACCGTCGGCACGCCCGACGCCTGACGCGCGGCCATCAGGTCGCGCGTGACCTCGGTCTGCCCATAGACGGTGACGTCACTGCCGATCAGCGCATGGAAGTCGATGCGGTGGCGCTCGCCGCCGAACGACAGTTCGATGCCGTGGTGCACCAATCCTTCCTCACGCAGCCTGCCGTCAACACCGGCACGCTTCAGCGCCTCAACCGTCACGCATTCGAGAATGCCCGCGCGAATGCGGCCGAGGACATACTCGGGGCTGCGTTGCTCGATGACGATGTTGTCGATGCCCGCGACAGTCAGCAACTGCCCAAGCAGCAGCCCGGCAGGACCTGCACCAATGATGGCGACACGCGTGGAACGGGAATTGAACGAGCCATTGGGGGCCATGGCGAGTCTCCTGGTTTGTATGTATTTGTTGGGCCTAACGATAGAGCCTCGCGCGCCATGCAGGAATGGACAGATCGAACCATCGAAGTGACAATCCGAACATTCAGGGTTCACCCGATATGCCCCCATGAGAACCGTTCCGACCTACTCGCTCTATGGCGTGAATTCTTCGGAGCCCCTGCTGGATCAGCTTCATTTCGAGTCCATCGCCTCGCGCAGCCAGCTCTACGCGTGGGAGATCAAGCCACACCGGCACGAACGCTTCCTTCAATTTCTGTACATCCATCGCGGCAGCGGAGAAGCCCTGCTGGAGGGCCGCAAGGAACGACTCGCAAGCGGGTCGCTGATCACGGTGCCACCGCACCACGTGCATGGTTTCGTGTTCGCGCCCGACGTCGACGGCATCATCGTGACGATGACCGACACCTACCTGCGCACGTTGCTGGCCGGCTTGCCTGGGACGGTGCCGCTGTTCGAGCACCCACGGCATGACCGCGTGGCGCGACGCCACGCGCTGGCGGGCACGCTGGCGCTGTTCAGGGAGGAGATGGAATCGGTATTGCCGTGGCGCGGCGCATCGCTATCGGCGTTGCTGACGCTGATGCTGGTGGGCATCGCGCGCATCGCCGAGGCGTCGGCCCCGGCGAAGACGCAGGCCGGCAGCCGGCCGGCCCGGCACTTCCGGCAGTTCCAGCAACTGCTGGAGACCGACTATCGCGAACAGAATGACATCGCGTACTACGCCGGGGCGATCGGCGTCACGCCGACGCAGCTCAACCGCATCTGCCGCCAACTGGCCGGGCATAGCGCATTGCAGCTCATTCACGCACGCGTGCTGGCCGAAGCGCAGCGCGACCTGCTCTTCAGCGATCTCGATATCAAACAGATCGCGATGACACTCGGCTTCTCGGACGCGGGCTACTTCTCACGCTTCTTCGCGCGGCTGACCGGGCAGACGCCTACCGCATTCCGCGAATCGGGCCGTGCCCGCCTGCCAGCGTTCGCGATCAAGGACGCCATGAACGCGACGGATACGGCAGGCGTGGCGGACGCCTGAGCATCAGCCGCGCGCGCGATCCACTTCGGCAAAGACTTCTTCGGCCATGTGGAAGGCCGAGTTGGCCGCCGGCACGCCGCAATAGATCGCGGTCTGCAACAGCACTTCCTTGATCTCGTCGCGCGTGACGCCATTGTTGGCGGCTGCGCGGAGGTGCAGCTTCAGTTCCTCGGAACGGTTCAGCGCCACCATCATCGCGATCGTGATCAAGCTGCGCGAATGACGTGGCAGCCCTTCGCGCGTCCAGATCTCGCCCCAGGCATAGCGCGTGATCAGGTTCTGGAATTCCTCGTTCAGCGGCGTCAGCCGTTGCAGCGAACGGTGGACGTGCGCACTGCCAAGCACTTCCCGACGCACGGCGAGGCCCGCATCGTAGCGCGCATGATCGTCAGTCACCGGCAGGCGGCCGTTGATGAAGTCAAGCAGCGCGGCGGTAAAGCGCCCCGGCTGCTCTCGGTTCGAGAGATGCGCGGCGTGGAGCTCTATATAGATGGCCCCGGGAATGGCCGCGGCCAGTGCCCTGCCCTCTTCCGCAGTGGTCGACGGATCGTCGCTCCCGGCGATCACCAGCACGGGTACCGGAATCGTCTTGACCGCCTCGCGCAGGTCGGCATCGCGCACGGCGGCGCAACTCGCCGCATACCCACGCGGATCGAGCCCTGCCAGCACGGCACGCAGATCATCGAGCGCGCGTCCGGACGTGGCGACGAACGTCGGCGTGAACCAGCGGCCCAGCGATGCATCGACCATGCCGCCCAGGCCATCGCGGATCACCGCGTCGATGCGCGTGTTCCAGGACTCGGCCGTGCCGATCTTCGGCGCGGTATTGGCCAGCACGATCTTCGAGAAGCGTTCTGGCGCATACGCGCCGAGCCACATGCCAGTCAGACCACCCATCGAAAGGCCGCAGAACACGGCCTTGTCGATGTGAAGCGCATCGAGGATGGCCAGCACGTCGCGGCCCAATGTCTCCACCGTCAGCGAAGTCTCGGTGGTAGTGGATCGGCCGTGGCCGCGCACGTCGTAGCGCACCACGCGAAAACGGCCGGCCAGCGCGTCGGCCTGGGGCTGCCACATCATGTGATCGGTGCCGAGCGAGTTCGAGAAAACAATGACCGGTGCGTCTTCCGGTCCGTCGACGGTGTAAAACAGCCGGGCGCCGGCTTGATCGAGGTAAGGCAAGGGAGTCTCCTGTCAGGCCTGGTCTTGGTTCTCTTGGATATCCTGGTTCGCGCGCAGCGCCTGCCAGTTGGCAACGGCGGCATTGGCGAAACGTTCGGATTGTCCAGCGTACTGCGCGGGATCGCTCAGGCGGTCGAGCGCGGCGTCGTCGAGCAGCCCCGCGTGCTTCGGATCTTCGGCCAGCGTGCGGGCCAGCGCGATACGCAGCGTGGTGTCTTCCGCCACCGCGCGGCGCGAAGCTTGCTCCACGAGATGATGAGCCTGCAACCGGCCGATGCGCCGCCCCAGTTCGAGCATGGCTGCCTCACCGAGGATCAGGCCATGCGTGATATCGAGGTTCGCGCGCATACGGGCTTTATCGACCTGCAACCCGGACACGACGTCCGCCATCTGGCGCAGCGCGCCTGCCGCCAGCGTGACGATCTGCGGCAGCGTGTCCCATTCGGCCTGCCAGCCACCAAGCGCACGCTCATGTTCCTGCGTCATGCCCGCAAGCATCGTCGCCACCAGCGGTGGCACACGCGTAGCCGCGGTCAGCACCGCCGCGCATCCCACCGGGTTGCGCTTGTGGGGCATCGTGCTCGATCCACCACGTCCCGGGCCGGATGGCTCGGCTACCTCACCAACCTCGGTCTGCATCATCAGCGAGATATCGCGCGCCATCTTGCCCAGCGTGCCGGTCAACATGCCGAGCGCGGTAGCCACTTCGACCAGGCGATCTCGATGCGCGTGCCACGGCAGCGCGGGCACATCGAGTTGGAGTTCAGCGGCGAAGCGGGCCGCCACGGCTGCCGCGTCATCGCCCAGGCTGGCAAGGGTGCCGGCGGCGCCACCGAACTGGATCACGCGGGCCTGCGCCCGAACGTGGTCTAGCCGCATCAGATCGCGGCGCAAGGCATCGAGCCAGCCGCCGGCCTTGCAGCCAAACGTGGTGGGCAGCGCGTGTTGCAGCCATGTGCGTGCCACCATTGGCGTGGCGCGATGGGTCGCGACCAGCGTCGCGCAGGCATCGCCCGCACGCAGCAAATCGACGACGATCTCGCGCAGGGCATCGCGCAGTTGCAGCACGAGCGCGGTATCGATGATGTCCTGGCTGGTTGCGCCCCAATGCACGTAGCGGCCAGCGTCGGCGTCGCGCTGGGTGACGGCTGCAGTTAATTGCTTGACGAACGGGATGGCGAGATTGCCGGCGGATACCGCCGCCTGCGCCAGCGCCTCGAGGTCGATCACATCGACCCTGGCGCAGACTTCAGTAATGACGGCGGCGGCAGTGGCGGGAATCACGCCGCACTGCGCTTCGGCACGCGCGAGCGCGGCCTCGGCATCGAGCATCCGGCGTACGGTGCCAGTATCAGAGAAGACCTCGAGCACGGCGGGACTGCCGAACATCGGGTTGGTCAGGCGAGAAAGCGTGGGCATCGTCGGTGGGGGCAAACCGGTGGTAATGCGCCGATTGTCATGCAAAGCAGGGCACGGGGGAAACCCCCGCGCCCTGCTTGCAGTGCATCAGATCAGATATCGAAGAACACGGTCTCGCCCGCGCCTTGCAGCACGACGTCCCAGCGGTAGCTGTTCTGGCCATTCGGCTGCGCGATCAGCGTGGCGCGACGCTCGGCCGGCACCAGCGCCAGCACGCTGTCGGCGGCATTGGCCGCGGTTTCCTCGGGGAAGTAGATGCGCGAGGCGACGTGCTTGACCAGCCCGCGCATGAACACCGACACCATGATGTGCGGCGCCTGCGGACGGCCTTCCACGTCGGGCACGGCGCCGGGCTTGACGGTAACGAAGCGGAACGACCCGTCTCCCTCGGTCGGCACTCGCCCGAAACCGGTAAAGCCAGGGACCAGCCCAAGCTCGCGCTTGTCTTCCGGATGGCGATAGCGGCCAGCCGGATTGGCTTGCCAGATCTCGACCATGCCATCGGGCACGGGCTCGCCGTTGCCATCGATAACGCGGCCTTCGATCACGATGCGCTGCGCGGTCAGGTCGGGCGCGTCGGCGGTCAGGTCGGCGCAGTTCAGGCCGGTCAGGCCGATATGCAGGTAGGGTCCAACGGTCTGGGATGCGGTGGCGTACAGCATGGCCTTACTCCATCGGCGTGGCATCGCGGCCGCGCAGCACGATATCGAAACGGTAGCCGAGCGCGTACTCGGGGGCGGTGTTTTCCCAGTCGAAGGTCGAGATCAACCGATTGCGTGCCTTCTCGTCCGGCACGCAGTTGAAGATCGGATCGAACGGCAGCAGCGGATCGCCGGGGAAGTACATCTGCGTGACCAGCCGCGTGGCATACGCGTTGCCGAACAACGAGAAATGGATGTGCTGCGGCCGCCAGGCGTTATGGTGGTTGCGCCATGGATAGGCGCCCGGCTTGATCGTCTTGAACTGGTAGCGGCCGTCGGCATCCGTGATGGTGCGACCCTGGCCCGAGAAGTGCGGGTCGAGCGGCGCATCGTGCTGGTCGCGCTTGTGCACGTAACGGCCGGCGGCGTTGGCTTGCCAGACCTCGATCAGCGCATTCGGCACCGGGCGGCCGTTTTCATCGAGCACGCGGCCTGTCACCAGGATACGTTCGCCGATCGGCTCGCCACCGTTGCCTACGGTCAGGTCGTTATCGCCCTCACTGACAAACTCGGGGCCGAAGGTCGGGCCGGTGACCTCGGAAAGCGATTGCGGCAAGGCGATCAGCGACTGGCTCGGCGAGCGGAGTTGCGTCGAGGCATACGGATCGAAACGGTACTCGGGCTGGGTGTTCCAGTACGGCCGACGGTACTGGTCCGGGCGGGCGGAGCGTGGGGGCATCGCGCTGTCTCCGTGGTGGTGTTGTGTGAGCGAATGGGCTCGACTGTATTCAACGGCATAAGTCATGTAAATTGAGTTTTTACGCAATTTGAATGATTTTTTGTTATGCATGGTAGCCCGACGTCACGTGAAGCCCGCATCGACACGTTCCGCAGCCGGATCCGGCTACGCCATCTGCATTGCTTCGTCACCGTGGCGCAAACCCAGCATCTGGGCCGGGCCGGGGAGCGCCTCGGCCTGACACAGCCGGCCGTCTCCAAGACGCTGACCGAACTCGAGGAACTGGTCGGTGCCCGGCTGCTGGTGCGGCAGCGAGCAGGCACGGACCTGACCGCCGCCGGAATGCGCTTTCTGCGCCAGGCGCTGCGCGTGCTCGAAGACCTCGACGCCGTGGCCGACAGCCTGACCGGCGCTGACGCCGCGCGGCAGGAGCGCATTCGCGTGGGTGCGCTGCCGAGCGTCGTCCCGGCTTTGCTGCTCGAGGCGGTGACTGACTTCCGCGCGAATCATCCGGAAGTCGGACTCGCGGTGCAAAGCGGCATGAACCGGACGCTGATCGACCTGCTCAAGGCTGACGTGCTCGATGTGGTGATCGGCCGCATGGACGACCCCGCCGCGATGGAGGGGCTGTGGTTCGAATCCCTCGCAGCCGAGCCGCTGGTGCTGGCCGTGCGGGCGGGCCACCCGCTTGCCGGCAATGCTCGCCCGACGATGCGGGACGTGCTGGCCTGGCCGATGGTGGTGCCGGCGGTGGGCTCGATCCCGCGTCACAGCACCGAGAGCCTGCTGGCGCGACACGGGTTCGCCTTGCCGGCCGGCTGTCTGGAAACGGCCGATGGCTATCTGGGCCAGCTCGTGACGCTGCAAGGCGACAGCGTCTGGGCGGCACCGCTTTCGGCCACACACCGCGCCGTCGCGGCCGGCGAACTGGTGCTGCTGTCCTTCGACACGCAAGGCACCGAAGAGCCGATCGGATTGCTCCGCCGGAGCGATCGCACACTCGAACCGGTGGCGGAAGCATTCGCCGATACGATCCGCCGCATCGCGGCGAGTCGATAGGGTTGCTGGCGGCACTTGCTACCGGCCCGCGCGGCTTTTTTCCGGTATCCCGCATTCCCCGCATGCCCTTTTCCGAAGCGGTGTCGCGGCGGATGCGCGGGTTCCAGCCAACTGTGTCTTGCGGGTTTACGCCGATATTTCGCGCGCCAAAACGCTGCGTATGATCCGTTCCTATTGAGAACAGTGGTTCGCCTTTAGAACAATAAAGGCGAAACGGCCGCGTCAAACGCCCGTCAGAAATGCGAGAGCGGTCGCCGACAGATCCGAAACGGAGACAATCATGTCCCATGCCCCGCACTCAGCAACCGGTACGCTGGACGTCCAGTCGCTCATCGACAGCCAGCGCTTCTCCGCCTATCAATGGCTCATCCTGGTCCTATGTTTCCTTATCGTCGCCGTAGATGGCTTTGACACGGCGGCCATGGGCTACGTTGCACCGGCCCTGGTACAGGATTGGGGTATCGAGAAATCGTCACTTGGCCCCGTCATGAGCGCAGCGCTGTTCGGCCTGGCCTTCGGCGCGATCTTCGCGGGGCCAATGGCCGACCGGGTCGGCCGCAAGAAGGTGCTGGTGCTGTCCGTGTTCTTCTTCGGTGCCTGCAGTCTGGCCACGGCTTTTGCGCCGACGATCTGGTGGCTAACTGTATTGCGATTCCTGACCGGCCTCGGCCTGGGCGCCGCCATGCCCAACGCAGTAACGCTGATGTCCGAGTACGCGCCAGCGCGCCGCCGCGCGGTACTGGTCAACACAATGTTCTGCGGCTTCCCGCTGGGCTCGGCGGCTGGCGGCTTCTTCGCGGCGGCGATCATCCCGCAGTTCGGCTGGCATAGCGTGCTGGTCTTCGGTGGCATAGTGCCGCTGGTGCTGGCGGTGGTGCTGGTGACCACGCTGCCGGAGTCGGTCCGCTATATGGTCGTGCGCCAGTACCCCACCGACCAGATCCGGCAGGTGCTGGCGCGCGTGACCGGCGCCCGCGTGGGCAGCGCAAGCGCCTTCACGATCAGCGAGGCCGCGCCCGCGTCGTCGTCGGCCATTGGCACCGTGCTGGCGCCGCGCTATCGATTGGGCTCGACCATGCTGTGGCTCACCTATTTCATGGGGCTGGTGATCTTCTACCTGCTGACGAGCTGGATGCCGACGCTGATGAAAGACGCCGGATTCTCACTGCAGCGTGCGTCGTTCCTGACCGCCCTGTTCCCGCTTGGCGGCGGCATCGGCACCATCGCAGCCGGCTGGTTCATGGACCGCTTCAATCCGA
Source organism: Cupriavidus sp. UBA2010 (assembly GCF_002335265.1). Lineage (NCBI taxonomy): Bacteria > Pseudomonadati > Pseudomonadota > Betaproteobacteria > Burkholderiales > Burkholderiaceae > Cupriavidus > Cupriavidus sp. UBA2010. The sequence goes on from NZ_DDCI01000023.1 coordinate 243,680, forward strand.
ACAAGGTCATCGCCATTACCTACGCCCTGACCGGCGTGCTGATCTATGCGGTGGGCCAGGTCGCCAGCGGCGATCAGGTGGTGCTGGGCGTGTTGATCTTCCTGGCCGGCACCGCGATGAATGGGGCTCAGTCGTCGATGCCGTCGCTGGCCGCCGCGTTCTATCCGACGCAAGGCCGCGCGACCGGCGTGGCATGGATGCTCGGCATCGGACGATTCGGCGGCATCACCGGCGCACTGCTCGGCGCCGAGCTGTTGCGCCTGCACCTGGGCTTCGACGTCATCTTCACGCTGCTGGCGATCCCGGCGTTCGCCGCCACTGCCGCGCTGGTCGTCAAGCATGTGGGCGCCCGGGGCGCGGCCCCCCTCGACACCGGCGGGGCCATGGTGTCCGGACACTGAGCCCGGCCGCGTCGCCCCGGGCGCCGGTGAAGTTGCCCCATACGTGCTACCGTTCAGAGGTACCAGTGTCCAGCGCGCGATCTTGGATCAGCAAACCTCCGGAGACAATCTCTTCTTCATCGGCTTCATGGGCGCCGGCAAGACGACGGTCGGGCGCGCCGTGGCGCACGAGCTCGGCCGCCCGTTCTTCGACACCGACCACGAGATCGAGACGCGCTGCGGCGTGCGAATTGCCACGATCTTCGAGCTTGAGGGCGAGGAAGGCTTCCGCCAGCGCGAGTCGCGCGTCCTGGATGAACTGACGCAGCGCAGCGGGATCGTGCTGGCCACCGGCGGGGGCGCGGTACTGCGTCCGGAGAACCGCGCCATGCTGCGCGCGCGCGGCCAGGTGGTCTACCTCGACGCCACGCTGCCCGAGATCTGGCGCCGCACGCGGCGCAACCGCAACCGTCCGCTGCTGCAGACCGACAATCCGCGCGCGCGGCTCGAGGCGCTGTTTTGCGAACGCGACCCACTGTACCGCGAGGTTGCCCACATCGTCATGCCAGCCCATGGCGGCAGCATTGCCCAGGCTGCCGCCAATGTCCTGGCACAGTTGGGCCTTGCGCCTCCCGATGCCTTCCCACACGCACGAAATGACCACTCATGACCAATAACTCAAGTGAGTTATTGGTCCGCAAGCTACTCTGGATGCACACTTGCCGGGGGTCAGTCGACACGACCCTGAAACGACTTGGCAACTCTTGCTGCCCCGGCGATCCCGCGCGCCGGGGTATTTTCTTTTGCGGCGCCGCTTCTGCCGACAAGGGCCGACTCGATTGCCCTGTATCAAACTTCATAGCTCTCGGCACAGACGGACACAACTTTCCGCCCCGCCGTGGTGCACGATGGCGACCTCTTCAACGACTCAGCAAGGAGGTCCACCATGGAGATGACACACCACCCCGACACGCAATGCCCCAACCGGGCGACAGATGGTCAATGCGCCGTCGAAGCGCAGGACCAGCCCTCGAACCCGGAAGCCACGCAGCCCAACTCCCTTGCCGCGTTCATCCTGGCGATTCCTCCCGGCGACGCCAGCGATGAACGGGATTTCGCGCGAGTCCAGTGATCGGAGCGACCGAGCATGTATCTGGTCGACACCAACATCATCAGTGAGCAACGCAAGCGCGCCCGGGCGAACCCGGGCGTACTCGCATTTTTCGAGGATGCCGCCGCCAATGGTCGCGAGATTTTTCTCTCAGTCATCACGCTTGGAGAACTGCGACGCGGCGTGGAGCTCAAGCGCTTCCGCGGGGACCACAGGCAATGCCATGTCCTGGATGACTGGGTGCTGGCCGTACACCGGCGCCATACCCGGAACATCCTCGGCATCGATGCGCAGATCGTCGAACTCTGGGGCCATCTAAGCGTGCCAGACACGCAAAACTCACTCGATAAGCTGATCGCTGCCACAGCGCTGGTGCACGGACTGACAGTCGTAACGCGCAACGTCCGGGACTTCGCGAACACCGGCGTCCGAATCCTGAACCCCTTCAGCGACGTGCCGTCCGTGCGACGGGTTCTCGCTTTATGCCCACGCCTATTCCGCGGGCGATCCCAGGCGGCACAGTGTTGAGTCAACGAAGCGGCCGGCCATGAGACTACACTTACAGTTTCTACGCCGTATTTACCGCTTCCTCTGTGAACTCCACAACTCAACCCTCTCTGCCAGCCTTGACCGACTTCCTGGGCCGTCCGGTGCCCAGCCACGACAATCCGCGGCCGGACCGGCTCGTGAAAGGCAACCCTGATCGCACCACCTGGACGCACTACAGCGCCGCTCAGGGCGACTTTGACTGCGGCATCTGGGCGTGCGAGCCAGGCGCTTGGCGCATCGCCTTCCCCGCTGGCAAGGAAGAGTTCTTCCACGTCATCAGCGGCCGCTTGCGCATTACCAGCCTGGCCGGCGAGGCCCGTGAGTTCGGGCCCGGCGACGCCTGTGTGATTCCCGCCGGATTCGAGGGCGTGTTCGAGGTGATCGAGCCCGTGCGCAAGCATTTCGTCGTTATCGATCGCAACGTCCGTTGATTTCATTCTCAGGAGACCGTGCCATGCCCATCCGTCTATCCGTCCCGACCGTAGCACTGGCAATGCTCGGCACCACCGGCGTGGCACTGGCTGTCAGCCCAAGCTTCGATTGCGGGAACGCCAAAGGACAGGTAGAGCAATTGATCTGCAAGGACGATACGTTGGCACGACTCGATCGCGAAACCACTCGGCTCTACGGACTGGCGCTCGACGCCCGGTCATTGCCTGCCCCACAGAAGAAAACGCTTCTGGCGGCGCAGCGCGGCTGGATCAAGGGCCGCAACGACTGCTGGAAAGCCAGCGATGCCGGGGTCTGCGTCACTGCCAGCTATCTGGAGCGCATCCACGAACTGCGCCACACCTATGCTGGCGCTCGCACGCAGGACGACAAGGGCATCAGCCGCGGCCCATTCGATATCCGCTGCCCAGACATCAAAGCCGTGATCGCCGGCACATTCGTGCAGACGGAGCCGGGATTCGCCTATCTGCGCTGGCTCGATCAACAACTGGTACTAACGCAAACGCCTGCGGCTTCAGGCGCGCGATATGCGGCCACGACCGGTAATGGTGAAGCAGTGTTCTGGGACAAGGGGCCGGATGCCCAGCTAACGCTGCCCGGCAAGGCGGAGATGAGCTGCCGCGTAGGCATAAGAGACTGACGAGTACGGGGACCACGAATCACCGGGTCCAGTCAACGGGCCCAAGCGGGCTCTCGGAGCGATTGCACCCAAGACGTGCAACGCGCTCCGTTCATGGCCAGACAATCAGAGACGTCCTGCTCGTACCCTACTCGTACACCATGGTGAAGACCGAAGCTGCGTTCGCTCGCCCGCCTCTTACGGGCTCGCCAGTCAAAATATATCGTCCACCGAAACCGAACGTACTTGCTCCATCTGGCGCCCGCTCAATCTGCAGCAGTGGCGTCCGCAGTTGCAACGGCACTCCCGACCAACTCAGCAATTGCACGCCTACACCCGAGGCATTCGATGGATCAGGTGTGAGGCCAATAGTATTGGGTCTCCCTGCCAATGTCGTCACTGGATCAAACTGGATAGACGTCCTAGGGCCGGAAACGCAGTTCACGGTAATCTGGAATGGTATCGTGGGTCCGTAAGCACCTGCCTGACGCCCACTGAATCCGGTTGGATAGGCAACCTCTCGCATATTGACGCTTACATTTCGGGAGCCCGCAGCAACCGAACAGGAACGCGTATTCATTGTTCCCACAATGCTGACTTGCGTGAGACCCACGCTATTGCTTGCGCCATCGGTTGCGGATACCCGCAACTCGCCTCCAACAAATCGAAGTGCTCCCGCCTGCCAGTTTGGCGCAGTCTTGATGACTTCCACGCTTACATGCAGATAGCCTGTTCCATATGCGGGGGACGAGTCTATCGGCTCATTCTGCAAGTTTGCGATGATCGTAAGCGGGAGAGGGGTCGTACTGGTGGGTGTGCCGTAATACGATCTATAAGTCCAGATCGAGATCCGCACGCCAACGCCCGTCAAATTCGTGGGGTAAACATTCCTGAACCCTGGCACCGGCGCACCTGGCATCGAGAAACGGACGTATGCCTTGATCCGATTATTTGCAGTCTGGGAAGATTTGCACCAGCCGGCATTGTGACCGCCATAGGTATCCCAGGCTCCAGAAACGGCGTAAATCGCCGATCCAACGGGCACAGGGTTGGCGGTACTTTCAGAAACAGTGCCAAGATTAATATTCATAGTGGCCGTTGGTGACGCCGAGGTGCACCAGGAGGCCATGGCAGGAGACCAGACCGAAAACAGGAGCACTGATGCCAGCCAACAGTTTTTCCAATTTGAGGCGAGTATTTTCATCAGCGCAACCCCGAACATTCCGAATGACAAACGTACGTCTGCATACGTTAAGGCTGCACACAATGCCACAAGGGCTCGCCCCCCTCCATCGCAGTTGCCCGAATATTTGACTGATACCCACAAGCGACAAGCATCACGCTCAAGCGATACAAGCCGCGCTGCCTTGCGGTGCTCAGGGCAAGAAAATGCCTCAAGTCGCAGGACAACTTGAGGCAAGGGAAACATGGCTAAAGGGAGTTACTCCTGGCAACAGCGATATCCACGCCATTCGGCGCGGACAGGTCCGAGATTAAGATGGCCCCTGACGCAACAACATGGAAAACGTTCGACCCCGGGCGACAAGTCCATGCTGGAGCGTCGCAACTATCCCGGCAAAGGTGCCTCAGGCCACCTGGCCACCCTCCCCGGCTGCAAGCGCCACCGCTGCCATGGCATGTAGCTCGGTCGTATCGAATGTCGGCAATGCCGAATCCTCGGGCTTGATCAGCAACGTGATCTCCGTGCAGCCGAGAATCACGCCCTGCGCACCACCGGCCTTCAGCGATTCAATGATGCGCTGATAGACGGCGCGCGATTCACTCCGCACGACACCATGACAAAGTTCGTCGTAGATGATGTCGTGCACAAGCGTGCGGTCATCCTGATCCGGTATCACGACCTGGATACCATGGCGCTGCTCCATTCGGGCGCGGTAAAAATCCTGCTCCATGGTAAATCGCGTGCCGAGCAGGCCAACCCGTTCGATACCGGCACGACGCAGCGCGTCCGCGGTCGGGTCGACGATATGCAGGAACGGCACGTCGAGCACGGCTTCGATAGCGGGTGCCAGCTTGTGCATCGTGTTCGTGCAAAGCACGACGAAATCGGCGCCACCGGCTTCGACCTGGCGTGCCGCCTGCTGCATCTGGCTTCCCAGGTCCTCCCATCGCTCCGCATGTTGTAACGTCTTGATCTCTTCAAAGCAGACAGTGACCATGACGCTACGGGCGTTCCTGTGTCCGCCCAGGCGGGCCTTCATCCCCTGGTTGATCAGCCGGTAGTACTCGGCCGACGACTCCCAGCTCATGCCGCCAATCAGTCCTATTGTTTTCATCCTGCGCATCCCTTTGCTTTCATCTCCGCTCAAGCATGGACGAATCGCCCCCGATTGCCGTGGAGAAACCTCTGCATTTTCTCCGAGAAACCTCGGATCGAATGGCGTTACCTCTGCCAATATGGCCTGTCCTTTCTCATAAAGCTCCGTAGAATTCAAGTACTTCGTTCTCCACCTGCCATCGCAGAAAGCCCCATGCCCGCCCAATTCGAAGCCCTGCGAGTCCTGATCGTCGAAGACCATCCGTTCCAGCGCGCGGTAGCCGGCCACTTGCTCCATCGTCTGGGTGCCATGAATACCCACGCGGCAGCAGACGGACGCGAGGCGGAACAGGCATTGCGCGAACAGGCGTTCGACCTGGTCCTCTGCGACATCGATATGCCCAACTGCAACGGACCGGAACTGATGGCGCGGCTGACCCGCGATCGCGAGCACGCGTTCTTTGGCACGCCGCCGACTTGGGCATGGACCAGCAGTCTGGCACCAGACATCCTCGATTCGCATCGCGCCTTCGCCAGCGAGCACGTTTTCCCGCGCGTGTACGCGCTGGCCAAGCCGCTGCAATTGATAACGCTTCAGACCATTCTGGAAGAGGTCGCAGCCAGCAAGTATGTGCTGAATATGGCGAACCACAACGGGCCAACCGACAACGAGTTGCGCGATCTGGCATGCCACCCGGACGCGCTCGTCTTCATGCTCCAGCCGCAGTTTCACATTGCGACCGATCGCCTTGCTGGCGCGGAAGCGCTTTGCCGCTGGCAGCATCCGAGACTGGGCCTGATACCGCCCACGCTCTTCATCCCCCGGCTCGAGGCGCTGGACGCGGCCGATGTGATCTTCCTCACCGCGATCGATCGATGCCTTGCGGCTCTGATTATTCTGTCCAAGGCCGGCATTACCGTGCCAATCAGTGTCAATGCGTCGGCGCAGACGCTCTGTCGGCCTGGCCTCGTGGAGCGGCTCGAAAGCGTGGTCGCCGCAAGCGGCGTGCCGCGCGCGCGGCTGACGCTCGAATTGACCGAGGAAGCCACTGTTCGGGATCCTTTCGCGCTCGGCATCGCGCTCAATCGCTTGCGGCTGCTCGGCTACCGCATTGCTATCGACGACTTCGGTATCGGCATTGCCACGCTGAAACTGCTGGCGGACCTTCCGTTCACGCAGATGAAGGTGGACAAGTCATTTGTCAGCCAAATGCTGGCCGGCAACCAGCGCGCCACGATCTGCCGCAGCATCATTCGGCTGGCCAATGATCTCGGCATGGAGTGCGTAGCCGAAGGCGTGGAAACGCCTGCGCAGTGCGCGGCGCTTCGCGCACTCGGGTGCGATATCGGCCAGGGATATCTGTGGGCACCACCCGAGCCCATCGACGTGTTTCTCAATGCCGCGCCTGGCCGTTATGGACAGGGATGATTGCCGCGCGCTGGCGCGCCCTCCCGCCACCCTGAAGCACCGGCCTTGACAGCACTCGAGAGCGCTTTAACCATCTTTCTTCGATTCACCTCCTGTGCCCCCCCCCAGGCGCAGCCAGACACTCGGCGTGGTAGCTACGCCACTCCGAGCATTGCATGACATCGCGGCAATCCATACAATAACGATTCTCATTTACAAACAAGCTCACCTCCGCCGGCCCGTCGGGCGACAAGGAATGGACGATGGCCGCCGACGCTGGTCCACATCACGATATCCAAGCGCTCTACAGCGGCCACCATCGCTGGCTGCTCGGCTGGCTGCATCGCAAGATCGGCTGCTGGCACCGCTCCGCCGATCTCGCGCATGACACCTTCATACGTTTGCTGGCGCGTGAGGAAGCCCTGGCGATCGCCGAACCCCGCGCGTTCCTGACGACCGTCGCCCAACGGGTGCTGGCCAACCAGTGGCGGCGCGAGAAGCTCGAGCAGGCGTATCTGGAAGCCCTCGCAAGCCGGCCGGCCGCACTGACTCCTTCCGAGGAAGAACGCGCGATCCTGCTGGAAACCCTCAACGACATCGCTGAACGGCTCGACGGATTGCCTGTGGTAGTCAAGCGCGCGTTCCTGATGGCGCAGCTCGAAGGCCTGAGCCAGGCCGATATTGCGTCCGCCTTGCGAATCTCGGTAACGACGGTCAAGCGCTATCTGGTTCGCGCCGGCGCGCAGTGCTACTTCGCGATGTCCCTCGCATGAGCGCGCAAGATCTGGGGATACCACCGCACGTGGCACGCGCCGCAGTGGAATGGCTGGTAACGCTGCAAGGCGGTGAAACGAATGAGGCATCCCTCGCCGCGTGGCGCCATTGGCTCTCTCAGCATCCCGACCACGCGCGCGCCTGGGCGCGAATCGAGGCAGTGAATGCGCGATTACGCGACGTCGCATCGCCACTGACCACGGCCGTCGCGCACGCGGCGCTGACTCCGCCGCGCTCCGCGAGTCGCCGCCGGGCCGTCCAGGCGCTGGTGGTTGCCTTCACCGGCGGCGCGGTAGCATGGGCTGCGCGAGATCACGCGCCGTTGCAGGACTGGCTGGCCGATGTCCATACGGCCGTGGGTGAGCAACGTCTTCTGTCGCTCGCGGACGGCACGCAGGTCAGACTCAATACCGATACCGCCATCGATATCGCCTTCACGTCCACCGAACGGCGCGTTCTCCTGCGACGTGGCGAGATCCATGTCCAGACAGCCCCGGATCACCACTGGCCAACGCGCCCATTCATCGTCGCAACCGCCTCGGCCACGCTACGCCCAATGGGCACCCGGTTCGCGGTGCGCGTATCGGGTGACGCCGGCTGGATCGGCGTCACCGAAGGCGCCGTCGCGGTTCGGCCACAGGCAGACCCTACGGGCGGACGCATCATCGCCGCAGGCAAGCAGGCACGATTCACCCCGACGAGCGTCGATGCCCCCACGCCGCTGCCCGAGAGCGATACCGCCTGGACCGACGGCATGATCGTCGCCACGGACATGCGCCTGGCGGATTTCCTCGCCGAGGTCGACCGCTATCGACCTGGGCGGCTGCGCTGCGCGCCAGACGTAGCGGATCTGCGCGTGTCAGGCACCTTTCCGATAGCGGATACCGATCGCATCCTCGATGCCCTTCGCACCGCCCTGCCCGTGCGCATCCAATTCCTGACGCGCTACTGGACAACGGTCCTTCCCGCCTGATTTTTCGTTTTTTTCCGCCAAGGAGTGGTCTGTTCTGGATTCTCGCGTGACATAGGAGATGAGTCCTACTTTCACGCCTCTCCCGCCGTCGAATCCATGCCATCCCGAATCCTGGCGCTGCCGCGCCGCCGCTCCACCGTTGTTCTGAAACACACGCTCCTGCTGGCCGCCCTATACGGCGCCGGCGCCCTGTCGGCCATCGATGTCATGGCACAGGGCACGTCCACGCAGGCGACGTCGTCGCTTCGCACCTTTGACATTCCTGCCGGGCCGTTGCAGGCCACGCTGAATCGCTTTGGCCGCGAAGCCGGCATCCTGCTGGCATTCACGCCCGAACAGGCCGCCAACCACCAGAGTCCGGGCCTCCGGGGCCAGTACAGTGTGCGCGACGGACTCGATACGATCCTGCAAGGCACCGGCCTCGCCGCGTCGCCACAGGCCAACGGCAGCTACGTGCTGACACGCAAGGTCACCCAGGCCGAGAGCCAGCCCGCCACCGATGGCCACGTGGCCGCGCTGCCGCCTGTCACGGTCAGTGCCGACGCCGAGAGCTATCGCGCGCCGCCCACCACATCGGTGCTTCGGTCGGACGTACCGTTGCTGGATACCCCGCAGGCCGTCAATGTCGTGCCGGCGCAGGTCATGGCCGACCAACGGCCACGCAACCTCGACGACGCCGTCAACAACATCAGCGGCATCACGCAGGGCAACACGCTGGCCGGCACGATGGACGCCGTCATGAAGCGCGGCTTTGGCGACAACCGCGACGGCTCCATCATGCGCAATGGCATGCCGCTGGTACAAGGCCGCAGTCTCAACGCCAATGCCGATAGCGTCGAAGTACTCAAGGGACCCGCGTCACTGCTCTACGGCATCATGGATCCGGGCGGCGTGATCAACATCGTTAGCAAACGCCCGTCGCTGCAGCGTTCCACCTCGCTCTCGCTGTTGGGCACCACCTACGGGCATGGCAAGAACGGCGCAGGCGGCACGATCGACACCACGGGCGGCATTGGCACCACCGGACTGGCCTACCGGCTGGTGGCCGACTACGTCGACGAATCGTACTGGCGCAATTTCGGCGAGCACCGCGAGACGTTGATCGCGCCTTCGATAGCCTGGTATGGCCAAGACACCCAGGTCAATCTGTCGTATGAGTACCGCAAGTTCCTCTATCCATTCGATCGCGGCACGGCACTTGATCCGCGCACGATGGAACCGCTACCGATTCCAAGCCGCCAGCGCATCGACGATCCGCTCAATGAAATGCATGGCGAGTCGCACCTCGCGCAACTGACCGTCGACCATCAGTTCAATACGGACTGGCGGGCCCATTTCGGCTATAGCTACAACCGCGAAGGCTATGACGCCGGACAGTTGCGCAATACCGGGCTGAACCCCGTCACCGGCGCCGTCACTCGCCGCAACGACGGCACGGACGGCGCGTTGAGCACCGACAGCTACGGCGTGGCGTACGTCAGCGGCAATTTCCGCGTCGCCGGCTTGCGTAACGAACTGCAGGTGGGCATGGACAGCGAATACCGTCGCATCTATCGACAGAACATGTTGCGCCAGAAGGCTGCCGCACCATTCAACTTCTGGAATCCGGTCTATGGCCGCGAGACGCCATCCACCACGATATCAGCGAGCGACAGCGACCAGACCGACACCCTGCACGCCACGTCGCTGTTCTTCCAGGACAGCCTGTACCTGACGGACAAATGGATCCTGGTCAGCGGCGCACGCTACCTGAGCTACAGCCAGGTAGCCGGACGCGGCCGACCGTTCGTCACGAACACGGATATCTCGGACCAGAAGTGGCTGCCACGCGCCGGCATCGTCTACAAATGGACGCCGGCGCTTTCCCTCTACGGTAGCTATACGCAATCGCTGAAGCCGAATTCGACGATCGCACCGCTCAGCGGCGGCGCGGTGATCGACGCGTCGATCACCCCGGAACAGGCCCAATCCTGGGAACTCGGTGGCAAGGTCGATCTGGCCAGCGGGGTGAGCGGCACGCTGGCGCTGTTCAACATCGACAAGCGCGACGTGCTCGTCTCGCAGTTCAACCCGACCACCGGACTGACCGACTGGCGCACATCGGGGCGCGCACGATCGAGCGGCGTGGAACTCGACGTAACCGGCCAGATCGGCCGGCGCTGGAACGTGATTGCCAGCTACGCCTATATCGACGCCAAGACCACCGAAGACCCCAAGTACGCCGGCAACCGGCTCTGGAACGTTGCGCAGCACACGGCCGCGCTGTCGGCGGTCTACGACTTCGGCGAAATTTTCGGGGGTGACCGCCTCCGGCTCGGCGGTGGCGCGCACTACGTCGGCAATCGTCCCGGCGATTCGGCCAACAGCTTCTGGCTGCCAGCCTATACGGTGTTCGATGCCTTCGCCACGTACGAAACGCGGGTCGGCGGGCAAAAGATGCGTATGCAGCTGAACGTCAAGAACCTGTTCAACCGCGTGTACTACCCGTCGGCGGTCAACCAGTATGCAGTCGCCGTCGGCGACCCACGTCAGGTCACGTTGCTGACCACTTTCGAGTTCTAAGGATTCACGATGCCAGTTTCCCTGCTCCGCCGCACGCTTACGATCGGCGCCATGCTCGCTACTTGCGGCATGGCGTCCAATACCCTTGCGGCCACCGCGTCGCGCGGCACCGTCGCGCTGGTCATGCAAACCAATGGGCCGAATGCCGACGTCGACCAGAATATCCGCCTCCACCTGGAAGGACGCGGATTCACCGTCAGGATGCTGAACCAGGACACCCCGGCATCGAACGCAGGTGACGTCCGCCTCGTGATCCTGTCGTCAACGATCTCCGCGAAGCAGGTCGGCGCGGGCTGGCGCGAATTGGCGGTGCCGCTGCTGACCTGGGAGGGCGACCTGCTGGACGATCTGGCCATGACAGGCAAGCATCTGGACACCGATTACGGCGAATCCCGACGCGAGCGCTTTGTGTGGCTGGTCAACGCCCCGCATCCCGTCGCGGCAGGGCTGCCGGCTGGCGCCACGAACGTATATCGGAAACAGGCGGCAATGAACTGGGGCAAGCCCGGACTCGGCGCCAGCATCATCGCCACGCTCTACGGGCAGCCCGAGAAGGCGGCCATCTTCACCTACGAGAAAGGGGCAACGATGGACTACGAGTCGCTCGCGCCCGCCCGTCGCGTGATGTTCTTCCTCGGCAACGATACGTTCACGAACCTGTCCGGCGCGGGCATCAAGCTATTCGATGCCGCGATCGACTGGGCGACGGGAGACAGGTAGCACGGCCTGGCAAGGCTGTCGGGGCGCTGCCGGCGCTACAATGCGCGCTCGACCATTCCCGGAGATCGCCATCATGTTGCCGGACAGCGAATCCCTACTCCTGCTCGTGACACGTGAAATGCCCTTCGGCAAGCACAAGGGCACGCTGATCGCCGACCTGCCGGGCAACTACCTGAACTGGTTTGCCCGGGAGGGTTTTCCTCCGGGGGAAATCGGCCGTCTGCTGGCACTGATGCACGAGCTCGACCACAACGGCCTGGCCCATCTGCTCAAACCATTGCGGGCACAGATGGGCCGCCGCTGACACTGGCTACGCCTAGCGCACCGTCTGTCCCGACACGACCTGATTCACCGTGTCGGGCGGAATCTGGTAGCTCCAGGTCTCGCTAAGCACCTTGCCGTTCGATACCAGCGCCTCGCGCATTTCCACCACCTTCTTCGGGTCCTTGACCTTGATGCGCAGCGTCACACGATAGCCCTTGGTCACGGGATTCGGCTGGATCACATTCTCGATCACCTCCGCGTTGTCGCTGACGCTGAACGACGGCTGCACCGGCGTGTTCGGCGGCAGATTCGCCAGCACCGGGCCTTCAAAGTCGATCACGAATCCAAGGCTGCCGTCGAGATGGCGAATCAGGTTGGCCTGCGTGATCTCGCCCGCAGTCCGCATCGTCTGCTTGACCCATGCAAGGTCTTTCGCAAAGATCGCGCGCTCGTCCATGGTCCAGTGCATGGTGTAGTCGGCGCGAATCGGCTGCCCCTTTGGCGGCAGCTGGTCCGGCGTCCAGAACGCGACGATGTTGTCGTTGGTCTCGTCGGGCGTGGGAATCTCCACCAGTTCGACCTTGCCCTTGCCCCAGTCACCCTGCGGCTCGATCCACGCGCTCGGGCGCAGATCGTAGCGGTCCTTCAGGTCTTCGTAGGCAGAGAACTCCCGCCCGCGCTGCAACAGGCCAAAGCCGCGCGGATTGTTGACTGCGAACGTGCTCAGCGCCACGTGCTTCGGGTTGTTCAGTGGCCGCCACAGCCATTCCCCGTCGCCGGTGTGGATGGCCAGGCCATTCGAATCGTGCAACGCCGGGCGGAAGTTGTTGGCGTCGCGCTGCTGGTTCGGCCCGAACAGGAACATGCTGGTCAGCGGAGCGATGCCAACCTTCGTCACCGGGCCTCGCATGAAGACGCGCGCCTGCACCTTGAGCGTCGCGTCCTCGGCCGGATGGAGTTCGAAGCGATAAGCGCCCGTGGCGCTCTTCGAATCGAGCAGCGCGTAGAACACGACTCGCTTGTCCTGCGGGTTCGGCCGCTCGATCCAGAACTCGCGGAAGGCCGGGAATTCCTCTGGCTCGGACAGACCCGTATTGATGGCCAGACCACGGCTCGACAGGCCATAGACCTGTCCCTTGCCGATCACGCGGAAATAGCTGGCGCCAAGCACGCTCATGACCTCGTCGAGCTTGTCGGCCCGGTTGACCGGATACAGCACGCGAAAGCCGGCATAGCCCAGCTTGTTCGTCGCCGCGCGGTCCAGCTTCAGATCACCGAAGTCGAAGCGGCTTGCGTCGTATCGAATCTCCTGGACCTTGCCGCCGACGATTTCGCTAATGCGAACCGGCGAGCTGAATTGCATGCCCTGGTGATAGAAGCCCAGGCGGAACGGTGTGCCCTGGTCGTTCCAGGCCAGATGATCCAGCTTCGGCTGGATCTTGATGTAGTCGGCGAACTGCATCTGGGCAAACGCCGGCGGCAGGTTGCTGACCGGCGCCGCATAAGGCTGCTCCGCCAGTTTCTTGGCACGCGCGGTCACGTCGTCGAGCGAGAAGGCATGGGCGGCCGGCGACACGCCGACAAGGCACCCGGCAAACGCAAGCCCCGGCAAGAGAAGTTTCATCCTGTTACGCAAAGACGCGGCAAAGACGGCAAGAACCACAAAACCCTCCAGGTACAGACATCGATCAAAGGCCACAAGATTGCCAGTGTATGGCGTATAAGGCTGTAGACTTGCGGCGCAGTTCACAAAAATAACCCATTTCGCCTGACTAGCCTGTCAGACACATGGCGACAGCCGGGTCATCCTCCGTGCCGCATCATTGCCGGACGAGGCTACGGCAATCCGCCCATCAGAGACAAAAGCAACATGCGAATGCTTTCCACGCTGGCCCTCGCGGCTGGCTTTGCCTGCGCGCCCTTGATTGCGCCAATCTCCGTATCGTCAGCCTTCGCGGCGGACGTCCATGCCACCGGCAAGTCCGACAAGCAGGCGCTCATCGCCGATCTGATCGGCCGGATGACGCTCGACGAGAAGATCGGCCAGCTCCGCCTGATCAGCATCGGGCCCGAGATGCCACAGCCGCAGCTCATCAAGGAAATCGCGGCAGGCCGCGTGGGCGGCACGTTCAACTCCATCACGCAAGCGGAGAACCGCCCGCTGCAGAATGCGGCAGTCACGCAGAGCCGGCTGAAGATTCCGATGTTCTTCGCCTACGACGTGGTCCACGGTCATCGCACCGTGTTCCCGATCAGCCTTGGCCTGGCATCGAGTTGGGATATGGATCTGGTGGAAAAGACCGCGCGGATTTCAGCCGTAGAAGCCGCCGCAGATGGCATCGACGCCACGTTCGCGCCAATGGTCGACATCTCGCGCGATCCGCGCTGGGGCCGCACCTCGGAAGGATTCGGCGAGGACCCATATCTGGTATCGCAATGCGCGCGCGCAAGCGTCAAGGGCTTCCAGGGCACGTCCCCGGCCAATGCCGACAGCCTGATGGCCTTCGTCAAGCATTTCGCGCTGTACGGCGCGGTAGAGGGTGGGCGTGACTACAACACCGTGGACATGAGCCTGCAGCGCATGTACCAGGACTACCTGCCGCCCTACCGCGCCGGTCTGGACGCGGGTGCCGGCGGCGTGATGATCGCGCTGAATTCGATCAACGGCCAGCCCGCCACGTCCAACAGATGGCTGCTGCGCGACCTGCTGCGCAAGGAATGGGGCTTCAAGGGCGTCACGGTCAGTGACCACGGCGCGATCGACGAACTGCTGCGCCACGGCGTGGCCAGCAACGGCCGCGAGGCGGCTAAGCTGGCCATCGAAGCCGGTGTCGACATCAGCATGGCGGACACGCGCTATCTGGAACAACTGCCGACCCTCGTGAAATCGGGCGCCGTGCCGGTAGCGCTGATCGACGATGCCGTGCGCGAGGTGCTTGGCGCGAAGTACGACATGGGCCTGTTCGCCGACCCGTTCCGCCGTATCGGTGTGGCGGCCCAGGACCCGGCCGATGTCGACGCGGAGAGCCGCCTGCACCGTGCCGAAGCACGTGAGGCCGCCCGCAAGTCCATCGTGCTGCTGGAAAACCGCAACCAGACGCTGCCGCTGCGCAAGTCAGGCAAGGTGGCCGTGATCGGCCCGCTGGCCGACGCGCAGATCGACATCCTGGGTAGCTGGTCCGCTGCGGGCAAGCCTCGTCAATCCGTCTCGCTGCTGCAGGGTATGCGCGACGCGCTGGCCGGCAAGGGCGAGGTGATATACGCGCGCGGCGCCAACGTGACCGACGACGCCCGCGTGGTCGGCTATCTGAACTTCCTGAACTGGGACAGCCCCGAGGTGGTGCAGGACAAGCGCTCGCCGGGAGAGATGATCGACGAGGCGGTACGCGCGGCACGCGATGCCGACGCGATCGTCGTGGCCGTGGGTGAGTCGCGCGGCATGTCTCATGAAGCCTCGAGCCGCACGAGCCTGTCGCTGCCGGGCAGCCAGGAGGCACTGCTCAAGGCGCTGAAGACCACCGGCAAGCCGCTGGTGGTGGTACTGATGAACGGCCGCCCCCTGACGGTCAACTGGGAGAAGGACAACGCGGACGCGATGCTCGAGACCTGGTACGCCGGTACCGAAGGCGGCCACGCGGTCGCGGACGTACTGTTCGGGGACGAAAACCCGTCGGGCAAGCTGCCGGTCTCGTTCCCGCGCTCGATCGGCCAGATTCCGACGTACTACAACCACCTGCGCATTGGCCGACCGTTCACGCCAGGCAAGCCGGCCAACTACACATCGCAGTACTTCGAGGAAGAATCCGGCCCGCTCTACCCGTTCGGCTACGGCCTGAGCTACACCACGTTCAGCGTGTCCGATATCCGGCTGTCGAGCCCGAAACTGGCCCGCAACGGGACGATCAACGCCAGCGTGACCGTGAAGAACACCGGCAAGTACGCCGGGGAAACGGTAGTGCAGTTCTACGTGCAGGACGTAACCGCATCGGTCGTGCGTCCGGTCAAGGAACTCAAGGGATTCCGCAAGGTGATGCTCGCGCCCGGCGAATCGCGCGCGATCGAATTCCCCGTCACCGAGGACACGCTCAAGTTCTATAACGCGCGCCTCGAATACGTGGCCGAACCGGGCGATTTCAATCTTCAGATCGGCCTGGATTCAGCCTCGGTGCGCGAGGCGCGATTCACGCTGGAGTGAGACGCGTCAGCGGTTGCCGTCGAGCAGGTCGTTGAGGATCTCGTCGAAGCCAGCCTGGGCGTCTTCAAGACCCTGCAGGGCCGCGTCGAAGGTTTGCAGCGCAAGCTTCGACGGCTTGCCGGCGCCCTGCGGGGGATACTGGCTCAGCAGGGCGGTAAACGCCACCTGAACCTGGCGCGTGGCATTGACCACACGCTCCATGGCTTGCGCTTCTTCGGCGCGCTTCTGTTCGTCGTTCATGCGCAACAGCCCTCCTGGGCCTGGATTCGATATGCGGCATATCGTACAAGAACTCGCGGGCACCCGGCCCGGTCCAACGCCGCGTTACCCATTTTTCGGTTAGGCTGGGCAAGATCGTTCGCCCGTGACCAACCCTTCGCCCCCATGTTTTCACTCCTGCGCAGAACGCTGGCCGCCACGCTCGTGACCGCCGGAGGCTTCGTCTGCTACTGGACCTACCTGACCATCAACCAGGAACGGCTGCTCTTCGATGCACGCCGGCGCCCGCCGCGCGATCTGCCGGACGGCATCGTCGGCTACTCGCATGCCGTGCCGGGCGGCCAGTTTCGCGGCTACTGCTACCACGCCGACCACGAGGGCGTGGGCGACCTGTTGTTCTATCTGCCGGGACGGGGCGAAGATGTGCTGGAAACGCTTCAGTTCATGAAGTGGCTGCCGCACGGGATGGGCTTCGCGACGTTCGACTATCGCGGAATCGGTCACTCGGACGGGATGCCCTCCGAGGCGGCTGCCGTTGCCGATGCCAGCCAGTTCCTGCTGCATCTTCGCCGGGCCTTCCCCGGCGTGCGGGTGCATGTGGTGGGACGCTCGCTCGGCACCGGCGTGGCGATCCAGCTTGCCGACCTGCAGGATTTCGAAAGCCTGCAACTGATCACGCCATACGATTCCCTGCTCGAGATCGTGCGAAAGCGCTTTCCGCTGGTACCCCTACGTCAGTTGATGCGGCATCACTTCGATTCGATCTCGCATTGCAAGAAGGTGGTCCAGAGCACCAAGGTCCTTTTGGCCGAGAGCGACGACGTCGTGCCCCACGAATGCTCTGAACGGCTGATGGCGGCCTGGCCCGGCCCGGTCGCGCTGCAGATGATTTCGGGGGTCGATCACTACACGATCATCGAGCGTTGGGAGACATGGCACGCGCTGTGCGAATTCGCGCGGGAAGTGCCGCATCAGCCGCCAGACCGCACCCAACAGCATCCTCCCTCCGACCATACCGAATCCGGTGTGCCTTTGCCGCTCCCCGCAGCACGGTAGAATGCGCGCCATGAAAAAATTTGCAGTCAAGGCTGCCGGCGTCGTCGCGGCGCTGGGAGCCGCCGGCGTCCTGCTCGTCGGCTTTGCCGCGGTAGTCAGCCTGCGGCAACTCCCCTCGGTCGACGCATTGCGCGACTATCGTCCCCAGGTACCGCTGCGCGTGTTCACCAGCGACGACGTTCTCATTGGCGAGTTTGGCGCCGAGCATCGGGAGTTCATCCCGATCGAGAAAATGCCGAAGCTGATGACCGAGGCGCTACTCGCGGCCGAGGACGACCAGTTCTACAACCATGCTGGCGTGGACATCCCCGGCCTGGTCCGCGCGGCACTGGCAGACCTCGGCGAGGGCTACGCGCAGGGCGCATCCACCATCACGATGCAGGTGGCGCGCAATTTCTACCTGTCCCGCGAAAAGACGCTGGCCCGCAAATGGTACGAAGTCCTGCTGGCATGGCAGATCGACCGCACGCTGCCCAAGGACCGAGTCCTTGAGCTCTACATGAACCAGGTCTACCTGGGCGAGCACGCCTACGGCTTCGGCAGCGCCGCTCAGACGTACTTCGGCAAGCCGCTCGCGTCGCTCTCTCTGGCGGAGACCGCGATGCTGGCGGGGCTGCCCAAGGCACCCTCGACGATGAATCCGCAGGTGAACTACCCGCGCGCCAAACGTCGCCAGGAGTATGTGCTCGGCCGGATGCTGGCGCTGGGCATGATCACGCAGGACCAGTATCGCGAGGCGCGCGGCGCGCAACTCGTGGTGAGCCGCGACGCCAACGGCAGTTTCAGCGGGCACGCGGAATACGTGGCCGAACTGGCACGGCAACTGGCGTTCGACCGCTTCGGCGACGAAGCCTATACGCGCGGCATCAATGTCTACACCACGGTGTCGTCGGTGCGCCAGACAATGGCGTACGACGCCGTGCAAGCCGGACTGGCCAGTTACGGCAAGCGGCACGGTTCGGCGAAGGCTCAGGTCGCCCTGCCCCAGGCGGCACTGGTCTCGCTCGACGCGAGCACCGGTGCGATAGAAGCCATGGTGGGCGGCGCCAGTTTCGATACGAGCCGATTCAACCATGCCACGCAAGCACAGCGCCAGCCGGGATCCACGTTCAAGCCGTTCATCTATTCGGCCGCGCTGGAGCGCGGCATTTCTCCCGGCACGCTGATCAACGACGCGCCGCTGGACGACCCGCGCTGGCAACCGTCGAACGATGACAATCGCTTCGTCGGCCCGATCACGGTACGTCAGGCGCTGGCGGAATCGCGCAACCTGCCTGCCATCCGCACGCTGCGCGCCATCGGCATCCCCTACGCGATCGACTTCGCTGGCAAGTTCGGCTTCTCCACCAAACGGCTGCCGCCGTATCTGCCGCTGGCACTGGGCACGGGCACCACATCGCCGCTGCGACTGGCGGCCGCCTATGGCGTGTTCGCCAACCAGGGCCACCGCATCGAACCCTATCTGATCGACAAGATCACGGATGGCGACGGAAACGTGCTGTTTGCCGCGCAGAACGCAGCGGAGGTGACGCGCGTGATCTCCGAGCGCAATGCGTTCGTGATGAACAGCCTGCTGCAAAGCGTGGTGGACGAGGGTACCGGTACCGGCGTGAAACGCTATTTGCGCCGCGACGATGTGGCCGGCAAGACCGGCACCACCAACGATTCGGTCGACGGCTGGTTCGCCGGCTACGCGGGTGATGTGGTAACCGTGACGTGGATGGGCTTCGATGACAATCGCAGCCTGGGCCGACACGAGTTCGGCGCGACCACCGCGCTGCCCATCTGGGCTGCCTACATGGAAGGACGCCTGGCCGGCGCGCCAGAAGCCAGCTTCCCGACGCCACCGCAGCTTGCCCGCCTTAATGACGACTGGGCCTACGCGGAGAACGCGGACGGATCCCACGGGCTTGCATCGATTGGATTCCCGCCGCCGACTGTCACGCCGGACGTACCTGCCGACGGAAACCCTCCCGGCGCACCGACAGCCGCGGCGCCGACCCCTGCAGCGCTTGAGATATCGCCGCAGGTATCGTCCCAACGTCCTACTGCTTCCGGCCTGTGACCACGGCCGACATGCCCGCTTACGCGACACCGCTGATCTGGAGCGTCGCGGCGCTATCCACGGCGGGCGTGCTGTTCCGGCCCTTCCGCCTGCCCGAGCCGTTCTGGGCAATGGCTGGCGCGCTGGTGCTATGCGTGGCGGGACTGCTGCCATGGCGCGACGCTCTCGAAGCCGTGGCACGCGGCAACGACGTCTATCTGTTCCTGGCCGGGATGATCCTGATCTCGGAACTCGCCCGCAAGACGGGCCTGTTCGATCATGTGGCCGCGCTGGCCGTGCGCGCCGCGCAAGGGTCGGCGCGCAAGCTGTTTGCGCTGGTCTATGGTTTCGGCATTGCGGTGACAGCATTCATGTCGAACGATGCCACCGCAGTCGTCCTCACGCCCGCGGTCCTCGCCGCGACGCGCGCGGCACGTGTCAGGCACCCGTTGCCCTATCTCTACGCCTGCGCGTTCATCGCCAATGCGGCGAGCTTTCTCCTGCCAATCTCCAATCCGGCCAACCTCGTGCTGTTCGGTGACCGGATGCCGCCCCTGTCCAGCTGGCTGGCACGCTTCACGCTGCCATCGGTGGTGGCCATCGCCATGACGTTCATCGTCCTGTACTGGACGCAACGCGATGCACTGGCCGAGCCGATCGAGAATGACGTGCCGACGCCCCCTCTGACGCTCCAGGCATGGCTGACGACGCTGGGCATCATGCTGACCGGAGCGGCACTGTTGACGGCCTCGCTGCACGGGCAAGATCTCGGCTGGCCAACGTTCATCGGTGGTCTGTTGACCCTGACTGTCGTCTGCGCCACCCAGCCGCGACTACTGGTCCCGGCGCTTAAGGAAGTGTCCTGGGGCGTCCTGCCGTTGGTGGCCGGACTCTTCGTCCTGGTTGCCGGCCTGGCCCAGACCGGCTTGACCGCTCAACTGGCTCATTGGGTGCGGATGCTATCCGCGCTGCAGGGGCCGGAGGCCGTGCTTGGCGCCGGTGCGGCAGGCGTGCTCGTCGGCATCACGAGCAACATCGTCAATAACCTGCCGGCTGGACTGTTCGCAGCCTCGGCGCTGGCGGCCGGCCACGCTTCGGATACCGTCACGGCTGCCGTGCTGATCGGTGTGGACCTGGGCCCGAACCTGTCCATTACCGGCTCGCTGGCCACCCTGCTCTGGTTGACCGCCCTGCGCCGTGAAGGTCATATGGTCAGCGCCGGCACCTTCCTGAAGACCGGTGCGCTCGTCATGCCGCTGGCATTGCTCCCGGCCCTGGCGGTACTGCGCTGAGGCCATGCCCAGCAGCAGGTTGTTGCAGGTTGTGGTGCAATGCCAACTGCCATATAGTGAAGCACCGCGCACCGCGTGCGCCGACGCCCAACTCCCTGCGGCCACTCATGTCACACAAGGATCAGTCCGATCGCCCCGAGCACACGCCCACCGCCTCGCCCGTATCCAACCGGATTCGGGCGCGCATCGAGGCTGCCGGCGAGCGCTTCCATGCCAACGACAATATCTCTCGCCATATCGAGCACGGTGAACTCGAAGCCCTGCAGGCCGAGGTCGAAGCCCGCATGGAAGAGGTGTTACGCACGCTGGTGATCGACGTCGACCAGGATCACAACACACGCGAGACCGCTCGCCGCGTAGCCAAGATGTATCTCAAGGAGATCTTCGCGGGACGCTACGCGAAGGCACCGGACGTGACCGAGTTTCCGAACGTGGAACAACTCAACGAACTGATGATCGTCGGGCCCATCCGCGTGCGCAGCGCCTGCTCTCATCACCTGTGCCCGATCATCGGCAGCTTGTGGGTGGGGGTGATGCCGAACCGCCACTCCAATCTGATCGGCCTGTCCAAGTACGCGCGACTGGCTGAATGGATCATGTGCCGACCGCAGATTCAGGAAGAAGCCGTAGCGCAGATCGCCGATCTGTTGCAGGAGAAGATGAATCCAGACGGCCTGGCGATCGTCATGGAAGCCGAGCACTTCTGCATGCACTGGCGTGGCGTGCGCGATACCGATGCCAAGATGACCAACAGTGTCATGCGCGGCTCGTTCCTCAAGGACGACAAGCTGCGCCGTGAATTTCTCACCCTGCTGAATCTCAATCGCCGCTGACTCGCTGCCCGGAGGGAACACCGATGCTAGTCCGCCTGCTCTACGCCAGCCGTGCAAGACAGCCGCTTGACGCCGATGTGCTGGATGCCATCCTCGACACCAGCCTGGAACAGAACCTGCGTCATGGCATCACCGGCGTGCTGTGCCACAGCAACACCGTCTTCCTCCAGGCGCTGGAAGGTGATCGGGAAGCCGTCTCTCGGCTTTTCCTGAATATCGGCCGCGATGATCGCCACCACCACGTCGTGCTGCTGAGCTACGAAGAGATCGCCGAGCGCGCCTTTGCCGGCTGGTCGATGGGGCGCGTCAACGCGGGCAAGCTCAATGCCGCGACGCTGCTCAAGTACTCCGCGCAAGGTGAACTCGACCCCTGCCGCATGCCCGGTGCGGCATCGCTGGCACTCCTCACGGAACTGATCGCCGGGGCGTCGATCGTCGGCCGCGGTGGCGAGCGAGGACGCCACTGATGACCGAAGGCGAGCCCGGCGGCTACATGACCACGTAAATACGTGCGCGTTTGCGGATTACTGGGTAGATACCTGCCCGAACAGGCCGCATTCAAGATCGCTCTCGAATTCCTCGATCCACGCCGACCCCGGGCCGGCCTCGTAGACGCTTTCCGCGCCGGTACGCTGCCGCCGCACCGTCACCTGACGGGCTGACGTTCCGTTTACATCAAAAACTTCGAACTCCTGGGCTGCAAGACCAACCTGCCGGAACAAGGCTTCGAGATCCTGACGTTCGTTGGCGGGAAACTCGGCGAATTGACGCATTGCCATGGCACACCTCCATGCGGGGGTTGTACGGCGCGATGCAACGTAAACAGCTGGCACGCGCGGCTTAGAGAATGCCACCAAAACCAACGGCAAGTGGCGCGCGACGAAAGACCATGGTCTGGTCGAATGTATTGTGACGCAGCCGACGTTCGCGGCGCGGCGGCATACATCGCACATTTCAAGGAATAGCGATGGACCCGACACTCCCCAGCCCGTAGTGTTTTTGCTCATCCACTCATTCATCACGGGCGAGACACACAATGCAGACGAAATCCAGCACGTTACGGGAGACGGAACACCGGCGAAAAGCCATCCTGCAAACGGCGCAGGCCCAGGCGGAAGCGCTCAACGGGATGTATCGGGACACACTCTCAGCGTTCCTCGTCGCACCAAATGCCGTGCCGCTGCCACGAGCCGCCCGTGCGATGTTCTGGCTCGGGCGGCTGCGGCAATGGCGCGCGATCGACCTGAGCGGCGACGAAGCATGCCCGCCCCCCAACGTGACCTCCCTGCAACTCGGCGTCATCGAGTCCATCGCCGGCACACATGCGCTGGCGCTCCACAAGGAAAAATGGAGTGGCCCGCACAGCCGTCAGGCATACGAACGCGATATGGCCCTGCAGGTAGCGATGCTGCTAGCGCTGGAGTGGCGCGAACTCGCTGCCTTCGCACTGCAAGCCTGGTTCGGCACCAGCAGCGAGCTGGCTTCCCTGCACCCGGTCAGTGGCATGACCGGCTTGATCATCGGTGTCGCGGGTCAGGCGCTTGGGGTCGGTGTGCCGCAAGCCACGTTCCAGAAGGGTGACGCCGTACTCTCAAAGATCGTCGAGCACTGGCAGGATAGCGATATCGCATTCGCGCCGCTGGCTCGTGAGCTGGCCGACAGACACGTCAACCAATGCCGGCTCGACACCGACCACTCGCTGTTCGACTTCGATCACCCCGTCGAGCAGGCCATTCCCGTCGAGCTTTTGATGCTTCTGCGCTTGCGCGACGGCGACGGCGACGAGGTCCCGGCATGGCTCGCCCGCCACGGTGCTTTCTCCCATCCTGCGGCGGTCATGCTCAAGGCGATCACCCCATCTCAATCGCAACGGTGTCACAGCTTCATCACCAGCGCCACAACGCTTCTCCCTCAGTATGGAGACTTGTCCGCCGCGCTCGACCGTCAGCTCTCCGCGTCGCGCAGAATTTCAAGCTAAATCGTCGATTTGTCCCACCTATCGCCTTACCTGCCTTCGATTTATTTGCATCGAAACCATCAAAATCAGTCGAAGTACGATTTTAGTTTGATTAGTTAATTGCGAGAATCTTCGCCTTACGACTCTTGCCCGAACGCCTCCGCATGACTCTCCCGTCTCCATCACGACTGCGACGATATTCGTGCAGTTGAGATGCCATAGTGACATTCGCTATCGAACAGTTACAACACAAGTTGATCGCAAACAATTTCGACTAAACAGGTACGACTATCTCGCGCCGATACGATATAGAGTAATTTCCCTAATTTTCAGATAGCTAAACCCCCTCACGCAGCGCGTTCGCCCGAATGCGTTGCCTGGCTGCGAAAGGACATTGATGCATGACTGCGAAAACCATTCGGGTGGCGCTGGCGGATGATCATCCGCTCGTCGTTGTCGCTTTGCGAGATTGCCTGCAGCGTACTCCCGGCTTCCAGGTGGCATGTGAATGCACCAACGGCAGTGAACTGGTTGACGCCTTGACGCAGAATCCGGTCGACGTTGCCGTCACCGACTTCAGCATAGGGCATGGCGATACGTCACTGGACGGATTCAATCTATTGCGCAAACTACACAGGCGCCATCCGGACACGCGCATCGTGGTGGTCAGCGCCCAGACGAACCCTGGCGTGGTCAGCCGCGCGATGAAGCTCGGCGCGCGCGCGTTCGTCAGCAAGGAAGACGAACTCGACGAAATCGTGCGCGCCTGTATCCATGTCACCATCAGCAACGGCCATTTCTATTCGCCGTCGATTCGGGCGGTGCTGGACAGCGCCACCGCGGCGGCCACGGCCGCCCCAGCCACGGAGCTGACATTGCGTGAGCTCGATGTCGTCCGGCTCTATGCGCAGGGCTTCCAGCTCACCGAAATCGCCAACAAGCTCGGGCGGTCGGTGAGCACGATCTCCAGTCAGAAAACCGTTGCCATGCGCAAGCTGAGCGTCCAAACCAATACGGACCTTATTCGCTACGCCTATGAGAACGGCCTGATCTGATCCTTCAAATGCAGCAAATACTCGATCGCACACAGGAGTCGCTGGCGCAGGCGTTTGCTTCGCTGGCGCGCAACGCAAGACGGCAGCGTCAGCTCTACTACGCCACAGTCGGCCTCCTAATTGCGATCGTCATCGTATCGGCCATCCTGCTCGGCGGGCTTGCGGCTGCCAAGCAGCTCGACATCCGACGCAGTCATCTTGCCCAGTATGTCAGCGCGATCTCCCTTCAACTCCAGAGCGATGCCTCATTCCTGCGCCGAACGACGCTGACGGTGGCGCATTACCTGAATGCCCGCAGCGATTCGCCCACCGATCCAGATCTTCTCGAACGCATACGTCGTACTGGCATCGCCGTTGCTCCTGATGGCCGCTACACACTGCTGGTACCCTCGAGCACGCAGCAGGCCTGGGGCCGTTCGCTTCCAGAACGCGTCTGGCAATTGCAGCAGATTGCCATTGCTGCGCTGACCACCCGCGTCGCCTTCGAACTCGATAATCCCGCCTATGTGGTCGACGCGAATGCCGAGTACGCCGTCATCCTGACACCGTCTCCAATGCCACTCGACGTGGCGCTTCTGATTGCCGAGCAAAACGACCCTGTGGAAGTACTGCGGGACAAACTCGTTCAGGCCTTGCAGGCCCGGACCGGACAGGAGCTTCCGCGTAACGGAGAGCAGGTTTGGATCGGACCCGTCGAGGATCCGGTGCTGCACTCGCAAGTCATGACGTCCGTGGTAGGGACAACGGCAGGCGACGGACACCGACCTGCGCTCATCGCATCGAGTACACCTGTCAATGCCTTCCTGTCCCAGCTCAAGCGCCCGAGCGATCCAGCCATGCTGCTGTTGCTCAACCACGCGGAAGACCGCATCGACATCTCCCCGCGGGGAAGCTCGCTCGAAGTCGCGGAACGCATTCTCTCGCGCACACGCCGCCTGCCCCCCGACACACTCCGGCTCGGAAGATCCGGCCTGGTGCTGGTGCAGCCATTGCGCCAGGATTTCGGCTCCCTTGTCTATTTCCTGGCCTACGGCAAGCTATTCAGTTCGATCTACTACGAACTGATGACCATCGGGTCCCTGAGCATGATGTTGATCATCGCGATCGTGATATCCACACGCTACTGGGACATTCATTTGCTGAGACACGGCCAGGCCGAAGCCGCCCGCGCGCTCGAGAACGAAACGATCAACCATATCCTCGTCAATGCCACGCCGATCGGGCTTTGCATCGTCCGCCAGCAGGACCACGTCATCGTGACCTCGAACCTGGTTGCCGACACGTTGCTTGGATGCAGTCGGGGAGCGACGATGCCCACCCGGATCATCGACGCCTTGCGCCAGCGCCCCTCGCAGGCTTTCAGTGACGCGTTCGGGCCAATTGCGCAGATCAGGGTGCCCGGGTACGCCCATGCCGACGCTTCCCGGCGGTGCAATTCCACGACGGAAGCCGCACCTGCTTCAAAGCCACAGTTTCTGCAAATTACATCAGCGCCCGCCAGATACCGCGGAGAGTGCGTGCTCTTCTGTGCCATTCAGGACGTAACAGCACAACAACAACTCGAGCAGAAGCTTCGATCCGCCCAGCAAGCGACGGAAGCCATGATGCGTGCCCGATCGAATTTCTTTGCCGCGATGAGCCACGAGATACGCACGCCACTGAATGCGCTCCTGGGCAATCTCGAACTGCTCGGGCGCAGCCGCGGCCTCGAGGCACACGCAACACGGCTACGCGCATTGCAGTCGTCCTCCGAAGGGCTGCGTCGGATCGTCAACGATATTCTTGATTTCTCGAAGATAGATGCTGGCGAGATGAAGCTGGTGTCCGCACCTTTCAATCCGCTCGACGAACTTGAAAGTCTGTCCCTTTCCTACGCGCCCATGGTGACGGATCGACCGATCCGCTTCTACGCCCAACTTTCGCCTACCCTGAGTACGCTTCTGAGGGGCGACCGCATGAGGCTGGCGCAGATCGTCAACAATCTGCTTGGCAATGCGTTCAAGTTCACGGCGAGCGGGAAAATCACGCTTAGTGCGGAGATTTCTCGAGATGCCCAAGGAATGGCGACGCTGGTCTGCCGGGTGCGAGACACCGGAGACGGCATGTCTCAGGCGCTGGCTTCCCGTGTATTCCAACCCTTCGTGCAAGGCGAGACCAGCACCACGGCGTATTACAGCGGCACTGGACTCGGCCTCTCCATCTGCGCCCGACTGAGCGAGCTGATGGGCGGACACATCAGCGTTGAAAGCGTGGAGGGCGTGGGCAGTGCCTTCACGGTAGTCATTCCGTTTGCCGAGCCTGCGGCAACGGCCCCGGCACATGGATTGACGATGCTTGGTGGCATGGTCATGGTGCTATGCCAGGAAACGGAATCTGGTGCCACGCTGGAAGCCTGGCTGACAAGAGTCGGCTGCCAGGTGCACGTGCTGCCGGCCAGTTGCGCCGCCCACACCTGGCTATGTACCAGCCATCCCCAGATCATGGTTGTGACCGGAGAGTATGGGCTCGACACAATCAGATCACTTCGAACCATTTGCCCGGCGAACGCCGTGTGGATCACACGCAATGGGCCGGATCGCCCAGCAGAGCTGGAATCGGGAATCTTTGAGGTTTCCGCATACAACCATGCCGCCATCCTGGCCGGCGTAAAAACCGCATTGATCGGGCCACCGCGACCGGTCGAAACAACAAACGGAACCGCCGGCGCAAATGGAAAGGCGCAGGCCGAAGCGACTCCCCATTCGCCCGATCAGCGTGGCACGGTTCTGGTCGCCGAAGACAACCCACTGAACCGCATGCTGATTGCCGAGCAACTCGAGACGATCGGCTGGACGTCAATCGTGGTCAACGATGGGCGCCAGGCACTCGCGGTGCTCGATCAACAAGCTGTCGACATCGTGCTGACCGACATCCAGATGCCGGTAATGAACGGATACGAACTGCTATCTGCAATCAAGGCCAAAAGGCCGCCGCTGCCCGTTTTTGCATTCAGCGCGGTCACGCACGCCGGTCAGGCCTCCGACTGGCATGCTCGCGGATTCGACGGCTACATTGCCAAGCCAGTGTCGCTGGCGGAACTGGAGCACGCCCTGCACGGCGTGTCCCTGCAACCGGACGTAGATGCCGCGCGCTCCACACCCGCCTCCAGCGACAGTCCCGCCGATATCGTCCCGGCGGCCGATCGCGAGCGCTACCGGGCGCTGCTGCGCGAACACCTGCAAACGGATGAGCCCAAGCTTGCCGGCATCCTGCTCAGCCGCAATACCCAAGCCTTGGGCCAATGGGCTCATCGTTGCGCGGGGGCATTCCTGATCGTCGGCGCAACCACCATCGTCAAGCTCTGTCGAGCCGTCGAGCGCCTCTGCGATGACGGAAACGAGTGGTCGCCCCTCCTGGAAACAGAAGCCGGTGCATTGCAGGCGGCGGTGCATGACTTCCGCGCCAGCCCGGATCAGCCCGAGGAAACGTCAACTACTTGATCCGGCGACGCAAGAAAGCGTTGTCACGTAGCCGCATGACGCACCGTGAGAGATATCCAGATTTGCGCTGCATGGCCTGACAGGACGATAATGGCGGGGCCGTTCTCTTCCTGATCCAGGGCGCCAAAAGCGGTCTGACGGGGTCTCCGGGCCCGGAATGGCAAGCCCAAGCCGCTCTCTGCCCCGTTCCATGCAGCCCCATCAAGGACTCCCCTATCCCCAGCGTGCCTGGGCAATCCTGACCGTCTTCTGCGGTCTCATCATGGCCGTGCTCGATGGCTCGATCGCCAATATCGCGTTGCCATCGATCTCCCGTGAGCTTAACGCCGAAGCCGCCAGCACGATCTGGGTCGTCAATGCCTACCAGTTGACCGTTACCATCTGCCTGTTGCCGTTGTCGTCACTGGGCGACATCCTCGGCTACAAGCGTGTGTACCGGACTGGGCTGGCAATCTTCCTCATCGGATCGCTGCTCGCCGCATGCGCGGTGAACCTGCCGATGCTGGTGGCGGCCCGTGTCATCCAGGGCATCGGTGGTGCCGGCATCATGAGCGTCAATACCGCGCTCGTGCGATTCATCTATCCGCCGACCAAGCTCGGACGCGGTATCGGACTCAACGCGCTGGTGGTTGGCGTGACGATCGCCGTTGGCCCTTCACTCGGCGCGCTGATCCTTGGCATCAGCAGCTGGCCGTGGCTGTTCGCGGTGAATGTACCGGTGGCCATCGTCGCGCTATGGATCTCGCGCTGGGCGCTGCCTGACACACCGGCCCAGCCGCGCGCGTTCGACTATCCCAGCGCCGTGCTGTCCGCAGTGGTCTTCGGCATGTTTATCCTCGGCGTCGACAGCATGGGGCACGCAACACTGCGCGTCGGTGGCGCGATCGGGATCGCGTTGGCCATCGTCCTCGGCTGGCTGCTGGTGCGTCGCCAACGCGGGCGTCCGGCGCCGCTGGTACCGGTCGATCTGTTCGCGAGCCGCGCCTTCACGCTGGCTGTCGGCACATCGTTCTGCTCGTTCATGACGCAGATGCTCGCGTTCGTAGCCTTGCCGTTCTATCTCGAGTATCAGCTTGGACGCAGCCTGCAGGAAACGGGCTTGCTGATCACCCCCTGGCCGCTGATGGTCGCCTTGATGGCAGCGCTGTCCGGCAGGCTGTCGGACTGCTATCCGGCCAGCATTCTGGCAGGCGCGGGTCTGATTATGCTGACTACCGGTCTGATTGGCCTGGCCTTGCTCTCGCCAACCGCCAGCAGCTTCGATATCGCCTGGCGCACCGCGCTGTGCGGTATCGGCTTCGGCTTCTTCCAGTCCCCGAACAACCGGGCGATGATCGGCGCCACGCCACGTGAGCGAAGCGGCGGTGCCAGCGGTGCTCAGGCAACGACGCGTCTGCTGGGACAGACCACGGGAACCGCAGTGGTCGCGCTGCTGTTCAGCCTAGACAACGCTGGTGCGGCGAGAACCGCGCTCTTCGCCGCCGCCTGCGTGGCGGCGATCGGCGCAATCATCAGCTTCAGCCGGCTGCGCGACGCCCTGCCCGCACCGACCGAAGGCGCGGCCGAGCCGGACGCCTGACTACCCAAGGGCCAGGACTCGCGAGAGCCCCGGCCCTTGCCGGGAAGATGCGGTATTAGTCCGCCTTCGCGCCAGAATCCTTCACGACCTTCGCCCACTTGGCGATCTCGCTGCGCTGATACTCAGCCAGCTTCTCAGGCGTCCCGAGAACCGGATCGAGACCCAACGTCTTGAGCTTTGCCTGCACGTCGGGCTGCGTGAAAATGCGGTTCATCTCGGCGTTCAGCTTGACCACGATCTCTTTCGGCGTATGTGCCGGCACGAAGACCGCGAACCACGATGTTGCCTCGTAACCGGGCAGGCCCTGCTCGGCGATAGTCGGGATGTCCGGTGCGGAGGCCGAACGATGCGCACTGGTCACGCCCAGCGCGCGCAGCTTGCCCTCCTTCACCACCGGCAGCGCGGACGGCAGGTTGTCGAACATCATCGTGATGTGGCCGCCCAGCAAGTCCGGAATGGCCATCGCCCGCCCCTTGTATGGAACATGCTCGATTTTCGTTCCCGCCATCGTGTTGAACAGTTCGCCCGCCACGTGCAAGGACGTACCGATACCCGGCGTGCCAAACGTCAACTGCCCCGGCTTGGCCTTGGCCAGCGCAATCAGTTCCTGCACGTTCTTCGCGGGCACGGACGGATGCACGACCAGCACGTTCGGCGTGGACGCCAACAGGATCACGGGCGTGAAGTCCTTGACCATGTCATAGGGCATCTTGCTGTACAGCGCGCCATTGATCGAATGCGTGCCGACCGTGCCCAGCGCCAGCGTGTAACCATCGGGCGCTGAGCGGGCCACCGTCTCCGCGCCGATATTGCCGCCCGCGCCCGGCTTGTTGTCGACGATAACGGGCTGCCCCAGCGAGAACTTCTCGGAAAAAATCCGCGCAAGAATGTCCGGCGCACCACCGCTCGGAAAGCCGACCACCATGCGGATCGGCTTGGCCGGATAGGCATCGTTCGCCTGCGCGGCGGGAATCGCCGCTAACGAGGCCGCGGCAGCCAGCATCGCCACGACATGGCGACGCGTGAACATTCG
Organism: Cupriavidus sp. UBA2010; assembly: GCF_002335265.1. Lineage (NCBI taxonomy): Bacteria > Pseudomonadati > Pseudomonadota > Betaproteobacteria > Burkholderiales > Burkholderiaceae > Cupriavidus > Cupriavidus sp. UBA2010. The sequence continues at coordinate 274,510 of NZ_DDCI01000023.1, forward strand.
TACATACATGGATCTGTCTCCTGATTCTCCGGGCTTTTCGCCTCTGGATATGGGATAGGCCCGCGCGGGGCCCTGAGTTAAACGACGATGTTGCCAAACTCCTTGGTGACCTGGTCGTGCAGCCGACGCATGCCACGCAGCCACCGATCGTAGTCTTGCCCCTTGCGACGGTAGTACTCCAACACCTCGGGGTGCGGCAGGATCAGGAAGCTCTCGTTGGCGACGCCTTCGAGCGTCTTCTCAGCCACGTGCTCGGCCGTGACCGAACCAGCCTGCAGGAAGCCCTTGCGCTCGCCGCCCTCGCCGAACAGCATCTTCGTCTGCACACCCTGCGGGCAGATGCAGCTCACCTTGATGCCGCGGTCGCCGTAGGTGATCGACAGCCATTCGGCAAAGCCGATCGCCGCGTGCTTGGTCACGGCATAAGGCGCCGATCCGATCTGCGAGAGCAGACCCGCAGCCGAGACCGTGTTCACGAAGTACCCATCACCACGTTCGAGCATCTGCGGCAGCGCAGCCTTGGCCGCGTGGATATGCGCCATGACGTTGATTTCCCAGATGCGCTGCCATTCGTCCGCGGTGGCATCAAGGCCCTTGCGCAGGATGATGCCGGCGTTTGAGCAGAACACGTCCACCTGACCGAAACGCTGCGTGGCGGTGTCGACCAGATTCTGCACGGCTTCGGCATTTGCCACGTCCACGCGTTGCGAGAAGATCTGGCAGCCTGGCGCGGCCGCCACTGCCTCGGCGGCCACCTGCGACGCGCCGGCCTCGTCAATATCCGCCACGGCGATGCCGCGTGCGCCGGCACGGGCAAACGCCAGCACCAGGGCGCGTCCAATACCGGTGCCGCCACCGGTCACGATTACGGTCTTGTTGCGAACTTCCATGCATGCCTCCAAGGTTCGATGTCTGCGATGAATTGGGTCAGGCTGGCCGCCAGAGTCTTGCCGCGAGCGCGTCCGCCAGCTCGCGAATGCGGGGGCCAAGATTGCCTTCGAGAATTTCGGGCGATAGCCGCGTGGACGCCCCGCCGATGTTGATCGACAGCACCTCCGAGCCATCCGCCAGACTCACCGGCGCGGCGGCGCCACTCACCGAACGGTCCCACTCGGCGTGCGCCATGCAGAAGCCGCGTCGCGCGTGTTCGCGCAGTCCACGCTCGAGCTTGGTGCGGATGGATGCCCAACGCGGCCCGTGGTGACGCTCGAGCTCGGCGAACACCGCGCCTCGCCGATCGGATGTCAGGCCCGCCAGCCACGCCTTGCCGATGGCCGAGGTCGCCATCGGCAGCCGCGAGCCAGGCGTGAGCCTCATCACCAACGCACCACGCGGCTGGCACACCTCGAGATACACCATATCGTGACGATCCGGCGCCGCCAGCGCCACCGTGCAGCCAGTGGCAAACGCCAGAGACTGCATCAACGGCTGCGCGATATCACGAATGCCGGCCCCCGAGAGATAGCGCTGCGCAGGTAGCATCGCCGCCTGGCCAATGCGGTATTTCTCCTGGGCCTCGACGTACACGAGGTACCCGAGGCTGGCCAGCGTGTACGTCAGGCGCGAAACGGTTGGTCGGGGGATGCCGGTACGACGCGACAACTCCGCATTGCCAAGGAAGTCATCGTCCGGTCCAAACGCACGCAGCAACTCCACGCCGCGGGCCAGCGCCGTGACGAAGTTCCGATCCCCATCGTCGGCGGGACGCGCGGCATCGGCCGATACCAGGGCGGTATCGGCAGGCATCGGAATCGAGGTTGTGCGCTTCATTTCGACTTCATATCAGTTTCCGGCAAGGAACGACCGTGCTATGTGCGGAAAGAATAAAGGTCATACACACGGCAAGTAAGGCAAGGTCCGTCCGGACGCAACTTTCACACTGAAATCAGGGATAACGCGGAGGTTCTGAAAGGCTTCTGCAAGCCCATATTTCGCACAGCGGAATACTACGTCCGATCGCTTGACGCTACTTAAAACGCTATGCAACAGTCGTCAAAAAAGAACGACCGTGCGAGAACGTCACGGCGTCAACAGACAGTGTCGGTACAAACCCCTGTATCGGCGCAAGGAGACGGTTCATGGCATTGTTTTTTCAGCAGTTTCTCAATGGCCTGACTTTGGGCGGCGTCTATAGCCTGGTCGCACTCGGGCTGACCCTGGTCTACGGCATCCTGCACGTACCAAACTTCGCGCACGGCGCGTTCTACATGGCCGGCGCGTATGTCTCGTACTACGCCATGACCACGCTGGGCATGAATTACTGGCTGGCCATGCTGGCGGCGGCCGTCGTGGTGGCCGTGCTGTCGATGCTGGCGGACCGCCTGGTCTTTTATCCGCTGCGCCATGCGCCCGAGGTTCACGACATGATCGCCGCCATCGGCATCCTGCTGTTTCTCGAAGCCGGCGCGCAGGCCCTGTGGGGGGCCGACTTCCACCGCATGCCCACGCCGTATGGTCAGATGGTCGAGATCTTCGGCCTGACCGCTCCACTGCAACGGCTGTTGATCATCGTCGCGGCATTCGGCCTGATGGTGCTGCTCCACCTGTTCCTGACGCGCACGGTCACGGGTTCGACGATCGTCGCCATGGCGCAGAACCGCGAAGGCGCCGCGCTGGTCGGTATCGACGCCATGCGCGTGACACTGCTTGTGTTCGCGATCTCTGGCGCGCTGGCCGCCATCGCCGCCACACTCTACGCGCCGATCAACCTGGTCTATCCGAGCATGGGCAACCTGGTCATCACCAAGGCGTTCGTGATCATCATCCTCGGCGGCATGGGCAGCATCCCCGGCGCGATCGTGGGCGGGCTGATCATCGGCATGGCCGAAAGCTTCGGTGGCTTCTACATCTCCACCGACTACAAGGACATCATCGCCTTCCTGCTGCTTGTGATCATCCTGTCGGTGCGTCCGCAGGGCCTGTTCGCCGGCAAGACCGCCTGACAGGAACCAGGAGACCACCATGAAAACAATGCAAGGCAAAATCGGCTGGACGCTGTTGTTCGTCGCGGCCATCGTGTTTCCGCTGGCCGTCCCCAACAGCTACTACCTGACGGTGATGACGCTGGCCTTCATCATGGCCATCGCCACGCTCGGGCTGAACCTGCTGACCGGATACACGGGCCAGCTCAATCTCGCGCATGGCGGCTTCATGGCTATCGGCGCCTACACCCTGGGCATCCTGACCGTCGACCATCAGATGCCGTACTGGCTCGCGTTCGCGTTGTCCGGCGTGGTCTGCATGGTTTTGGGTTATGTCGTCGGCACGGTGTCGCTGCGCCTGAAGGGGCACTACTTCTCGATCTTCACGATGTGCGTGGGCTACATCATCTATCTGCTGATCGAGAAATGGGAGAGCCTGACCCACGGTGCGGTAGGCCTGATCGGCATCCCGGTCCCGGCTTCGATCGGTCCGATCGCCTTCGACAGCGTACAGGCGCAGTACTACCTGGTGCTGGTCTTCCTGGCCCTGGGCACATTCGTCATGCATCGCATCGTCAGCTCGCTGGTCGGCCGCAGCTTCATGGCCGTGCGTAACAGCGATGCTCTCGCGGAAGCGCTCGGCATCAACCTGATGCGCACCAAGGTCCTGTCGTTCGTGCTCTCCGTGGGCTACGCCGGATTCGCCGGCGCGCTCTATGCCGGCCAGGTACGCTTCCTGGGTCCGGACATCGCCCGCACCGACATCACGTTCGACATGGTCATGGCGATGCTGGTCGGTGGCACGGGCACGCTGCTCGGTCCGCTGCTTGGTTCGCTGCTGGTACCGTGGGTCACGCAGACCCTGCAGTTCCTGCAGGACTACCGGATGCTCGTGTTCGGTCCGGTGCTGATCCTGCTGATCATCTTCGTGCCGGATGGCATCGTCGGTTCGTTCCTGAAGCGGCAAGTCCGCCGAGCCGCCGCCGCGCGCCGTGGACAGATGGCCGCCGCGCGCCCGACGCAAACCACGTCCGTCCCGACCACCCGCCCCGGAGCCGAGAATGCTTGAGATCCGCAATCTGACCAAGAAATTTGGCGGCCTGACCGCGGTGCACGATGTGTCCGTAACGTTTGAGACCGGCCATATCAACGCGATCATCGGTCCCAATGGCGCCGGCAAGACGACGTTCTTCAATCTGATCGCTGGCACCCATGCGCCGACATCGGGCCAGATCCTGCTCAAGGGACAGGACGTCGCCGGACTGCGCGCGGACCAGATCGCCCGCCTGGGCGTGGCGCGCACGTTCCAGGCCACCTCGCTGTTCGACCGCGCGACCGTGCTCGACAACCTGATCGTCGGCCATCGGCTCCGCACAAAGTCCGGGCTGGCCGACGTGCTGTTCAACACGCGCCGCCTGCGCGAAGAAGAGAAGCTGTGTCGGGAGAAGGCCGAGGCCGCGCTCGATTTCGTCGGGCTGTCACACCTGGCGCATGAACTGGCTGCGGATATCACCCAGGAAGCGCGCAAGCGCGTGGCGTTCGCGCTTGCGCTGGCCACTGACCCGGATCTGCTGCTGCTCGACGAACCTGCCGGTGGCGTGAACCCGGAGGAGACGGTCGGCCTTGCCGAACTGATCCGCAAGATGGTCCGGCACGGCAAGACCGTCTGTCTGATCGAACACAAGATGGACATGATCATGCGACTGGCCGACAAGATCATGGTGCTCAACTACGGCGAAAAGATCGCTGAAGGGACGCCAGCGCAGATCCAGCAAGATCCGCACGTCATTGAAGCCTACCTGGGAGCCGACCATGTTGCAGCTTGATCGCGTCTCGCTGTCGTACGGCAGCTTCCGCGCCCTGGACAATATCTCGCTGCACGCAGGCGCCGGAGAACTTGTGGTACTGCTTGGCGCAAACGGCGCGGGCAAGAGCTCCATCTTCCTGGCGATGAGCGGCATCCATCGCATCAGCGGCGGCAGCATGCGTTTCGACGGCCGCGAGCTTGGCGGGATGAAGCCGTCGCAAATCGTGCAGGCGGGACTCGTGCACTGCCCAGAGGGCCGCAAGCTGTTCCCCGCAATGAGCGTCGAGAAGAACCTGACGCTTGGCGCCTATGTGCATCGCCGTGACCGGGCCGGCATCCGCAAGACGCTCGAAGAGGTCTACGAGATGTTCCCGATCCTGCTCCAGAAGAAGGATGATCCCGCGGGATCGCTGTCTGGCGGGCAACAACAAATGGTGGCGCTGGGCCGCGCGCTGATGAGCCGCCCGCGCGCGCTGCTGCTCGACGAGCCCTCGCTGGGTCTTGCACCGCTGGTGGTCAAGCAGATGTTCGAGATCATCCAGCGCATCAATCGCGCCGGCACCACCGTACTGCTGGCGGAGCAGAACGCCTACGCGGCGCTCGGCATCGCCCATCGCGCCTACGTGATCGAGAACGGTCACATCGTGATGGAAGGTGATCGCGATACGCTGCTGAAGGACGAGGGGATCAGGAAGGCGTACATCGGCGGGTAATTCGATTCGCCGAACTGGCTGGATGCACCCTTCTCTCACTCGCGGGAAAAGGGCGATAAGGGCGTAGAGAACAAGCGCAGTCAAAACTCAAAGGAGACAGCAATGCAGTACAAGACATTGGGTCGTTTCTTCCCGCTGGCCGCATGCGCGGTGGCGGCATTGGTCGCATCGGCACCGGCATTGGCGCAGGAAGTGGTCAAGATCGGCTACACCGGCCCGCTGTCGGGCGGCGCGGCGCTCTACGGCAAGAACGTGCTGTCGGGCATCCAGATGGCTGTCGACGAGATCAACGCCAGCGGCCTCGAGGTCAAGGGCAAGAAGGTCAAGCTGGAAGTCGTCTCGCTCGACGACAAGTACGCGCCTGCCGAAGCCGCGATCAATGCGCGTCGCCTGGTGCAGCAGTACAAGACCCCGGCGGTGTTCGTACCCCACTCGGGCGGCATCTTCGCGCTGCAGGCCTTCAATGAACAGGAAAAGTTCATGGTGATGGCGTACTCGAGCGTGCCGCGCATCACCGACGCCGGCAACAAGCTGACGATCCGCATCCCGCCGGCATACACCGGCTACATCGAGCCGTTCGTCAAGGCGCAGATGAAGCGCTTTGGCAAGAACGTGGCGCTGGTACCTGCCGACCATGACTACGCCAAGGCCTGGGTGCAAGCGTTCGTGCCGGCCTGGGAAGGCGCGGGCGGCAAGGTGGTGGGCAACAATCCGATGTCGTACACCAAGGCCACCGACTTCTACACCGGCGTTTCGCGCGCCATCGCCGACAAACCCGACGTGATGTTCGTCGGCGGCCCGTCGGAGCCGACCGCGCTGGTGGTCAAGCAGGCACGCGAGCTTGGCTTCAAGGGCGGCTTCATCATCATGGACCAGGCCAAGATGGACGAAATGGCCAAGGTCACGAACGGTCTGGCCATGCTCGAAGGCTCGATCGGCGTGATGCCGCTGGTCAACGACGCACGCCCGGTGGCACAAGCCTATAACGCTCGCTACAAGAAGCTGCACGACGGTCGCGATGCCACCACGGAAATGTCGCTGAACTACACGATGACCTGGGCGCTGGCCAATGCCATGAAGCTGGCAGGCACCACCAGCGACGCAGCGGCCATCCGCGCGAAGATGCCCGAAGCGGTCAAGACGCTGCCGAAGGATGTCAATCCGAACGAGGTGGAAGGCATCGACGCCAAGGGCGGCTCCATGGCCGATACCGTGGTTGGCTGGGTGCAGAACGGCAAGATCGCGCCGGTACGCCTGTCGGAACTGGGCAAGTAAGCAGCCCGCCGGAGAGAGACGACGGAGGAGTGGGACCCTGCTGGCGGGCAAGCCAGCGCCATAACTAGAATCGCAAGTGGAGAGAAAGCAAAGGGCGTCCGATGATTCGGACGCCCTTTGTCTTTCAGGAGGTGCCGCTGGACATCCACCCCCTATCCCGCTAGCTGGCGAGGGTGAAACACCACGGACTCATCAACGACCGTCGTTATGTGCCTGTTCCTCACGACTCTGACGCGCGCGCTCCTGCTGCGCCCGTTGTTGCTGCTGTTGCTGTTGCTGCTGCTGTTGTTGCTGTTGTTGCTGTTGGATCTGGCGCTGGCGGTCCTGCTGTTGGCGCTGTTGCTCCTGCATCTGCCGTTGCTGCTCCTGTACCTGCCGCTGTTGTTCCTGCGCCTGGCGCTGCTGATCCACCTGTTGCCGCTGCATGGCCTGCTGACGCTGCTGCTCGAATTGCTGGCGCTGTTGCTCCTGGAACTGGCGTGCGTGTTCGAGCTGCTGTTGCTGTTGCTGTTGCTGCTGCTGCACCTGCCGTTGTTGATCCATCTGCTGGCGTTCTTGCGCCTGCCGTTGCTGGTCCGACTGCTGTTGCCGCTGCTGCGACTGCCGTTGCTGATCCATCTGCTGACGCTCTTGCGCCTGGCGCTGCTGATCGAACTGCTGCTGACGCTGTTGCGACTGCCGTTGCTGATCCATCTGCTGACGCTCTTGCGCCTGGCGCTGCTGATCGAGTTGCTGCCGCTGCTGGTCCTGCGCCTGTCGCTGCAGCGCCTGCTGCTGACGCTGCTGGAATTCCGCGGACTGCCGCTGGCGTTCTTCCGTCTGGCGTTGCTGGTCGAACTGCTGACGCTGGATCGCCTGCTCCTGTCGTTGGGACTCCTGCGGCAGACCACGCATCTGGTCCGGCCGCGGCGCGAAGCCGCGACCGCTCTGGGCCGCCTGGCTAACCCGCACATCAGGTTGCCACGGCATTGCCTGGGCTGGCTGCCCACCCCGGCGTGAACCCTGTTGCGGCCGCGCTTCCTGCGTCGGCCCCCGCCATGCCGGCCCCGCACCCGCCGTGCCGCCTTCGCGCGCGAAGCGGTTTGCCAGTTCGTCGGGCCCCACACGGCCAGGCTGACGCGCGGCAATCGCCTGCCGCTCAAACCCCGCGCGCGCCATCGGCGGCAGCCCGCGCGGCTGGGCCGCGCCAATCAGGCTGGTCTTGACCGGCGCCATCGGCGGCGCGCCAAAGTTGCCTTCACCAGCGGGCAGATGCCGCCACTCGTCGCGCGTACGGGCACGCGGCACCGGTCGGCCCTCCACGAAGCTCCGCGACGACATGCCAGAGATCGCGCCAGGTACCTCGCGGTTGTTCCAACGATCCCGATCGCCACGGGCGATAAAGTTGTTGTTGATCGTGACGTTGTTGATGCGCGTGACATAGGTCGGGCTGGCGCGATAGATCGGCCGATACACATCGCGCGGGCCCAACGGATACCAGGCCACCCCCGGCCCGCCGCCGATGCTGATCGTCGCGCTCACGCCACCGACGAATCCGACCACCGCTGGCGCATAGTAAGGCCGCACCGAGATCGGCCCCGGCACCCATCCCCAGCGGTTGCCGAAGTAGGCCCAACGCCCATAGTGAGAAGGCGCGAAGCCCCACGGCGCGTCGTCGACCCAGGTCCAGCCCCAGGGCGCCACCCAGGCCCAGTAGCCCGAACTATAGGGCGCCCAACCGGCTGGCTCGGCGCGAGGAAACCACACCGCGCCATAGCCCGGGTCTTGCTGCCAGTCACCATAGTCGTCCAGCGCGGTATAGCCCGTCATATCGCGCGGAACATAACGCGCCGATACGGACTCATCCTCGCGCGCGTCGCGCGCGGCCGTCCACTGGTCGAAGCTGTCGGGTCCACCAACGTTGCCCGGACCGGCATCCGCGAGATCGGCACCCGCAAAGCGCATCCGCTGCCCACGGCTCATTTCGATCGAACGCGTGTCGCCATAAAGCACGGCGGTGCCGTGGCGGATCGACACCTGCGTCGTGGTGCCGTCGGGGGAAACGTCGAGCCGGTAGTCACCCGGCTCACGTGGCACAAACGCCAGATTGGGTGTATCAATCTCCACTTGCTGGTCGGGTGGCAGCGCGCGCACGCGCAACTGGAGCGTGCCTTGTGTCAGTTTTACCTGCGTGGTGTGATCGTCGAGGTTCAGCACCCTTGCGGCGGTGCCGCCACCCAGTCGGATCGCAGTGGCGCCGGCGTGAAGTTCCGCTCGGCCGCCCGGATCGACCCAGACCCGGTCGCCAGTGGTCACTGGCCGATTCAGGCCGATCGCAGCCCATTCGTCGGAGCCCGCCGGAGCAAAACTGAGGCCGCCGGCCGCATCGGTTACCGTGGCAATGCGCGAGGAAGGGTCCGCCGACTGTGCAGTTTCCGGGCCGGCGGGCACTCCGGCTCCGCCTTGCCCCTGCTCGATGTAGCCAGGAGGCATGTTCGGGTTATAGCCCTGAGCGCCGGCCGGTGCCTGCGCGAGCAGCGCGGCCAGGCCGAACGCCACAGGCGCCAGCGCGAATCTTGTATGGGATTGCATGTGTGTTACCTGAGTCCGGTGGGCCACCGCGCCCACGCGCGGCCGCCATCGTGGCGACCTGTCAGTGCCACCCTACATCTGATAACGATGCAGAGTTCTACCTGTGTACCGGACTTTGTAAGTACATATTTCCCCGCGGCCCGGCCGGGCGATGGGGGATAAAGGTGGAAACAAATCCGTCGCCGGTGTCAGCGCGGCTGGCGGCGGAGGTGCTCTGTCAGGAGGTCAGCGGACATCGGGCGCCCATAGAGATAGCCCTGCGCCTCGATGCATCCGTTGGCCAGCAGGAATTCCCGCTGGGCGTTGTTTTCCACCCCTTCGGCGACCACGCCGATGCGCAGGCTCTGCCCGACGTTGATGACCGAACGCACGATCGCCGCATCGACACTGTCTTGCGTGACGTTGCGAATAAACGACTGATCGATCTTGAGCCGGTCCACCGGGAAGGATTTCAGGAAGCTCAGAGATGCATAGCCGGTGCCAAAATCGTCGCAAGTCAGCGTCACGCCATCGCGGCGCAGCGCCTGGAGCTGGCCCGACACCTCGTCGCCCTGCTGCAGTGCGATGGTCTCGGTGATCTCGATCTCCAGCCGGTCGGGCGGCAGCTCGAGCGCCCGCAGCACATGGCGGACCTCGGTCAGCAAGCGGCTTTCGGACAGCTGGGCGGCAAACAGGTTGATCGCCACCCGGGGGGCGTCGGGAAACGTCAGCGACCACGCCCGCGCCTGCGCGCAAGCCGTGTGCAGCAGCCACATGCCGACGTCCGCCGCCACGCTGCTCGCGGCCAGGGCGTCGATAAACGCGGCCGGGGCCAGCAGGCCCAGCGTCGGATGCCGCCAGCGCATCAGTGCCTCCGCGCCCAGCACGCGGCCATCCCGCAGGTCCACCTGCGGCTGGTACAACAGTTCGAACTGCCGCTGGGCGTAGGCTTCCCGCAAGGCCTGGACGAGCGACAGTCGCGTCATCACATCCGTGCGCATCTGCGGCTTGAAGAAGCGGATCGTGCGCCCGCCATCGTGCTTGGCCCGGGCCAGTGCCAGGCTGGCGGCTGCCAGCACATCGGAAGTGGTATCCCCGCCGGTCGGCATCACGCACGCGCCCAAGCTGGCCAGCACATGGTGGCGGCGGCCGTTAAGTTCGTGGGGGGCAGACAGCATCGACAGGATGGCGGCGCTCACGTGCCGCACCAGCGTCGGGTCCGAGATGGAGGTCAGCAGCACGGCGAACTCGTCGCCGCCCACGCGGCCAACCACGGCGTCGCGCGGCGCGGCATCGCGCAGCCGGCGGGCAACTTGCTGGAGGATGGCATCGCCCTCCATATGGCCATGCATGTCGTTGAACGCGCGGAAATCGTCGATGCCAACCAGCAACAGGGAAAAGCGGGGCGTCGCCTCGCTATGCAGGCGCGTTTCCAGCCGATTCAAGAATGCCTGGCGAGCGACCACGCCGGTCAGCGGATCGACATCCGCCGGCGGCAAGGCACCAGTCGCCTGCGCCTCCGACTTGGCCACCATCCCTGCCCTATCTGTTGTGATGAACATGTTCCCTGCTCAAGCTATTTGGCAAGTGTGACGAAAACCTTGGAAAATGCAAGCGCTTCCAATTTCCGGCGCAACGGCGCAACGCCCCGGGCACCGCGTTGAAATGGCTTGGGCGTTACAGTACCCTACGCCGCAAAAGGCTACCACCCAAACGAGGGATACCCCCAACTGGGTGACGGCGCCCGCCCCAACGCATGACCCAGCCCGCCCCGAGCCCGGCGGCCTCACCGGAGACGATCCTGATCGTGACCCACTGGACCATCCGCACCCGCATTCTGGCGAGCTTCACCATCATCCTGCTGGTCATGGCACTGATGAGCGGCGTCGCCTACCGACGGCTGTCCGCCATCGAGCACGAAACCACCGTGATGCGCACCGATGCGCTGCCGGGCCTGAACTACAGCGCCGGAATGCGCGGGGTCTGGGGCGAAATCTACGTGCTGGCCTGGCAGACGGTAACCGCGGCCGATGCTCCGCAGCGCGCCCGCCTGCTGACGCAGACGCAGGACGCCATGCAGCGTCTGGACCGTTTGGAGCAGCAGTACGACGCCACCATCGTCCGTGACGACGACCGGGCCCGCTTCCACAACTACCAGGCCGTCCGCGCCCGGTACCAGCAGGCCGCCCAGCCGTACCTTGACCCTGCTCAGTGGAAGGATGCCGCCACAGCCCAGGCCGCCCTGCGCGGCAGCGCGCACGACCTCTGGTCTGATGGCCGGAAGTTGCTGCAGGACATCGTCGACGACAACGGCAAGGTCAATGAGCGGGCCTCCACTGGCATCGTTGACTCGGTGGTAACGGCCAAGGTCAGTATCGAAGTGGCATTCGGCATCGCCGTGCTCGCCGCCCTGATCGCCGGCTATCAATTGCTACGCGCCATTACGGTGCCGATGGGCAAGATCGTCTCGCTGCTGAAGACCATGCGCGGCGGCGACCTGCGCCAGCGGATGGTGCTGCATCGGCAAGACGAGTTCCAGGCCGTGGAGGAAGGTTTCAACCAGATGGCCGACGAGCTGACGTCGCTGGTCGGACAAGCGCAACGCTCGGCAATTCAAGTCACTACCTCGGTCAACGAGATCGCCGCCACGGCGCGCCAGCAGCAGGCCACCGCCACCGAAACGGCCGCCACGACCACGCAGATTGGCGCGACTTCGCGCGAAATCTCGGCTACCGCGCGCGACCTGGTCCGCACCATGAGCGAGGTTTCCCACGCCGCCGACCAGACAGCCGGACTGGCTGGCACCGGTCAGGTGGGTCTGTCGCGCATGGAAGCGACGATGAACCACGTGATGGAAGCCGCCGGCTCGGTTAACTCCCGTCTGGCCACGCTCAACGAGAAGGCCGGCAATATCAACCAGGTGGTGACCACCATCGCGCGCGTGGCGGACCAGACCAACCTGCTGTCGCTGAACGCCGCGATCGAGGCCGAAAAGGCCGGCGAGTACGGCCGCGGATTCTCCGTGGTGGCCACCGAGATTCGTCGCCTGGCGGACCAGACCGCCGTGGCCACCTACGACATCGAACAGATCGTGCGCGAGATCCAGTCGGCCGTGGCCGCCGGGGTGATGGGCATGGACAAGTTCTCGGAGGAAGTCCGCCGCGGCATGTCCGAGGTCACCCAGGTGGGCGACCAGCTTTCGCAGATCATCGGGCAGGTTCAGTCCCTGGCGCCGCGCGTGCAGATGGTCAACGAAGGGATGCAGGCGCAGGCAGGCGGCGCCGAGCAGATCAATCAGGCGCTGATCCAGCTGTCCGAAGCCGCGCAGCAGACGGTGGAGTCACTGCGTCAGTCCAGCCAGGCCATCGACGAACTGACGCTGGTTTCCAACGAACTGCGCAGCGGCGTCTCGCGCTTCAAAGTCTGAGCAGGCGACCCCGGAGCCGCCATCGCCATGGCCCTTTTCCTGCTCTTCCGCATCGGCGCCGATCGCTACGCGCTCGATAGCGCCGAGGTGGCCGAGGTCCTGCCGCTCGGCCCCGTCAAACAGATACCCGGCGCGCCGGAGTGGGTCTGCGGACTGATGACCCGGCACGGACAGCCCGTGCCTGTCATCGACATCACCGCGCTGGCCACCGGCACACCCGCCACCGCGCGCGCCAGCACCCGCACCGCGCTGGTGCATTATCGGCGCGCGCGCGACGCCGGCACCCAGCCTCGCGTGCTTGGCCTGCGGCTCGAGCACGCCAACGAAACGCTGCGCTGCGATCCCGCATCGTTCATCGATGGCGGCATCGACCCGACACACGCCCGCTATCTTGGACCGGTGCGCCACGATCCGCGTGGCCTGATCCAATGGGTACATGTCGGTGCGCTGCTGCCCGACGCCGTCCACGCCATGCTGTTTTCCGCAACGTCCCCGGCATGACCGACGCCCCCCATCCGCCCACCTTGATCGAGGCGCTGCTGAAGGAACGCATCGGGCTTGATGCCGCATCGGTCGGCCGAGGCACGATCGCGCGCGCGGTGGAAGAACGGCGCCAGGCCCTGGGCGCCGATGACCCCGCGGCCTACTGGAACCTGCTTCATGCGGTGCCGGACGAGCTGCAGGCGCTGATCGAGTCCGTCGTCGTCCCGGAAACCTGGTTCTTCCGGCACCGCGAGGCACTGCTCGCGCTGGCCCGATTCGCCGCGCAACGGGTGTTCGGGGCCGGGGAGCCGATGCTACGCATCCTCAGCCTGCCCTGCTCGACCGGTGAAGAGCCCTATTCGATCGCGATGGCGCTGCTCGACGCCGGGATTCCGGGCAATCGCTTCCGCGTCGATGCCATCGATATCAGCGCACGCGCCCTGGAACGCGCGCGCGCCGCTGTCTATGGCGACAACGCGTTTCGCGGCCAGCCGCTGGACTTCCGTGATCGCTACTTCATGCCGGTCACCGGCACACCGGCGACCTATCAACTGCTGCCAAAGGTCCACAATCAGGTACGGCTGCTATACGGCAACCTGATAGACCCCGACTTGCTGAGGCACGAAGCGCCGTACCACTTTGCGTTTTGCCGCAACCTGATGATCTATCTCGATCCGGCCACGCAGTGCGAAGCGATCCGGACCCTGCGCCGCCTGACCCGGCCAGACGGCATGATCTTCGTTGGTCCCGCGGAAGCAAGCCTGCTGACGCGCGAGGGGCTGGCCGGCGCAGGGGTCCCGCTGGCCTTCGCCTTCCATGCTCAGCCAGCCGCCAGCCCATCGAGCCACGCGCCAGCAGCGCAAATGGTGCTGCCGCCACAGCCCGTGATCACGAGGGCCCGATCGGCCGCCACCACCCCGGCAAGGCACGCGGCGCCCGTGTCGGATGTGGCGACGAGCAGCCCGTCAGCGCAGCCAACACCCGCGCCCAGCCTCGAAGCCGCGCTGGCTGCCATGGCAGCCATGGCCGATCGCGGCGAACTCGATCGCGCCCTGGCGGCGTGCCAGCAATTCCTGGCTGAGCACGGGACATCGGCCGACGGCTGGTGTCTGCTGGGCGTGCTGCACGATGCCTCGGGCCGCGCCACCGAGGCGCACGCGGCCTACCGCAAGGCGGTGTATCTCGACCCTGGCCATGAAGAAGCGCTCTATCATCTGGCCGCCCTGCTCGACAGCGGAGGCGATACCGCCGGCGCGCACCGCTTGCGCGAACGCGCCCAACGTCATGCCCGAATGAGCCATGACTGAACCAAATTCACTGTTGCCCCATGCCGCCCCGGCAAGCGCCATCGACGACTGCTGGCGCCGCATCGGCGTGACCGGCGATCGCACCTGCCCGCTACTCGCCACGCACATCACCTGCAGGAATTGCCCGGTCTACGCCCAGGCCGCCTTGGTGTTGCTCGACACACTGGCCATCGACCCGATCGTCCAGCCTGCCAGCGATAGCGATACGCCCATCGACCCATCGTCAGCCGACCGGCTGGCCGGAGAGTCGTACATGGTGTTTCGCGTCGGCGACGAATGGCTGGCCTTGCCGACGGCCGCGCTGGGCGAAGTCACTGCGCCTGCGCTGGTCCACTCGCTGCCACATCGGCGCCATGCCGCGCTGATCGGGGTAGCGGCCGTGCGCGGCGCGTTGCTGACGTGCATCTCGCTGGCGCTGCTGTTTGGCGAATCCGCTGAATCCGCTGAATCCGCTGAATCCGCTGAATCCGCTGAATCCAACGGGCGTGGCGGCCAGGATGCCCAGCGCGCGGCGCGCTTCCTGATTCTTGGCCAGGGACGCAATGCGATCGCGCTGCCCGTTGCCGAGGTAGCCGGCGTCGAGCGCGTCACGCAGGATGTCTTGCTGCCCTTGCCGGCGACGCTCGCGCGCGCCTCCGCCCGCTATTCACGCGCGCTGTTCGATTTCAACGGCCACAGCGTCGGTCTGCTTGATGCCGACCTGCTGCGGCAGGCGTTGACCCGGAGCCTGTCATGAATCCGGAACAACTCCGTGATGCCTCGTTGCTGGACCTGTTCGCGCTCGAAGCCGACGCGCAGGCCGATGTGCTCAATGCCGGCCTGCTGGCCCTGGAACGCGATCCCACGGCAGCCGTCCAGCTCGAGGCTTGCATGCGCGCCGCGCATTCGCTAAAAGGGGCCGCGCGCATCGTCGGGCTCGACGGTGGCGTGCGCGTTGCGCATGTGATGGAGGATTGCCTCGTCGCCGCGCAACGTGGCGGCCTTCTGCTGAGCGCCGCCCATATCGATGCGCTGCTGCAAGGCACTGACCTGCTGCAGCGAATCGGCCATCCGCCCGATGGCAACGCCAACTGGCCGGAGCTTGGCGGCAAGGCGGAGATCGACGCTTTCGTCGCCCGTCTCGAGGCGCTGCTCGATGGTGGCGCGGATGTGGCGGCACTGGCAGCACCGACAGTGTTGCCGTCGGCCGCCGAGCCCTCGCCGCCGGAGCCCCCGTTATCCACGGTCGATCGCCCGTCAGCGAGCACCGTCGCGCCGGCGCAGCCACAGGAGTACTCCGGCAACCAGGAACGCATCCTGCGCGTCAATGCCGAACGGCTGGACCGGCTGTTGGCGATGGCCGGCGAGTCGATGGTGGAGACGCATTGGCTACGGCCGTTCGGCGTCGCGATCCAGCAAGCCAGGCGTCAACAGATGCGCGTGATGCAGGCGCTCGATGGCGTTCAGGCGCTGCTCGACAGCCCCGATAGCACCGTGCCACGCTTGCGGGCGGCACTGATGGAGACTCGCCAACTGCTCGAGGACAGCCACGGCCAGCTCACCCAGCGCGTGGAAGAATTCGACCAGTACGATCACCGCCAGAGCGGACTGTCGCGCCGCCTGTACGACACAGCGCTGTCGTGCCGGATGCGCCCGCTGGCCGATGGCATCACCGGTTACTCGCGCATGGTGCGCGACCTGGGCCGCTCGCTCGGCAAGCGTGTCCGACTGGAGTTGTCCGGCGAGCAAACCCAGGTCGACCGGGACATTCTGGAACATCTCGACGCACCGCTGGCTCACCTGCTGCGCAATGCGGTCGATCATGGCATCGAAGCGCCGGAGACGCGCCGCGTCGCCGACAAGCCGGAAGAAGGCCGGGTATCACTCCATGCGTGGCACAACGCCGGCCGGCTTGTGATCGAGATCTTCGATGACGGCGCAGGCGTCGATCTGGAAGCGTTGCGCGCCGCCATCGTGCGGCGAGGCCTCGCCCAGGCGGACACCGTCGCGCGGCTATCGCAAGCCGAGTTGCTCGAGTTCCTGCTACTGCCAGGATTCAGCATGCGCGAGACGGTTTCCGAGGTCTCCGGCCGCGGCGTCGGGCTCGACGCCGTGCAGGACATGGTGCGTGCCGTGCGGGGCAGCCTGAGGCTTTCCCAGCAGCCTGGCAGCGGCCTCCACTTCCATCTCGAGTTGCCGCTGACACTGTCGATCGTGCGGGCGCTGCTCGTGGAAATCTCGGGCGAAGCCTATGCATTCCCGCTGGGCCACGTGCTGCGTGCCGTGGCCGTGCGCCGCGAAGACATCGAACAGACCGAGCAGCACCAGCACTTCCGCCACGACGGCAAGCCGGTGGGACTGATCAGCGCCGCGCAGGTGCTCCAGCGTCCCGAGCGTGGCCAGGATGGAGATACCGTCCCCGTGGTTGTCATCGGCGAGCAGGATCGCGTGTATGGCCTTGCAGTGGATCGCCTGATCGGCGAGCGATTGCTGGTGGTGCAGCCACTCGCGCAGGCCCTTGGAAAGATCAAGGACATCGCGGCGGGCAGCCTGACCGACGATGGCACGCCGGTCCTGATCTTCGACGTCGAGGACATGCTGCGGTCGGTGGAAAAACTCGTCTCCGATGGCCGCATCGAACGGGTGCGCCATGGCGGCGAGGAAACGACCCAGACACGACGCAAGCGCGTGCTGGTGGTGGATGACTCGCTGACCGTGCGCGAACTGGAGCGCAAGCTGCTGAGCGGACGCGGCTACGACGTGGCCGTCGCGGTGGACGGCATGGACGGATGGAACGTGCTGCGCGCGGAATCGTTCGATCTGGTGATCACCGACGTCGACATGCCGCGCATGGATGGCATTGAACTCGTCAGCCGGATACGGAGCGATGCCCGCCTGACGCATCTGCCGGTAATGATCGTCTCGTACAAGGACCGCGAGCAGGATCGCGAGCGCGGCCTGCAGGCTGGCGCGGATTACTATCTGGCCAAAGGCAGCTTCCACGATACCGCGCTGCTCGACGCGGTACGTGACCTGATCGGCGAGGCACGCTCATGAGAATCGGCATCGTCAATGATTCCGCGCTGGCTGTTACCGCATTGCGGCGCGCGCTTGCGCTGGACGCCACACTCGAGATCGCCTGGATCGCCGGCGACGGCGAGGAAGCCGTGCGGATGGCGGCGACCCAGACTCCTGACCTGATCCTGATGGACCTGCTGATGCCGGTCATGGACGGCGTGGAAGCCACACGGCGCATCATGGCCGAATCGCCGTGTGCGATCGTCGTGGTGACCATGGACCTCGGCCGTAACGCGAACCAGGTGTTCGATGCCATGGGGCACGGTGCGATCGATGCCGTAGACACCCCGACGCTCACCGACTCCGACACCAAGCTCGCGGCCGGCCCGCTATTGCGGAAGATCCGGAACATCGCACGCCTGCTTGGCGGACGCGCGCAGGCGCCCCATCCGCTCGCGGCGGCCACCAAGACGCCCACCGCGCCCCGGCTGGTCGCGATTGGCGCATCGGCCGGCGGCCCGGCTGCGCTGGCCACGCTGCTCGGCGCGTTGCCAGCTGACTTTGGCGCGGCGGTCGTCGCCGTGCAACATGTCGACGAAGCGTTCGCCCAGGGCATGGCCGAGTGGCTCGACGCGCAGTGCCAGCTGCCGGTACGCCTTGCCCGGGCTGGAGAGGTACCGGAGGCCGGTGCGGTGGTGCTGGCCGGCACGAACGATCACTTGCGCCTGACCAGCTCGGGACGCCTCATCTATACCCCCGAACCTTGCGACTACCTGTATCGCCCTTCGATCGATGTGTTTTTTGAAAGCGTGGTGGAACACTGGCGCGGTGAAGCAATCGGAGTATTGCTGACCGGCATGGGACGCGATGGGGCGCAAGGCCTGAAGGCCATGCGTGAACGCGGCTTCCAGACCATCGCGCAGGATCAGGCCACGAGCGCCGTCTACGGGATGCCCAAGGCGGCGGCCACACTGGGCGCGGCGAGCGAGATTCTGCCACTGCAGAAGATCGCGCCGCGACTAGTCATGACGTGTGGCGGCGGTCGGCGGTAAGAGAAAAGAACAGGAGGCGAATAATGCCCAGACAAATCAAATCGGCCGATGCGGCGGCCACCCATGAATACCCGGCGATGGTGCTGCTGGTCGACGATCAGGCCATCATCGGCGAGGCTATCCGGCGCGCGCTGGCCAGCGAATCCGATATCGACTTCCACTATTGCTCGCAGCCCGAGGAGGCCGTGGCGGTGGCCGAGCGTACCAAGCCCACCGTGATCCTGCAGGATCTGGTCATGCCCGGCACCGACGGGCTGACGCTGGTGCGCCGCTACCGCGAAAACGCCACCACGCGTGATATTCCGATCATCGTGCTGTCGACGAAGGAAGAGCCCACCATGAAGAGCGCGGCTTTCGCGGCCGGCGCCAACGACTATCTGGTCAAGCTGCCGGATTCGATCGAGCTGATCGCGCGTATCCGCTACCACTCTCGCTCCTATCTGAACCTGCTGCAGCGTGACGAGGCATATCGGGCGCTGCGCCAAAGCCAGCAGCAATTGCTCGAGACCAACCTGGAACTGCAGCGGCTAACCAATTCCGACGGACTGACGTCCCTGTCGAACCGGCGCTACTTCGACGAGTACCTGGGCGCGGAATGGAAACGCGCCCAGCGCGAACAGACTCAGCTTGCGCTACTGATGATCGATGTCGACGCATTCAAGGGCTACAACGATACCTACGGCCACGTGGCCGGCGACGAGGTACTGCGCCGCGTGGCCACCGTGATTCGCGAGAACTGCGCGCGGCCGGCGGACCTGCCCGCGCGCTTCGGCGGCGAGGAATTCTCGATGATCCTGCCGGCCACGTCGCCCGGCGGCGCGCGACTGCTGGCCGAGAAGGTCAGGCGCGCGATCGAGACGCTGCGCATTCCGCATGCCTGCTCCCCAACCGGCGGATTTGTCACGGTCAGTATCGGCGGCGCGGTGATCGTACCGGGAAGCGATGCCGATTTCAGCCGGCTGATCGAGGCTGCCGATGCGGGCCTCTATCAGGCCAAGCGTAATGGACGAAACCAGGTAGTGATGGCGTAGTTCAGAATCTTCTGCTCCCGGGTTTCCAGTTCTTGGCTTCCATCGCCGAAGCCAAGGTAAATCCTCGCCTGGGACACAACAAGTCAACGCCTTGACACGCATCGCAATGCCGATGCGTCCGCGAGCCATCGCCCCGTTTCCCCGGCGGATGGCCCGACACGATGCCGCACCGGATATTTCTTGGCCCCCTCCTTTCCCCCGCATTGTGCGCCGCCTTTGAATGCCAAGGCGACCTATCCCGCTCAAATCGATATTTTTCCTCGCGCGCTAATTATCAATATCAACGCATCGTGTAAATAGTATTTGCGCCAAAAATCATAATAATAGACTCACTTGCTCCAAAGCAAAAAAGAGCACCATAACATTATCACTGCCCAGCTAAAATTATTGGTGAAGTTAATCATTAAACTCAACCGTAAATAATAAATGACAAAAACAAAATTATTTACACCCAATACACGCGAGCAATGAAATGACATACAACCATCTTTCACGAAACTTCGCTTCAGCATCACCCGTTTCCAGGGCCTCAACGCTTCGCCGGCCGCGCACGGAACTCCTTCGCATTGCAGCCGCATCGGCTTTGGCCCTTGCGGCGCTGGCCGGATGTGGCGGCGGTGGAGACAGCGGCCCGTCATCGGGCAGCACGCAACCTGCGCCAACCCCGACGCCAACACCAACGCCAACGCCAACGCCAACACCAACGCCAACACCAACACCAACACCTGGATACCCACGCACGACTTTCGACTTGGCCGGCGCGCTCGAATACGGGCAAACCAGTGTCGTGAGGCAGAACGAAACGCGTATCGCACCACACCTGGTCGAAGGCCGCAGCACGCTCCTGCTGTTTACGCCAACCAAGCCCATCAGCAATGACCAAGAAGTATTTGTCGAAGCAATGCTGAACGGCGTATCGATGGGACGTCTCTTCCTGAAGAAGCCCGCCGACCTGAATGGCTATGCGGAAGACAGGATTACCCAGGACACCTTGCCACGCTACAGCACACAGGCGTGGAGCACGCAGATGCCCACTGGGTGGATGAAGTCCGGTGTCCAACTAACCGTTGGCTATGACGAGCTGCGCCACGAGGTAAAACAGATCTACGCATACCGCGTCACGAATAGCCTTCCCCCGCTGGCGGCTCCATCGGAACTCACATACACACGAACCAAGGTGCTGTTCTGGGAGGATCCTGATTCCAATGCCGATACCCTCGATTCGGACAAGCTCGCTGACGAAATCCACGCCCGCATGCCGGTAAGCAGGATATCCATCGTGGACTACCTGCCTGCACGCTGGAACAGCGTCATTATGATGGACTCCCCAAATCCCCCAAGGAGGTTTGATTCACTGAGGCAGATACCGATCTCTGGGGTCCGTCCAACCCACCACACAGCGTGGGCCGCGAACATCATGGTGGACAAGGCAAACACCGGACGCGGTTTGCAGGCCGCCGACCCCTACGACATGCTCAATCAGTCGTCGCCGCTTGCTTATGGAGCCACCCTTTCTCAAGGACGCTATAAGGACCGCGACGGAAATCTCCAGAGCGCCTTCAGCGTTGATATCGCCCGTCCTGGCTGGGCTCAGATCCGATGGAACAGGGAATGTGGCGGTGAGATGAACCATGCACTAGGCAGAGTCGTAGGCTTGACCCCATTCGTTGAAGGGCAACCCTTGGAGTTCGGAGGCGAGTATCCCGATGGTCTCATATGGGCAGCCTCGCACCCGCAGCCATTCGATACCGCGCGAGGCGTATTCAGAACGTGGTATGCGGCCACCGATGGCTTTACCATTCGGTCGTCAGACAAGCCACTGCGCGGCCGGATTGATCCTCAGTTCTACCACAAGGAAATCAACGACTATAAAGAGCCTGCCGACAGTCAGAGCTGCTTCTCTCCTTATACAAACAGCAACACGCGCGCGATCCAGCAGCTGCTGGAGTCAACACCAACGCTGCGGACCGTGGCCGGAAACCCTGGTTACTATCTTTGGGATGACACGACACGAACTTACGCTCCCGTCGCGCCAAACTGGAAAGGTGCGGCGTTGCAGTTGAAACCGGATCGTATGGGCATTCCGGTGGCTACCGTGATCGGCTCGCTGACATCCAGCGAGAGTCCGGGCGCCAGCATGCTCTTCCCGCCGTTGTTCGCGGCCAGCGGGAACACCTTTGCCCTGGAGGAAATCGGCACGACTTCCATCAGCTACAGAGGGGCAAGGTACGCGGCACGGGTCCGCTACGCGGATGGCAGCCACCGGATCTTCATCATCCCAAAAGAACTGCCTAGCAAGGACCGCGCATACTATTTCTCGTTCAACCTTCCGATTGCCGACAAGCCTGTCGAAGTATCCTTGTACCGCTTGCAGCACCCGTACGTGGAAAACGGTCCCCGCGGACTGTCCCCCTCTGACACACTGCTGTCTACCCAGGCCATCACGGTACCCACCTCAATGCCTGCGGTCGTGACTCGGGGCGGTGATTCCCGGCAAGAAGCGCGTACGGCAATGGTAAGCAAGCTATGCACGACTCAGACATGCGAGACAGAGAGTATCGATATCGCCTGGCATCCGGATGACGAGTCGCAACTGTATTTCGTCGCCGGGCGGCCCTCGCTCGGTCTGACGACTCCCGTTGGGAACCCCAAGGACGCGCCAATGCGGCTTGAAGTAATGATGAAGGGACCGGACGGCAATCAACGCGTCGTGGTATTCCGGGCTTCGCGCGCCGTCAATACGACCGCCGATGGCTATCGCCTGAGCCCGGCAAACTATTGGACCGAGCCGGAATTGCTCAAGGACAGACTACAGCACCTCTATATCTGGGTTCATGCCAACGACAACACCGCGTTGCCGGCCGGCCGCTACACGATGACAGACGCCGTAAAGCTGCTCGACGTGCATGCCGTCAGCGGTGCCGGCGACAGAATCGTCGACAGGGTCAAGCTGAACGCCACATTTGAAAAGCTCTGACGCACTAGCATAGTTGCCACCCCGGCGCCGGTGCAGCGTTTCCATCGAGACGCTGCACCGGCGCATTTTCATGCTGCGCGCCGACACGCATCTCATCTCTCGCGAACAAAGCCAGCGGCCTTGTTGAGTGCTTCGTTCGTGGAACCCCGATAACGACAATGCAGACATGACGATGCCGGTACCACGCCTCATTCCAGGCGGCGTACCGGCATTTGCATTGGTTTATTCGGCTGTCTCGCTCATGTCGTCCTGAAGGACGTTGAGATGTGCGAGGTAGGCGTCCAGTTCGGCCCGTCCCGCATCCGTGATGCTGTAGACGCGGCCGTTTCCCTCGACAAGTTCGGCGGTAATGGATCGCGCCATCAACAGGCTACGCAGGATTGGGCGCAGCGCGCGGATATTCTTGTCGATGCCTCGCTCGCGCAGCCGCTCCATCAGGTTGAATACCGTGGATGGACTGGCCTGGACAAGCCGGAGGATATAAAGCCTGGAAACGATACGATCGAGCGATGGCGTTTTCATGGGCGCAGGCAACGCAACTAGCGGTGCGGAGAATCGAATCATCGTGCGCAGCCCATGACTGCAGCGCAGTCGGGCAGTCCTATCAGTGCTTCAAAGAAACGGGGGCGCTTTTGGCACCCCCGCAAGCTTACTCGGCTCGCGCCGGCATGGCGCCGGCGCTTGTCGTCAGAATTACTCTTCCTGGAACGCTTCTTCGCGCTTCGCCTTGATCGACGGCAGTGCCACCACGGCCACCAGTGCGGCAGCAGCAATCAGCAGGCCCATCGACAGCGGACGCGTCACGAACACGGTGAAGTCACCACGCGACAGCAGCAGCGAGCGGCGGAAGTTCTCTTCCATCATCGGTCCGAGCACGAAGCCCAGCAGCAGCGGTGCGGGTTCGCACTTCAGCTTCAGGAACAGATAACCGATCACGCCGAAGGCAGCAGCCATGAACACGTCGAACGTCTGGTTGTTCACCGAGTACACGCCGATGCAGCAGAAGACCAGAATCGCCGGGTAGAGGAAGCGATACGGCACGGTCAGCAGCTTCACCCACACGCCGATCATCGGCAGGTTCAGGATGATCAGCATCAGGTTGCCGATCCACATCGAAGCGATCAGGCCCCAGAACAGCGCGGGGTTGCTGCTCATCACCTGCGGACCAGGCTGGATGTTGTGGATCGTCATCGCACCGACCATCAGCGCCATCACGGCGTTGGGCGGAATGCCCAGCGTCAGCAGCGGGATGAACGAGGTCTGGGCAGCGGCGTTGTTGGCCGATTCCGGACCTGCCACGCCTTCGATCGCACCCTTGCCGAACTCGTGAGCGTACTTCGACGTCTTCTTTTCCAGCGAGTAGGCCGCAAACGAAGCCAGCGCAGCACCGCCACCCGGCAGGATACCCAGTGCTGAACCCAGCGCCGTGCCACGCAGCACTGCCGGAATCATGCGCCTGAAGTCCTCCTTGGTCGGCCACAGGTTCGTGACCTTGTTCGTGAACGTCTCACGGGCTTCCTTCTGCTCCAGGTTCGCGATGATTTCCGCGAAGCCGAACATACCCATGGCCAGTGCCACGAAGTCGATGCCGTCGGTCAGTTCAGGTACGTCGAACGAGAAGCGCGCGGCGCCCGAGTTCACGTCGGTACCGATCAGGCCCATCAGCAGACCCAGCACGATCATCGCCACGGCCTTCGGCAGCGAGCCCGAAGCCAGCACCACGGCGCCGATCAGGCCCAGCACCATCAGCGAGAAGTACTCGGCGGGACCGAACTTGAACGCCAGTTCCGACAGCGGCGTAGCGAACGCAGCCAGGATCAGCGTGGCCACGCAGCCAGCGAAGAACGAACCAAGGCCTGCAGTAGCCAGCGCCACACCAGCGCGGCCACGACGTGCCATCTGATAGCCGTCGATCGTGGTCACCACCGACGACGATTCGCCCGGCAGGTTCACCAGAATAGCGGTGGTCGAACCGCCATACTGCGCGCCGTAGTAGATACCGGCCAGCATGATCAGCGCTGCCACCGGCGGCAGCGAGTACGTCACCGGCAGCAGCATGGCGATGGTTGCCAGAGGCCCAAGGCCCGGAAGCACGCCGATCAGCGTCCCGAGCACGCAGCCCAGGAACGCGTACGCGAGGTTTTGCAGCGACAATGCCGTGGAGAAGCCCAGGGCAAGATGGTCAAACAATTCCATTTCGGGCGACTCCTTAGCCGGTAATGAAGGCAGGCCAGACCGGCATCTGCAGGTTGATGCCGTACACGAAGGCGCCCAGGGCGATCAGCACGAGCACCACGCTGTTAAGCAGGGCACCCTTCCAGCTGAACTCATGGCTGGCCATCGACGACACCATCACCAGCACGAACACCGACAGCACCATGCCGAGCGGCTTGAGCAACAGGCCGAACAGCACGACGGAACCCAGAATCCACAGAAGCGTCTTCAGATCCCAGCGGGCAAGTTGATCTTCCTCACCCTTCGACGACAACGACCCCATCAACACCAGCGCGCCCAGGATGGCCAGTACCAGGCCAAGCAGGAACGGAAAGTATCCGGGGCCCATCTTGGCGGCCGTCCCCATGCTGTAGCCGCGCGCGACGAAGGAAAAGCCAAGACCGACCAGAATAAACATCAGGCCGGAGGCAAAGTCCTTTTGGCTGCGTATGCGCAAAACGATTCTCCTCAAGGTTGTGAATTGCGGCACCGTGCGACACACCGGCTCTGGGGCATCTCCACGGCGAACGTATCAACTTCGACACGTTCATCGCAGCGAACAGTAGAGTCGGGAACTTTCAGGCTCCTTTCATTTGTCTGGGGTTTAGGGTATCCCCCAATCTTCAGCGCACGCGTCGTTTTTTCGTTTCCATCACGTTGTGACGTATTAAGTTGGAAACCAAAACCACAACTGAAAGTTAAATGAAAGACGTGGTGGAAAGGTGTTTGAAAGGGAATAGTGTGGATTGGCGCGGCACTGCGCGGCAGAGGGTGCCGCGCAGCTTTCGACTTGCTTACACCGCGGGGCGGTGCGTGAGTGACACGATCAAATGTCTCTCATCCATACATTCAGAAACCTGTCTGGATGCATTAGGAAGGTTGTCGCGCGACTTCCGCGTTGGCCTCTGCGTCGGCTTCCGCGCCCGCATCGGCATCCTCGCATGGCACGCCCATGCTGGTGTCGGGTGCATTCCCCACCGCTTCCGGATGTGGCGCGACCGGCAGGATATGACTGCGGCGCCAGTTACCGTAGCGGTAATAGCCGAGCGCAAGCAGCACCGATACCACCGAGCCGAGCGGGAAACTCCACCAGATCGATTCGGCGCCGATGTGCGGCCCGAGCAGCCACGCGAACGGCAGGCGGATCAGCCACATCGACACGAACAGAATGACCAGCGGCGCCATGACGGCGCCCGTGGCACGCACGGCGCCGAACACGACAATGGTGAAGCCGAACAGGATGAACGACCACAGCACCACGTTGTTGATGTGCTGCGCGATCTCAATCGCGACGCTGTCATCCCCCAGGAACAGGCCAAGCGAGTGGCGATTGAACGCATAGACCAGCGCCACCAGCGCGCCGGTCATCAACACGTTGAAGAGCATGCCAACCTGCGTGACACGCGCCACGCGCACCCACAATCCCGCTCCCACGTTCTGCGCGACCATCGATGACACACTGGCGCCAACCGCCAGGGCCGGCATCTGCACATAGGTCCAGAGCTGCGATGCCACACCGTAGGCCGCGGTCGTCCGCGAGCCGTACGTATTGACCAGCGACATCATCACGATGGCCGACGACGAGATCACCACCATCTGCAATCCCATCGGCAACCCCTTCATCACCAGCGCGCGCAGGATAGCCATGTCTGGCCGGAGCAGCGCAAGTTGCTCCCGGTGCAGCAGCAGGAAGTGCCGGCGCCGGTACAGCAACCCGATCATCGCCGCCAGGCTGGTCAGTTGCGCGATCAGTGTGGCCAGCGCCGAGCCCGCGATGCCAAGCGGAGGAATCGGGCCCACCCCGAAGATCAGTACGGGATTCAGCACAACGTCCAGCACCACCGACAGCAACATGAAGTAGAACGGCGTGCGCGAGTCACCCGCGCCGCGCAGCGTCATCATCACGAAGTTGTAGAAATACATGAACGGCAGCGCGATGAAAATGATGCGCAGATAGATGATGGCCAGCGGCGTGGCATCGTCCGGCGTATGCATCGCGGCCAGGATGTGCGGCGTGAAGACATAGCCCAGCACGGCGGCCAGCACCGACAGGCCGACGAAGAACGTGGTGCTGGTGCCCACCACGCGTCGCGCCTCGTCGATGTCGCGCCCGCCGACTGCCTGGCCGATCATGATCGTATTGGCCATGCTGATCCCGAACACCACGCCGAGCAGGAAAAACAGAATGATGTTGGCGTTCGACGTGGCCGTGAGCGCCGCCTCGCCAAGGTATCGGCCGACCCAGACCGAATTGATCGAGGCGTTGAGCGACTGCAGGATGTTGCTGCCAAGCACCGGCAGCGAGAACATCAGCAGCGTGCGGCCGATCGGGCCGGTGGTCAGTCTGGCGTCAGGCTTCATTGGGGCAGTTTTTCCGCACCGCAGCAGTGCGAGGGTTGCGAACCTGTCAGTCTAGTCCCTGGCCGGGCACCATGCCAGCCACCGGACACATGACAGTTGTGGCGGGGCGATAATCGCCCGCAAGTCTGCCAGTGCGGACTTCCGTCCAAAGCGTTAAGCTTGCGCTTTCATTCTTCGACCACCCGCGGCGCGCCCCCTTTCGCTGCGCCGTCCATTTCCTTCAGGAGACAGGCATGTACCAGGATCTCGCCCTCTACATCGATGGAGAATTCATCAAGGGAGGCGACCGCCGCGAGCAGGACGTCATCAATCCGGCGACGCAGGAACTGCTCGGCAAGCTGCCGCACGCTACTACTGCCGACCTGGATCGCGCGCTGGCCGCCGCGCAGCGCGCCTTCGAAACCTGGAAGAAAACATCGCCGCTGGAACGCTCGCAGATCCTGCGCCGCGTGGCAGAACTGACCCGTACCCGCGCCAAGGAAATCGGCCGCGACATCACGCTGGACCAGGGCAAGCCGCTAGCCGAAGCCGTGGGCGAGGTGATGATCTGCGCCGAACATGCCGAATGGCACGCCGAGGAATGCCGCCGCATCTACGGCCGCGTGATTCCGCCGCGCAATCCGGCGGTGCGCCAGATCGTGGTGCGCGAGCCGATCGGCGTCTGCGCCGCGTTCACGCCGTGGAACTTCCCGTTCAACCAGGCCATTCGCAAGATCGTGGCTGCGCTGGGCGCCGGCTGCACGCTGATCCTGAAAGGTCCGGAAGACTCCCCGAGCGCCGTGGTGGCGCTGGCCCGCCTGTTCCACGATGCAGGCCTGCCCCCGGGCGTGCTGAATATCGTATGGGGCGTGCCGAGCGAAGTTTCGACCTACCTGATCGAATCGCCGATCGTGCGCAAGATCTCCTTCACCGGCTCGGTACCGGTGGGCAAACAGCTTGCCGCGATGGCCGGTGCGCACATGAAGCGCGTGACGATGGAGTTGGGCGGTCACTCGCCCGTGCTGGTGTTTGACGACGCAGACATCGAACCGGCCGCCGAAATGCTGGCCCGCTTCAAGCTGCGCAACGCCGGCCAGGTTTGCGTATCGCCCACGCGCTTCTATGTTCAGGAAAAGGCCTACGACAAATTCCTGGCGCGCTTCACCGAGGTCATCGGCTCGATCAAGGTCGGCAATGGGCTGGACGACGGCACCCAGATGGGCCCGCTCGCACATGAGCGCCGCATCGCATCGATGGAGCAGTTTCTGGACGATGCCAGCCATCGCGGCGGCAAGATCGTCGCCGGCGGCTCGCGCATCGGCGACAAGGGCTTCTTCTTCGCGCCAACCGTCGTCACGGACCTGCCCGACGATGCCAAGCTGATGGTCGATGAACCGTTCGGCCCGGTAGCCCCGGTCACGCGCTTCAAGGATGCGGAGGAAGTGCTGCGCCGCGCCAACAGCCTGCCGTTCGGCCTGGCCTCGTATGTCTTCACCAACTCTCTGAAGACGGCCAACCTGGTATCGAACGGACTTGAAGCCGGCATGGTCAACATCAACCACTTCGGCATGGCGCTGGCCGAGACCCCGTTTGGCGGCATCAAGGATTCGGGTATCGGCAGCGAAGGTGGCCAGGAAACCTTCGACGGTTACCTGGTGACCAAGTTTATTACCCAGGTTTGATGGCGTAGTTCGCTGGGTTCTCCCCTCTCACATGCAATGTGAGAGGGGAACAACCGAACAGCCGATCAGCTGGTCACCTGATCAGGCGCTCTTCCCCCGCGCCTTCGCATAGTCCTCCCGGAACTGCTTCCACTGCGCGAGCGAAACATCGCGCCCGTGCTTTGCCAGCCGCAGCACGGTGGATTGCCAGCGCCCGCCTGCGGCGAAATCCTGTAACTGCTCGACACGATCCGCCGCCTGATGGCCACAGCCACGCAGATGGGCCGAGGCCGCGGCACGCGCCATCGTGGCGAACACGTCTTGCAACACAGTCTTGTCGCGGCAGTGCTCCAGATTCACTCGGTCGGTGCTCGGTTGCAAGCTCTTGACCAGGTACGAGGCCTTGCCCAGCGGCACGTATGAGAACAGTGCGGGCGATGCGGCCTGCATGATCTGCTGGATGGTCGCCACGCGTTGCGCATCGCTGCCCCAGCGCGGTTGGCCGCGTGTGCGCATTCCGATCCAGGCGCTCGGTGCCGCGCGTTTGATATCGATAAGCCGCTGACTTGCCGACATGTCACGCTCATGCGCCAGCACGACGTAGCGTTCGAGCCCCAGGCTGCCCACACCGGCCACGCGTCGCGCCGAGTCTTCTGCCACGAAGCGATGACCATGATGTTCCTGCTTCGAGTAGATCCCCAGAATCTCGGAAGCGCGTTCACGCTGCATCTTGTCCGCGCGCAGCGCATGGCCGTCGAACTTCAGACGCCGCCGCCCGCCACGCATCTCCGTGCGCGCGTTCAGCAGCGCGCCGCGTTTGCGGCGTTTGACCTGCCGCAGCAGCGTCGCCACCAGACCGCTCGCGGTGGCGCGTTCCAGCCAGCGCGGCTTGCCCGCGCGCAACATCGCCGTGTAGACCGACAGCATCTGTGCGCAGGCCGTACGGGCATCGGCTTCCGACAGGCCAATGCTCTCCCCGGCCACCAGCACGCTCGACAACATACGGATGACATCGACCGTCAGCGGCGCCAACATGGCATCGTCGAAATCGTTCAGGTCGAAGTACACGAGTCCGTTGTCGCCCTTGAACGTGCCGAAGTTCTCCACATGGAGATCGCCACACACATAGGTGCTAGGCGCATCGAGCAGACCAGCCTCGCGCTCGAGCGACGCCGCGTACAGGTGGTTGGTGCCTCGGAAGAAAGCGAACGGGTCGGCTGCGATCGCCGCCAGCTTCATCGTCAGCCGCTCGGGATCGCGGCCGTGGTTGTAGATCAGGATGCTTTCGGTAGCAGCGTGCATGGGCGGCGGAGTCCTCGATGGGGTTGCGCAGCGCCCTCATCGCATTTCATCATGCGACTTCAGTGAAAAAACACGCCGCGAGTCAGGAAAGTGTAATCCGCTTCGGCCGCCATGAGAAATACCAGCACGAGCAGGCACAGCGGCGGGATCAGGATCGCGCAGATCAACGCCATGCGCTCCCAGGCCATGTGCATGAATACGCTGACGATCAGGCCGGCCTTCAGGATCATCAGCAGCAGAATCAGGAACCAGCGCAGGTATCCCGTGAACCCGAAGTAGTCCACCAGATAGGACATCGTGGAGAGCACGAACAGCAGCCCCCAGACCTTCAGATACAGGCCGATAGGATGTTCCTGTTTGCCGTGGCCACCGTGGGCCGCCTCGGACGCTTCGGGGGCCGGAGTGATGGGTGTCGATGCCATGGTCGCCCTCACCAGAGATAGAACAGCGCGAAGATGAAGACCCAGACCAGATCGACGAAGTGCCAGTAGAGACCGGCGATCTCCACGACCTGGTAGTTACCGCTTGGTTCGTAGTGCCCGCGCACGACCTTGCTGGCGATCGTCAGCAGGTAGATCACGCCACAGGTCACGTGAAAGCCGTGGAAGCCGGTGATCATGAAGAACGTGGAGCCGAACTGCGCAGCGCCCATTGGATTGCCCCAGGGACGCACGCCCTCGTGCACGATCAGCGTGGTCCATTCGAACGCCTGCAGACCGACGAACGTCGCCCCGAGCGCGGCGGTCGCCAGCATCAGCAGACCGCAGGGGCGTCGCTCGCGACGGTAGGCGAAGTTCACGGCCATCGCCATCGTGCCACTGCTGGTGATCAGTACGAAGGTCATGATTGCGATCAGGATCAGCGGTAGCGTATGACCGCCGATGTTCTCGGCGAAAGCCTTGCTGGTGTCCGGCCATGGCGCCGTGGTGGAGATGCGCACGGTCATGTAGCCGATCAGGAAGCAACTGAAGATGAAGGTGTCGGACAGCAGGAAAATCCACATCATCGCCTTGCCCCAGGACACCTTGAATGCGCGCTGGTCGGATGACCAATCAGCGACGAGGCCCCTGAAGCCGCCCGGCGGATTCCAGGCTTCCGGATGCGATCCGGCCGAGGAAGGAACTTGCGAATGCATGGGCGCTCTCCGTCAGGACCTGCCACAGATGTACGCGACGAGCTCCGGCGTGAGCCAGCCCAGCGCGCCGAGCAACACGACCCATACCGCCAGCAGGAAGTGCCAATAGCGCGCGCACAGCCCGATGCGCATCACCGTGCGCGTGCCACTGCCGCGATCCACCGCCACAAACGCGAAGGCCACCAGCCCGCCAAGCATGTGCAGACCGTGCATGGCCGTGAGCAGGTAGAAGAAGCTGCCCGCTGGATTGTTCGCGGGAACAACGTGAAGCGCGTACAGCGCCTGCCACGCCCACAACTGCACGCCAACGAACCCTACGGCGCCCATCCCCCCAAGACGAAACGCCTGACGTGCTCTCACCATGCGGCCCGAGTGCGCCGCCCGCCTGGCAATCTCCATCGACACACAAGCGGCGGCGAGCACGACCGTGGACAACCACACCTGCCACGGCAGTGCAATTCGCTGCCAGTCCGGGCTGTCCATACGCATGACGTAGGCGGCCAGAAACAAGGTGAATAGCGCCGTGACCACGCCCATGAATATCCACAACCCTATGCTGCCGGGGGTGCGTGCCCCATGTCCATGCAAGGCGTCACCACCGGCGGGGCCGCCTCCGGGTGCTTCACGTGAAGCCCGGAAGACGCCGCCACCCGTATCCACCGCGAACGATTCGGCTTTCATGCCACGGCCCCCCTTCTCGCGTGTGGCTCGGGTTCGCTCCCACCTGCGTCTGGCGGCGCATTCTGCGCAATGAAGTCCTCCTTCGCGCCCGGCACGCTGTAGGCGTAGGCCCACCGATAGACCACTGGAAGATGCGCGCCCCAGTTGCCGTGCGCCGGCGGCGTCTGCGGCGTCTGCCACTCCAGCGAGGCGGCACGCCACGGGTTGGCGCCTGCCGGCTGCCCACGCCGCACGCTCCACGCGAGGTTGAAGATGAAAAGCAACTGCGCCGCCGCGACGATGAACGCTGCGATCGAGATGTACATGTTCAGCGTGTGCGCGGACTCGGGTATGAAGTCATAGCCCTGCCACGCGTAATAGCGCCGCGGCATCCCCAGAATACCGAGGTAGTGCATCGGAAAGAAGATGGCGTAGGTGCCGACGAACGTGATCCAGAAATGAATGCGGCCAAGCGTGTCGTTGAGCAGGCGTCCGGTGACCTTCGGATACCAGTGGTAGATCCCGCCGAAGACGACCAGGATCGGCGAGACACCCATCACCATATGAAAGTGCGCCACGACGAAGTAGGTGTTCGACAACGGGATGTCCACGCTGACATTACCGAGGAACAGGCCCGTCAGACCGCCGATCACGAACGTGCTGATGAAGGCGATGGCGAACAGCATCGGCACCGAGAAATGGATGTCGCCCTGCCACAACGTGATCACCCAGTTGTAGACCTTGATGGCAGTGGGTACCGCGATGATCAGCGTCGTGGTGGCGAAGAAGAAGCCGAAGTACGGATTCATGCCACTCACGAACATGTGGTGCGCCCACACCACCACCGACAGCACACCGATGGCCAGGATCGCCCACACCATCGTGCGATAGCCGAAGATGCTCTTGCGCGAATGCACGCTGATCAGATCGGAGACGATCCCAAAGGCGGGCAGCGCGACGATATAAACCTCGGGATGACCGAAGAACCAGAACAGGTGCTGGAACAGCAGGGGGCTGCCGCCCTTGTAGTTGAGCTGCTGCCCCATCGAGACGACTGCGGGCATGAAGAAGCTGGTACTGAGCGTCTTGTCGAGCAGCATCATCACACCGGAGACAAACAGCGCCGGGAACGCCAGCAGTGCGAGAATCGTCGCCATGAAGATGCCCCACACGGCCAGCGGCATCCGCAGCATCGTCATGCCCTCGGTACGCGCCTGCAGCACCGTGGTCACGTAATTCAGGCCACCCATGGTAGCCGCCACGATGAAGATCAGCAGCGACACCAGCATCAGGATGATGCCCCAGTCATGCCCTGGCGTGCCGGGCAGGATCGCCTGCGGTGGATAGAGCGTCCAGCCCGCGCCGGTGGGTCCGCCCGGCACGAAGAAGCTGGCGAGCAGCACGAGCACCGACAGGAAGTAGACCCAGAAGCTGAGCATGTTCAGGAATGGGAATACCATGTCGCGCGCGCCGACCATCAGCGGGATCAGGTAATTGCCGAAACCGCCAAGAAACAGCGCCGTCAGCAGGTAGATCACCATGATCATCCCGTGCATCGTCACGAACTGGTAGTAGCGATTGGCGTCGATGAAATCAAACCGTCCCGGAAAGCCCAGTTGCATCCGCATCAGGTTCGACAGCGTCACGCCGATCAGCCCGACCACGATGGCGACCAGCGTGTACTGCACGGCGATCACCTTGTGATCCTGGCTCCAGATGTAGCGCGTCCAGAAACTCTGTGGGCCGTGGTGGGCGGCATCATCGGCATAGGCCATCTTTTGCTCTCCGATTTCTGACTGTGCGTCGGGCCGCTATTTGCCAGCCTGCGGGGCCCCCGTTGCGCCAGCACCCAGCGAACGGATATACGCCGACAGCGCCACCACATCGGCATCGGTAACAGGCAACTTGGGCATCACCGGCCCGAAGCCCTTGACGATGCGGGCCTGCGGGTCCTCGATCTCCGTCTTCAGGAACGCATCGTCCACGGTCGCGCTGCTGCCGTTGCTGAAGGTCTGCGTGCTGCCGTACAGGCCCTTCCAGCTTGGGCCGACACCCACGCTGCCATCGACGCTATGGCATCCCACGCATCCTTTGCTTTGCGCCAGCGCGCGGCCCTGCGCCACGAGATCGGCGGCGCCAGCCGGCGCGCCCGCCACAGCGGTTCCTTCGACTGGCACAGCGGTGGGCACGGCGACCTTCGCCAGCGTCATCGCGAACGTCTGCTGCTTCGCAAGCCACGCGTCGAAGGCGGCCTGGTCTTCGACCACGACGTGACCGCGCATGTTGTAGTGGCCCAGACCGCAGAGTTGCGCGCAAAGAATGTCGAAGCGGCCGGTCTTGGTGGGCGTGAACCAGAACGACGTCACCATGCCGGGCACCATGTTCATGCGCGCGCGGAACGGTGGCACATAGAAATCGTGCAGGACGTCCTTCGAGCGCAGGAGCACCTTGATGGGCCGGTTCAGTGGCAGGTGTACCTCCGGCCCCATGACGAGTATGTTGTCCTGTCCGTTCGGATCATCGGGATTCAGGCCGAGTGGATTTGTGCCGCTGACGAATCGGGGGTCCGTGGTACCGAGCTGGCCACTTTTGCCGGGGAAGCGGAACGCCCATTGCCACTGCTGCCCCACCACCTCCATGACCATCGCATCGCGTGGTGGCCGCACGTACTCCGCGTAGACGATCAGGCCCGGCGCCAGCAACGCGATGATGCACACGGCGGTCAGCCCGATCAGCCAACGCTCCAGTTTCGGGTTCTCCGGCGCATAGGCAGCGCGATGCCCCGCGCGATGGCGGTAACGCCAGACGATGTATCCGACTAGCAGGTTGATGACGACGAAGAACAGGCCGGTGATGACGAGGGTAATGGTCAGCGTGTCGTCCATCTGTTTCCAGTTGGACGCCAGCGGTGTCGCCCACCAGGGGCTCAGGAAATGAAAGAGCACCGAGGCAACGACAATGATGACGAGTGCGATGGCGATCGCCATGACCCCCTCCTCCGCGCGGACGAAAAGCCACGAGGAATGCGCAGTCTGCGCAGGTGGATTAAGACTAGTGCATCGTTTCAGGTCACGGCAAGGCGACATCGTGCCGGGATCGGTGCGCCGGGACGCGCATGGGCCACGATAAAAAATGGCGGAGGGGAAGCTTACTTCCCGATCCGCCATCGTGGCCACGCGCGGCCCCGTGTAGTGGCAAAGTGCGCGACGCAATCAGACCATCAGCACATGATGTATTCGGTACAGGATTCCACGGCAAGTATCTAACGAGATACGCCGCGCGACTCCAGCTTCCAATAGCAGATGGCGATGGCCATCCCGAAGATGAGGTGCCCCACCAGCGTATGCCAGCCACGCTGGTCGACAAACCACGGGAAGGCGCTTGTCATCACGTAGAAGTTGAACAAGTACACCACCAGGCCGAATACCGCCCCGACCAGTAGCGACATGCCGACGCTCGAATCGAGCTGGAACGGCGCGATGATCGCGCACAGCACGCAGCCGAGTATCGCGCCGA
Source organism: Cupriavidus sp. UBA2010 (assembly GCF_002335265.1). NCBI lineage: Bacteria > Pseudomonadati > Pseudomonadota > Betaproteobacteria > Burkholderiales > Burkholderiaceae > Cupriavidus > Cupriavidus sp. UBA2010. The sequence continues at coordinate 309,878 of NZ_DDCI01000023.1, forward strand.
GCACGAAGTGAATGATCAACGCTGCGGCGACCGTGCTGACGCTGAAGAACGAGTTCTCCAGAACATCGCGCCCGAGCACGATTGCGGCAACCATGCGCGTGGTGCCCCATGGGTGAACGCCGGCCACCATCGTCGACCAGAACATCTCCACCACGATCAGCAGCGCACCGGCCGCGAGCCCGGACACGGCAGCCGCCGTCCAGTCCGGCAGGCGACGCATGTAGTGGTGCGAATGCATATGTAGTTCCATAGCGCCCTCCAGTCTGCTTCAGTCTGCTTTGGTGACCCCGTGCGTCCAGCATAGGACACTCGTCATCAATACGGCTGACACGACAGGAAAACCGTGTGGGAAACCGTCCGGGTGCGCTGTCAACGGTACAAACGGCTTCGCGCCAAGTCTCGTGCGAGATACCTGGCAGAGCATGACATGACGCAAACAGTACGGGACAACCCCAAGCACTACAGCCTTGTATTCGCCACACACTGCCTATACTGGAAGAACAAAGAAACAAGATAGGAGACCGCCATGCTGCATCTTCAGTTACAGGCGCACGATCTTGTATTTCTGATCCCCATGGCACTCGTCGGCCTGTTGGCGATGGGCGCAATTCCAGTTGCGGCCAAGGCGTTGCGTATCAGTTGCCGTTGCGCCGGCGCGATCCTGGGAGTCCTGCTTGGGGTATTGGTGCTGGAAGCCCTGCCGCTGCTGATCTAGCGATCGGCGATCAAACAGGACACCAGTTAGAGAGAACGCCGCTAGGCAGAACGGGCCGAGCGGCTGCAGGCGAGAAGGAGGCGCGATGTCTCTTCTTATGCTCGCCACCGTGATGGTGGCGCTGCTGGTCGTGACCGTGGGCACGGCATTGTGGCGCTGCAGCCACCCGTACCGGATGCGCTATACACGCTGCGCGCAAAAGCGACGGCGCGCGGGCATCTGTCGATCGGCGACCCAGCGCGAAGCGCCGTGACCTGACGTCAGATCTCGATCATCGAGAAATCACCCTTGCCGACATCGCATTCCGGGCAGCGCCAGTCGTCCGGGATGTCTTCCCAGCGTGTGCCTGCGGCAATGCCTTCTTCGGGCAAGCCCAGTTCCTCGTCGTACACCCAGCCGCAAATCAGGCAAACCCAAGTCTTGTAGGCTACTGCTTCCTGCTGCACATCTCGCTCCCGATATCTATTCAAGTTTCGGGGCGCATGATACGCGGTTTTCGATGACGGTCTCCATGCCGGCGTTCGAGCATTTCATTCAAACGCCGGCACGCGTCCCATCACTGACGGATCGAGAAATCGACACGGTTGGGCTTGCCCTTGTCCTTGATCCCTTCCGCGTTGAGCTTCGGCGCGGTCAGGAACAGCCGGGCGTTGGGCACCTTGCCATCACGCTCGAGCGCCTGCTTGACCGTCAACGCCCGCTGCTCCGCCAACGCGCGCAGTTCCGTATCGGTCACTGGCGCATGTTCGAGCAGCAGCTTCTCCATCTCGGCCGGCGGCAGCGACTTGGTCAGGCCAATGAAGTTGCGGGGCTTCTTGAACGACTCGCGCTTGTACACCGCTTCCAGGTACTTCGGATATTCCTGAGGCGATACGGTGACCGTGGCGCCCTGCTCGCCGCCCTCGCCCTCTTCCGCCTGCGCGCCTGCCTGTGCCGAACGGCGCAGATCGCGCTGCTTGGCTTCGGCGACACGCTGGTTCAGCCAGACGCGGCGCGCGCCATCGGCATCGGTGTCGGGGTCGATCCGGCCGCTGATTTCCAGATTGAGCGAAGGACGGTCGGCGAGCGCTTTGCCGATGGTCTCGATCTTCTTGTGCGCGTCGTCGGTCAACGTGGAAGAACCCGGCGCGAACTCGATATAACCCAGCTCTTCCGCGTTGCCGCCAAATGCATGGGCAATCAGCGCGAACGGCGAGGTGATCGCCTTGGCCAGCAGGTTGACGATCACGCGCAGGATGACACCACCGATGCTGAACTCCGGATCGGACAAGGAGCCCGAGACCGGCAGGTTGATGTCGATCACGCCATTGCGGTCCTTGAGCAGCGATACCGCCAGCAGCACAGGCACCTTGACCGCGTCGGGGCTGTCCACCTTGTCGCCGAAGGTGAGCTGGTCCAGGTAGAGGTGGTTCTTCGCATCGAGCTTGCCATTCTCGATCTTGTACGCCACGTCGACGTTCAGCTTGCCCTTGGTGATCGGGTAGCCCGCGTACTTGGCCGCGTAAGGCGTCAGACGCGTCAGTTCTACGCCGTCCGCCTTTGCGGCGATATCGAGGAAGAGCTGTTCGCCCAGCGGATTGATCTTGCCGCTGATATTGACGGGAGCATCATCGTCGAGCCGGCCATCCAGCACCAGATCTGCCGGCGTAGGATCCCCCGTGGAAACCTTGGAGATCGACCCCTTCATGCCAGTCAGGTTGGCAGAGTAATTCGGCTTGATGAAGAAGTCCGAGAAGTTGATGTTCCCCTTGTCGATGGAAACACCGCCCAGACGGATAACCGGCTTGGGCCCCGCTGCCTGCGCGGGGGCCGCCGCCGTCTCCGGCTTGGCCTCGGGCTTGGCTTCAGGTTTGGCTTCGGGTGCCGAAGCCGGATTCGCCTGGGTCAGGCTGGTCGACGGCGCTGGCTGGCCCTTTGCCGCGCCACCCGCCATCACGTCCTGCAGGTTCAGCCGGCCATTGGCGTTCAGGATCACCCGGGCGTAGAAATCGGACAACGCCACGTTGTTGACCCCGAGTTGGAGCGGCCCCTTGGCATCGTTCATGTTGAAGTCGATGCCGCTCACGGCCAGCGAGCGCCAGCGCAGAAAGTCGTCGCCGGTGACACGGTCCACCGTACGCACATTTCCGGCCATCACGTTGCCATTGAATCGCACCGCTATCGGCTTGCCGGCCGGCGCCTCGTAGGCAACCTTGCCCTTGAGCGTCAGCGCCCCGCTGCGCAACGCAGCGTTGAAACGGTCAGCCATGTAGGGCTGCAACGGCGCGATGTCGAGTTCGCGCAGATCGAGCTGCAATTGCGCGGCCGGACCGGTCGGCGTGACCTGTCCGTCGATGTTCATCACACCCTTGCGCCCGCTTTCGGCGTGCAGCTTCATCGGCACCGCCCCCGGCGAGAGCGGCCAGGTCACAGTGCCGCTGGTGAATCCGATGTTGCGGAACTGGTGAATGACCGGGCGACCGCGATTGGCCTCGGCCGGCTCATAGTCCGCCAGGCGAGCGGAGCCGCCATCCACCGCCACCTTGCCAATGCGCACCTTCCAGCCCGGCGCTCCCGCGCCGCCGCCATTTGTCGCGGCCGTCGCCGCAGCCGGCGCACGCGCACGCTTGCCAGCGGACTCGGCTGATTCGACGGCCCAGATCCGCGCCATCTCCAGTAGTTGGCCGCTATGGTCACGCGTTGCCGCGATCTGCGGTTTGGCCAGCGATACCTGCCCCGCTTCGAACGTCTGCTTGGCCAGGTCGAGCTGGATGTCGTCCAGCACGAGCTTGTCAGCCTTGAGCAGCGGCAGATTGGCGCCCTCGGTGTCCGCCGCGCGCTGGCTAGCGCGGTTGCCGCGTTGCGCGCGGCCCGCGCGGCCTTTCGGCGCCGGGCTCGCGGCCTTCGTCGCGCGATCATCGCTGCCAGCCGAAGCGGGCAGATTGACAGGCTCGCGCGTGGCCACGTAGAGCGGTGACAGCTCAACCCGGGATTTCTCGAGCGTGAACTGGAACACCGGCTGCGACCACGCCATCTTGTAGTTCAGCTCGGCGTTGATGCCGGTATCACCAAACTGGCTGCGCAGCTCGTGCGGCCACCACGCCGCGAAGCCTTGCGGGCGCACGCCGGCAGTTTCCAGCGTGCCGTTCAGTGTGCCCTTCTTGAGGTCGAGTTCCCCGGACTGCTTGATGGTCTGGCCATCAGCGATCGTGACCGTGGCATCGAGTTTGGCAGGCTTGTCCCCGGTGCTGGCCAGATTGGCGATATCGACATTCACGGGCCCGATGTCCAGCTTGCCCGGCCCCGAGGGCGCAATCGCATCGACAAACCCCAGTTTCGCGTCCTTGATCGCGATGCGGTCGACGGCGTAGGACCATGGCACCTCTTCGGCCTTGGGCGGCGCCTGCACGCCCGAAGCGGCAACCGCCGAGGCCGGGGCCGGCGTGGCGGATGCCGGTGCGGCTGCGGGAGCCTTGGCCGGCGCCGTCTTCATACCTTCCGGCAGGAAGGCCGTCGCCAGATCGAGCGTGCCGTCGGCACCGCGGGTTGCCAGCAAGCCGAAGCCGTCCAGTTCGATGCTCTTCACGTGCGCCTTGTGGGCCAGTGGCTCCACACGATCGAGGTCGACCGCCAGCCGTCCCGCCTTGACCAGCGGCGCGCCCGCATGCGTCACCACGTCGGCGTCGCGCAGGGCGATGGTTCCGGACACGTACAGGTCCTGCTTGTCCTTTTCCTGACGGAAGCCCACGTTGAGCCGGGTATCCACGAGCCCGCTCTTGACTTCAGCATCCTTCAGCTTTGGCGCGAACGCCATGTACTTCGCTACCTCGAGCCCATCCAGGTTGATGTTGAGGTTTGCTTCACGGCTGTCCGCGAAAGGCTGCATCGTGCCAGCCAGCGCCAGCGGCGACCCATTGATCTTCGCAAACAGGCTCGGCGCCGTGTTCAGCGTGACGTCGTGGGGCAGGTTTGACAGGAACGGCAGGGTCAGCGTGAAGTTCTCCACGCGCTGGACGGTATTGAGCAGCTTGTCCTCATAGAGGAAGCTGGTATTCGTCACCGCGATATTGCTGACCGAGAACCGCGCGGGCTTTGCGTCGGCCGGCTTCGGCGGCAGCGCGGCAAAGCGTTCCTGCACATCGGCAAAGTTCATGCGGCCATTCGCATCGCGCAAGACATGCACGGACAGCGCATCCACATGAAGGGAATCAATGACCGGCGCGAGGTGCCAGACCGATGCGGCCGAGGTCTTGGCCTCGGCCTCGCCCAGCGTCACCATCGGCGTCTTGCCGTCGGGCTCGTAAATGGTCAGGTTGTTGATTGTGGCGGACAGACTGAACGGCCGCACATGCGCCTCGCCCAGTGTCACCTTGCGCCCCAGCGCCTCGGTGGCGTTTTTCTCCACCAGATACTTGATCAGCGGTGGCCCACCGAAATAGCCGGCCAGCCCGAATACGGCCAGCGCGGCCACCACGCCACCCGCGACGCGTACGGCCACGCGCCTGCGAGGCGTGGCCATGGCCGCCCCTGTCGCGGCCTGGATGGAATCCTTGAAAGCCATGTCACCCCAGAGTAGTTCGACCCCACGCAGGCTCAGCCCCATGCCGGCCTGCGCTTTGTGCCCCGGATTTCACTTGTTTTTCATTATGGAGACGGATTATGGCAGTGCAAAGGACGATTTAGTAATCCGATTTATACAAAATCAGGGATGCGACAGACCGATCTGGTATCGTTACGCCTTTGCGAAGCGTCCGTTGCCTGCCAGCCTGCTTACCCCGCCGGCCTCCGGTTCGCTCAGTTCGTGCTGTTATCCCTTCGGCCGTCCCCCTCCACGTCATCCGTGTTGCGCGCTTCGCATGTGAATGTATCCATGCGAGTCTTTTCATGTCCACCTCCAGCAGTACTGCCGGGGCTTCGGGCGCGCAAGGCGGCCATGCCGCTCGCCCGCTGACCGGTCAGGATTACAAGACGCTCGCGCTTGCCGCACTTGGCGGCGCGCTCGAGTTCTACGATTTCATTATTTTTGTTTTCTTTGCCAAGGTCATTGGCCAGTTATTCTTCCCGGCATCCGTGCCGGACTGGCTGCGCATGCTGCAGACCTTCGGCATCTTCGCGGCCGGCTACCTGGCACGCCCGCTGGGCGGCATCATCATGGCGCACTTCGGTGACCTGCTGGGCCGCAAGAAAATGTTTACGTTGTCGATTCTGCTGATGTCGGTACCGACGCTGCTGATGGGCCTGCTGCCGACCTATGCTTCGGTGGGCCTGCTGGCGCCGATGGCGCTGCTGGTGCTGCGCATCCTGCAGGGTGCCGCCGTGGGCGGAGAAGTCCCCGGCGCATGGGTGTTCGTGTCCGAACACGTGCCCCAGCGTCACGTCGGATATGCCTGCGGCACGCTGACCGCCGGTCTGACGGCCGGCATCCTGCTCGGCTCGCTGGTAGCCACTGGCATCAACGCCGTATTCGATCCGCAGGAACTCGTCGACCATGGCTGGCGCGTGCCGTTCGTGCTGGGCGGCGTGTTCGGTGTCGGCTCGATGTACCTGCGCCGCTGGCTCCATGAAACCCCGGTCTTCGCGGAACTGCAGCAACGCAAGGCGCTGGCCGCCGAACTGCCGCTCAAGACGGTCGTGCGCAACCACCGCGGCGCCGTTGTCATCTCGATGCTGCTCACGTGGATGCTGTCCGCTGGCATCGTGGTGGTGATCCTGCTGACGCCGACCTACCTGCAGACGCTGTACGGCTTCGACGCCCGCACCGCGCTGGTGGCCAACAGCGCCGCAACGCTGTGCCTGTCGATCGGCTGCGTGGTGGCCGGCATCCTGGCTGACCGCATCGGCGCGCGCCTGACGCTTTCGATCGGTGGCGCACTGCTGGCTGCCACGGCCTACGTGCTGTACACGACGATCGGCACCCGTCCCGACCTGCTGCTCCCGCTGTACGCCCTGGCCGGCTTCTTCGTCGGCACGATTGGCGCCGTACCTTACGTGCTGGTGCACGCGTTCCCAGCGCAAGTGCGGTTCTCCGGGCTGTCCTTCTCGTACAACGTCTCGTACGCGATCTTCGGCGGACTGACGCCGGTGATCGTCTCGCTGATGCTCAAGAATGATTCGCTGGCCCCGGCCCACTATGTGGTCGGCGTCTGCATCATGGGTATCGTGACGGCGCTGTTCGTACGCAAGCGGCACGCCTGATCGCGCCCGCCACGCTTGCCGCGCTGGCACAATGAAAAAGGGGGAAGGCTGTCAGCCTTCCCCCTTTTTCATTTGGGCGCGCTTCGGGCTCTGTCCTGGGCCCCGTCCTGCGTTGTCACGCAGCCCGCTTGTGCTGACGGAGAAACTGCCAGATCAGCCAGCTCGCATCCGGGCCGATGCTGCTGTGGTACGGTACCGTGGCATCGCCGCCGCTCCACGCATGACCCAGGCCCCCCACTTCCACCAGTCGGACCAGATCGCGATTCCAGCGGCCAAAGCGCGCTTCGCGAACTTCGCCATCCTTGCCGAGCGGCGCATCGTTTGCGCTTTCGATCTGTCCGCCAAGGCTGCCACCCAGGCCGTTGTAGGCCAGGAACTGCTGCGTCAGCAAACGCCCGTTGATCGGATGCACCGCTTCGTCCGCCATGCCGTGCAACACGATGGCCGGCATGGCCGGGCCGCCGGGCGTCACGCCAGCAGCATCGAGCAATAGCGCGGGCTCGATCGCCGAGCCCTCGTGCATCGCCCTCAGGCCCGCCCGGGGCGAATCGGCCGCACCGATCACTACACCGGAGTGCAGTCCCACGGCAGCGACCTTGTCCGGGTAGCGCAACGCCACCAGAGCCGCCATCGCGGCACCCGCCGACAACCCGGCAAGGTAGATCTCACCGATCCGTACGTCGGGCCGGGTTGCCAGTTCGTCGATCAGCAGTGCCAGCGCCTGTGCTTCGCGCCCGCCCTGTCCGGCCGCGAGGTCGAACCACTGCCAGCACCGATGCACGGAGCGCCGCAGTGGCTGCTGCGGATAAGCCACCATGAATCCTTCACGCTCGGCCAGCGCGTTCATGCGCGTGCCAGCCGCCAGGGCTTCAGGCGTTTGCTGACATCCGTGCAGCATCACCACGACGGGCAATGCGCCCTTGGCGCCGGACGGAATATAGAGCCGGTACGAGAGTTGCGGGACCAGTTCGCCCGGTAGCGGCGTCAGGCCCAGATTCAGCGACTGCCAGTTGCCTGGCAGTTCAGTCGGCCCGGCCTCGCTTGGCGCGGTGTGGCGCTGGCGATGAGTGGCTGGAGGCGCCAGTTCCAGACGCTCCAGCCATGTACGAATTTGTTTCGCGGGCTGAAACTGCGCGCGACGAATTTGTCGCAGCTGCGCATCCCAGTCCGGAGAGAGGCTTTTGGCCATATGAAGACTCCTGTTCGTCTTGAGAACGGGTCTCCTCCTTTATTGTGCGATGCAGCATAACACAATCGACGAGGCGCCTTTCCGACATTGTCTTGAAGACACAACATGAATTTTTGAAAGAATTCTCTACTTTCCGGGCACATGCTGACCTCTCCTCCAAGGAGGCCGCAAAAAAACTTACTACGCCTGTTTAAAAGAATGCAGATCGACTCACGATCAGCGATGTTCGTGGGCACTTATACTGTCGGGAAAAAATGTCCACCATGCCTGCCAGGAGGCAATACCACTGGACCACCAAGCCCCCAGCGTCTCATGCTGCACCCTGTGCCCGTTCCAATCCGTTTGCGCAAGTGCACACGGCGGCACCTCGTTGCCCGACAGACCAGCATTGAGCCCCGAGCGCAAGCATCTGCAAGCCGGTGAGACGCTATTCAGGCAGGACCAACCGGTACGCGCCGTCTACCCATTGCGCCACGGCGGCATCAAGCGGATGTACGAATCTGCACTTGGATGGCGGCAATTGACCGGCTTCATGCTCCCCGGCGACGTAGCCGGCCTCGAGCCGAACGACGCGCCGCAGTTCGGCACGAGCGCGATTGCCCTGCAGGCATCCGAATGCTGTGTGGTGCCACTGGAGACAGCGAAGCGCTGCGAGGAAGATCCGGCGGTTCACGCCGCCTTGCTCGCGCTACTTCACCGCGACGCCTTGCGGCAGCGCGAGTTGCTGGTGACCATCGGCTCGATGAAGGCCGCGCAGCGGCTGGCCATGCTGTTGCTGGATCAGGCTGCGGAACACCGCCGCCGCGGCACCGACGGGGGAGAAGTCATGCTGGCGATGACTCGCAACGATATCGCCAGCTACCTGGGCCTGACGCTGGAGACGGTCTCGCGGCTTCTGTCCCGCTTTGCGTCCGTCGGGCTGATCACGGTGCGGCACCGTCAGCTTCGTATCGTCGACGAGAAAGGGCTGTCAGACGTCCACGCCGAAGCGGACCGCATCACGCTGCGCGGTCCGGATCCGGCTTAGACGCCATTGCCGGAGACTTCGGATCCGGAATCAGCGATCTGCCGCCCGCTCCCAACCCTCGGGCGAAAAAGCTCGCATGGCACCCGCGCGCGTGCCGGTACTCTTGCCCAGGTCTCGCTCGTAGAAACGGCGCTCGCTATCGACCATGAAGGAGTGGATGCCGCTGGCACCGTAACGCGCGGGCCAGGCGATGAACGCGAACTTGGCGTCGCTGCCCTCCGGCGGTGCGATGATCCGATAGCGATAGCCGTAGAACGCTTCCTCCGGCGGCACCTCGGGGCCCATTGCCAAGGCGTCCGGTCCAAGCGGGCTATCATTCTCGGCCGATGCCGATGGCCAGTACAACCCGTTGGTCTTGCCGGGCGTGCTCACGAGCTGATGGGCGTACTTGCCATTGCCAATCTGCTCCGCATAACGCTGCTGGGCATCAGCGAGCTGCAGCAACGTATCCATCGCCACGAGTTCGTTGCGCCCGATCCGGCGGCGCCGGATCTCCTGCTCGCCGGCAGCCAGATCGAACTGCCAACCGGTTTTACGCTTGGCCAGCGGCACCGGGAACGTCCAGCCGCTACCGCCCACCTCGATACGTGCGGCCTTGTCGCCATCGGGCTGGACGGCATGATGGCTGGCCCAGGCGGCAAGGAAATCGTAGACGTCGTTCTGGCTGAGCCCCGGCGGCACCAGCTTCTCGTAGTTCGCGCCGAGCACCTGCTTCAGCGCATCGGGGTCACTGCGTGCCACGGCATCGCCGAGCGCATCGGCTGCGGCATCCGGCGTCGGATAGACATGCTGAGCCAGAACGGGGACGGACATGCTCAGCAGCATCGCTAATGCGCCGGCACGCAACATGGATTCGAACCTCGATTTACGCTTCATCGCTACCTCCGGCCGTGACCAAGGTGACCGCCACCCGCACCTGCTCCGCCCGCATGGCCCCCGCCCTGGAAGCCACCACCACCACCACCACCACCGCCGTGGATGCCTCCGCCAGATCTCGCCGGCGCGGAATGCTGCTGCATCTGGCCCGCGTTGTGTTGGACGCCACTGCGATCGCCCCGGTTTGCCTGCTGACGCATCCGGTCACCGTTGCCGGCGTCGCTGAACGCGTTATTGCGGTTGCTGTCACGCGCGCGGTTGCGCGCATCGGCCTGATCAGCACGTTGACGATCCGCGCCTGCCGGCCGCGGATTCTGCCCGCCAGCCTGGCGATTCACGTTCGGCGCTGAATGCCCGGGAATCGACTGGCCGGTACGCCCCTGGAACGACTGGGCCGCACGCTGACGCTCGGCGTCGCGCTGGTTCTGCACACCGCCTCCGCCCTGACCCAGGCGCTGCTGGTTCTGCACGCCACCACCCGCCTGGCCCAGGCGCTGCTGACCACCCTGCGGGCGATTGGCCAGCCCCTGCTGACGCTGCGCGTCGTAGCGGTTCGCAACGTTCTGATTCCGGTACGGCACGTTGCCACGGTTCGCGGGATTGTGCTGCCAGTTCACGTTGGACCGATTGACGTCGAGCCGCTGATTCACGTTGATATTGTTGTATCGATTGACGTTGATGTTGACGTCATGGCTACCCCAGTTGAACCCGCCCCACATCGAATTCACAGCCGCCACGCCAAGCCCGAAGCCAATGCCGGCCACCAGCGAGGTGGCGAACACCGATCCGGGTGGCGGCGGGTAGTAGACCGGTGGATAGGCGGGATAGGGCCATGCGCCGTAGACCACGGTCGGGTTGTACGACGGCACGTACACCACCTGCGGACTGGCGGGCTCGATCTGGACGATGGTGGTGCCGCCGCTCTGCTGCGTGACCACCTTTTGCTGCTCGTTGGACTTGAGAGTGCCGGCCTTTTGCGCCTGTACGCGCAGACGTTGGACCGAGTCCATCACGTCATCGGGCTGCGCCAGGAAAGCATCGCCCACGCTCTCGACCCACTGCGGCTGGCGTCCCATCATGTCCATGACGGAGGGAAAAGCCGCGAGCGACTTGACGCTCGGGTCCCACGGCTCGCCTTCGACGGCCTTGGTGGCCGCATCGCCCGAAAGACTCTGATTCGATTTCGACCATTCCGCGGCGGAAGCCACGTCCGCCGGATAGGTCGATGCCATGAGCACCTGCGACAGCAGTGCATCGGGATACAGCGCAACTGGTGCAAGCAACTGGTCAAGCTGCGGCTTGTCCAGTTTGGCCTGCGCCAGCGCGCTGCTTGCGCCGGCCAGCAACATCAGCCCGAACGACCAGGCAAGGAAACGTCGCAAGTGGAACATGTTTGCTCCTGCAATGACGGATGTAACCACCATCCCTTTCGACAATCGCCTGGTCACACCCGGCATCATCCTGGCAACGGCGGATCAGAACTTACTTGCGTGACTGGGCGCACTCCTGCCGGTACGCCTCCTCGAGGCGCTTGCGATCCGGCGCGCGCTCGAGCGTGGAATAGGTCCGGCCATCCGCCGTCGTCACTGACGACTTGCCCGGCCCCCACTGCGGCCCCGACGGCAAGGCATTGATCTGGTCGAGTAACTGGCGGCATCGCTCGACCTGAGAGGCACTGAGCGTGCCCCCCGTATCCTCGACGGTGGACGTCGCGGGATCGAGCATGCGCGGCGGCAGCGGCGCGACCATTGGAGTACCCGGATCCTGCGGAGGCGCCGCATGAACCTGAGCGGCGGACATCCCGAGCCACACCATTGCGCCTGCGGCAGCAAAAACCTTCTTCACGAAAAAACTCCAGAAACCAATGTCATGCGAGACATTGCAGTGGCAAGAGGGCCCGGCTCGATGCGGCGACCAACCTATCCATGGCTCTTGCCGTCGCCGTGCCGGCCGGTACGATTGCGCAGCAACTCAAGTTTGAGCAGTGCATCCGCAAGCATACTCTTGAGTCGCGCATTCTCCTCTTCCAACTGGCGCAATCTGCGGCTGTCGGACGGGTCGTGTTGCCGTACCTTGCTGCCATACTTGGCCCGCCAACCGTAGAACGAGGCATCGCTGAAGCCATAACGCGCGCAGAGCTCCCGCACCGGCACCCCTTTGGCGGCCTCTTCTAGATACATGCGGATCTGTTCTTCCGAATAGCGTCTGTTCACGCAAATGTCTCCGCTCGCCGGCCTCCAGTCAGGCGTCCATGCCATCGCGCGCACGGCCCTCCCGCCTACCCTGCCCGTAAGGTAGCCCACCGCCCGCGCAAAAGGCAATTCAGTGTCTTCGCGGCACGAGTTAAGCAAATTGAACACGGCCTCTACAGGATTGTCGCGATACGCCCGCAACAATTCGGCACAATTCGCACACTCACATTTGCAATTCAAATTTTGTTATTCCAATTTGGAAAAATTCCTACCTCTGTCATTATCAACTGACAGTCCAGGATGCTGAATTCACGCCGGGATTTGGCGTCGACTAACGCACTCCCATTGACGGAAACCCCCATTTGAGGCGGGTTTCAGGGTTGTATCGTTGTTCGTACATAGTGTCTTTGTTGGTATGGCACAACCGTCTGGAAGTTGAGCATTACTAGTAGTTTCCAGAATGTTGTATTAAGATTTCTACGCATCAACTAAATTTCGAAACGCCTGCAATGGCGCCGCCCGGCGCATGAGGACAGGCGTCAAAGCGGTACGGCGTCGGCAGATGACGCCGCCACAAGCCGCTGCATATTTCCTGGTCTGACGAATAGGAGCCATTGCCGTAGCACGCACCGGATACACAAACCCGTGCGGTCTGGAGGAAGTGGTGGCTGCAAGACGCGATGCGGACATTCATCGTCCGCGCGCGGCGTCTTCGGCTGCCAGGGCGCCTCGCCGTCGCCCCTGCACATTTTTGGTAGTGCCAGCAGTAACTGCCATCGCCCTCGCCGAATTTCCGCAAGGAGAACCGGCCGGCAGTCAGAAGCAGCAATGATGTTGCATCACCAGAACAAATAACAAAGCAGAACTCGGATCGGGAGAAGTCAGTATGCGGCACGTCAGCACGAAGCTATTGCATGTTTTCGTTCTGCTTATGGAGTATCGCGACCTCAATGCGGTTGCAGCTTGCACTCAGGGGCGCGTACCCACAGTGGCATATAGCCTGGCGCGATTGCGCGAAATCACAGGCGATGCCTTGTTCGTGAAACGAAATGGCGCGTTGGAGCCCACGCCACATGCGTTGCGGCTCGAGCAGACCGCGCGTCAGATTCTGGCCAAATGGAACCAGCTCGTGCAGCCAAGCGGGGAACATGCCGCTCAGGCAGCCCGAGGCCGACGCATTTCGATCGGGTTTTCTTCGTCGATTGGCGATCCGGTCATTACCGAAATCCTGACCGCCTTGGGCGAACGCTTCCCACAGGACAGCTTCATCACGCGGCCGGTCATTGCCGATGCGGCGCTAGCGGATAGCCTGGATAGCGGCGATCTCGACTGCGCCTTTGTCGTCGATGGCGCCAACGTGCCCGACTCGGTCATCCCGCATAGCATCATGGCCACGCCGCGACGCCTGATCAGCGTCACGCGCACGGGGTCGATGGAAGACGTGGAAAGCGACTGGATCCTGCTGCAGGAAGACTGCGACGCCGCAAGTCCGCTACGTGGATTCCTGGAGCGCCAGGCCCTTGCTCCCGGCCATCGCGAAACCGTGGTGCCGTCGTGGCATACCCAGATCACGCTGTTACATGCGGCAGGTGGCATCTGCCCGGTGCTCGACTTCAACGTGCCGCTCGTCACGCGCGATCGCAAGGCACGCCTGCTGGCGCCACCCAGCAGTTTCCCGGCCTGGGCAGCGCTTCATTTCTGGATGCCCCAGGAGTCTGATGACCGCAACACGCTCCGCGACATCATGGACGTCGGCGCCTCGGTACTGCGAGACCCTCTCAAGGCCATCGACGGACGCCGTCAGGCGCGACAACCCGCCAGGCCTCTGGCAGTAGCCTGACCCACACGTATTGATGCCAATCGACGACCCCGTGGCGCATCGCGCCACGGGGTCGTTTGCGTTCAATGTCACCGACGCAAGGCAATGCAATACGTTTTTTGCGAATCCTCTTACTCCCTTCCCGCGAGCCGGGCATTAATCTCGCCGTGCATCGCGGTGCTCTCCGAGTCGTCTCCCGTTTGATTCGCGGTTCCGCGTGCGCGCAGTTGCTGCGTGTTCGCGCCGTACGCCAGTTCCGCGTGCGGCGCTTTTTTGACGCCAGCGTGAAGCCGTATCTGACCCATATGTTCAGGAGTCATTGGATGACGTTGAGGATTTTGCTGGCCGACGACCACCCCGTCATTACGGCGGCAATCCGGGCTAGGGTACAGTCGTCGCAGACTGGCTGGGAAGTCTGCGGCGAAGCTGCCAGTGCCACGGAGTTGCAGCAACAGGTCGATCTGCTCCAGCCGGATGTGGTCGTGACCGACTACCACATGCCGGGCCCCACCGAGCTCGATGGCGTGCGCCTGATCACGTCGCTGCGGCGACGACACCCGTCGATATCCGTGGTGGTGCTCACCATGATCACGAATCCGCTCGTGCTACGCACGATACTGGATGTCCGCGTGCATGGGCTGTTGATCAAGGACAGTCCGCTGGCGGAAATCATGACCGCAATCGGGCGAGCCCAGCGCGGCTTTACCTACATCGGCAAGTCCGCGCTACGCGCTCTGGCACCCACCGAACTCCGGACGATGCTGCCTTGCGGGCGCGACGGCGAGCAGCGGCCGTCCGCGCGCGAGATGGAGGTACTGCGGCTATACCTGACCGGCCGCACCGTAACCGAGATCGCGACCACGCTGTGCCGCAGCGTCAAGACCATCAGCCGGCAAAAGAACTGCGCCATGCAGAAGCTCGGCGTCACCAATGACCGCGAGCTGTTCGAGTGTGTGGCACTCCAGGGCATGGTCCTGCCACGGAGCTAAAGGCCATGATGTCTGCCCGATATAATCCATCGCATCGCATAGCGCTGCCGCCGTGCATTGCCAATTCCGACATGCCCCCGCTTTCCATTCAATCCTCTCCGTTGGACGCGACAACACGGACAGGCACGCGCCCGGTCCCCGCGTTGCTCGTTACCGCCCCCGCATCGGGGCAGGGCAAGACCACGGTCACCGCCGCCTTGGCCCGCCTTCATGCGCGACAGGGCCGTACCGTGCGCGTATTCAAGATCGGACCTGATTTCCTCGACCCGACGCTGCTTGCCGCCGCCAGCGGTGCTCCGGTGCAATCGATCGATCTCTGGATGACAGGGGAAGCCGATGCTCGCCAACGTCTTGCCCTGGCCGCGCAGACCGCCGATCTGATTCTTGTCGAAGGTGTCATGGGCCTGCACGATGGCACGCCGAGCAGTGCGGATGTAGCGCGACTCTTTGGACTGCCGGTCCTCGCCGTCATTCAGGCAGGCGCGATGGCGCAAACGTTCGGTGCCGTGACTCACGGCCTGGCGACCTACGGCGAGCCATTTCACGCGATGCACGTGCTGGCGAATGGCGTCGGCAGCGCACGCCATGCCGACATGTTGCGAGACAGCCTGCCGCATGGCATCCACTGGGCCGGCGCGTTGGCCCGCGATGATGCGGCGGCGTTGCCGGAGCGGCATCTTGGCCTGTTCAGCGCCGACGAGCTTCCCGACCTTACCGCGCGACTGGATCGCATGGCGGATGCCTTGGCCGAACTGCCGATATCGCACCTGCCAAGGCCGATCGTGTTTCCGGACACCCCCGCGCAGCAATTGCCGCGCCTGCTGGAGGGCCGGCGCATCGCCATCGCGCGCGACGATGCCTTCCGGTTCATTTATCCGGCCAATGTGGAAACGTTGAACGCGCTCGGGGCGCATATCACATGGTTCTCGCCCTTGCGTGACGCGGCTTTGCCGCACTGTGACGCGCTATGGCTGCCTGGTGGCTATCCCGAACTGCACGCCGCCGCGCTTGCCGCGAATGTGCCGATGCACAACGCGATCCGCGCGGCGCACGCACGCGGCCTGCCAATGCTGGCGGAGTGCGGCGGAATGATGGCGCTGTTCGACAACCTGGTGGACAAGGAAGGGCAAACCCATCGCATGGCCGGGCTGCTGCCCGGCACGGTGACGATGCAGAAACGACTGGCGGCAATCGGCCATCAGGCCGTCGAGCTACCTACGAGGGAAGGCATGGCTGGCCAGACGGTACGCGGACACACGTTCCACTACTCGACCACCAACACTCCGCTGGCTCCGCTCCTGCACGCGCGGTCACCGCGCGATGATGGAAGCGGGGAAGCTGTCTATCGGTCCGGGACGCTTACCGCGTCCTACGTGCACTTGTACTTCCCTTCTAACCCAACGGCCATTGCGGCGTTGTTTGGCGGATAGAGGGGAGCCAGGCGACGCTGCCTGATCAGGCGGCGTCGCGTTCCGCCTGCGTGCGCGCGACTGCGTCGGCGATGCCCGCCTCGAGCTGAACCAGCCCCTTCGAGAGGTTGTGCATCGTCGTTTCCGTGACGTTGGCCAGCACGTCCTGCAGGAATGCCGAGCGGCGCGGCATTGCCTGGTCGACGATCTCGCGGCCAAGCGCGCTCAGCGTGACGTTGGTCATGCGGTTGTCGCGCTCGCTGGTCATGCGGTCGACCCAGCCCAGTTCCTGCAACGTCTTGAGCTGGCGTGTCAGCGCGCCCGGGTCCATGCCGACGCGATCGGCCAGCGGCTTCTGAGCGATCGGGCCTTCGTGTCCATACAACGCGAACAGAATGCGCCAACGCGGCAACGGGTGTCCGATTCGCTGTTCAAATGCCGCAGCATAAGCCCGGTAGGTCCGGCCAAATTGCTGCAGGACAGCCAGGCTTTGTCGCTCCAGTTCCACTCCACTCCTCCTGTAGGCGAATGTGCTTCACATCCGCACGGCTGTCATCAGTCCGCAGCCATCACGGGTTCATTTACCCGCATCAATTTGATCGGCGGAACCCGGCGCGCGCGCCAGACACCGAACAATGCAGCGATTGCCGCCAGCAACAGGCCAAGATGGATGGCGCCGACGAGGGACACCCGCGCCTGTTCCAGCAGCAGGGCTCCATTGTGCCCTGCCTGCTGCAAATTGGTCAGCAATTCTGCCTGCGCGGCCTTGTCGATCAGGATCTGCGGGTCGGTCATCCTGGCAGTCCAATCCGTCGCATTGGCGGCAGCCAGCGCCGACGTCACGCCAGACGTGTAGCTGCGCGTGACCAGCGTGCCAACCAGTGCCGTCCCGACCATCCCGCCGACCATCCGCAGCGACTGAAGCATCGCCGTGGCGATGCCGAGATTGGCACGACCGGCGGTCTGCTGCGCGAATACCGTCAGGTTGGGCAGGATAAAGCCCAGTCCGAGCCCCGCCAGCAACATGATCGAAAGCAGCAGATTGTGATGCATACCGCGCGTCGCCTGCGAGAGACCCAGCAGTGCCAGCGCCAGCATCGTGAATCCCGCGTAAAGCATGGCATTGGGGCGCGGGATCCGGGTGATGATGCGGCCGTTCACAATAGATCCGATCGTGATGCATACGACTAGCGGCGTCACCAACAGCCCGGCCTCCTTCGGCGAATAGCCAAACCCACCCTGGAACAGCAGCGGTGCGTACAGCAGCAAGCCGAACAT
Source organism: Cupriavidus sp. UBA2010 (assembly GCF_002335265.1). Taxonomy (NCBI): domain Bacteria; kingdom Pseudomonadati; phylum Pseudomonadota; class Betaproteobacteria; order Burkholderiales; family Burkholderiaceae; genus Cupriavidus; species Cupriavidus sp. UBA2010. The sequence continues at coordinate 327,546 of NZ_DDCI01000023.1, forward strand.
CGTGAAGCCCGCCAGCACGGAAAGCACGAACAGCGACGCAAGGCTCGGATTGCGGAACATGTCGAACGGCAGAATCGGATTCGCTGATTTACGCGACCAATGCCACAGCGAGACGAACGCGGCGATGGAGAGGACCATCAGGCCGATCGTCACAACGCCAAGCCCCCGCTCAGGCAACCACTCCACCGATAGTTGCAAACTACCCAGTCCTGCCGCGATCAGTGCGGCGCCAGCCCAGTCGATACGGATCGGCTCGGTATGCGACTGATGACGCAGATGCGGCAGGAATCGCCAGGCAATCAGCAAACCCAGCAGGCCAACCGGCAGGTTGATGTAGAACACCGCTCGCCATCCGAACCACTCGGTCAGCACACCGCCCAACGACGGGCCGATCGCATTGGCCAGACCGAACGCCGTGCTCATCATGACCTGCCAACGCAGGCGCACATGCGGGTCAGGGAACAGATCGGGAACGCAGGCGAACGCCGTGCCGACCAACATGCCGCCACCGATCCCCTGCAATGCGCGGGCCGCTACCAGGAACGGCATGTTCGTGGCCATGCCGCAAAGCGCCGATGCCGCCACAAACACGACGATCGAGGCCAGCACGAACGGCTTGCGCCCGTAATAGTCGCCAAGTCGCCCGAAAATGGGCACGGTAATGACCGACGTCAGCAGGTAGGCCGTAGCCACCCATGCGTAATACTCGAAGCCCTGCAACTCCGCCACCACGGTTGGTAGCGCGGTACTGACCACGGTCTGGTCAAGTGCAACCAGCATTACGACAAATGCGATGCCGGTCATCGCAAGCAAAGACTCGCGAAAGGGCAGGACCTGCCCTTTCCTCACCGGCTGGTTGGCCGGTGATCCTGCTACTGCCCTGCCAGGTGATACATCCTGCTCAGGGCGAAATTCCGAAGTCATTCTGTTGCCCGATCAATCGTTGTTGCATCAATGAATCAGGGATTATAGGCCGTCGTCTGATGACTTGCAGGGGGGAGTTACAAATGGCCAATCGGATTGGATTGCAGCGCCTGTCAGACCACAGCGGGCGGTGCGGCGGGGGCAGTCGGCAACGTCACCCTGACGCGTAGCCCGCCCTTCTCGCCGGACTCCAGTCGCACGCTGCCCTGATGCGCTTCGCAGATTTGCCGAACGATCGACAGACCAAGTCCGCTCCCGGCCCCGGGCGTGCCGGCGATGCGAACGAAGCGTTCGAACACGCGTTCGCGCTCCGCCGAAGGGATGCCGGGCCCGCTATCGTCCACCAGGATGCAGAGCGTGCTGTCGGACCGTTCCACCGTCACGGAGATGCTCCCGCCAGCCGGCGTGTAGCTCACGGCATTGTGCAGGAGGTTGGCCAGCATTTCACGCAGCATGGCCTCGTTGCCAACGACCCATGCAGCAGCCGGACATTCGCCCAGACTGAGATCCTGCCTCCGCTCCCGCGCATGGAGATACCACTCCGCGCAGATGTCACGGCAGAGGTTGCCCAGTTCGATGCGCTGCATCGCGTCACCGTCCGGCGCAAGGACATCGCCATCCCCGGTACGCGCCAACGTCAGCAACTGGTTGGTCAACCGCACTGTCCGGTCGATGGCGGCCTTGACCTCGGCGAGATCGCCGCCGTGATCCGAAGCGCGTATGCGCTGGTCCACATGGCCCCTGACCAGCGTCAGCGATGTCCGAAGCTGATGCGCGGCATCGTCGAGAAAGCGCTTCTGGTTTTCGACGATGACCCGCAGACGTTCGAGGTACTGATTCAGCGTTTGCAGCAGCGGCTGAATTTCCCTGGGCAGGTCATCGCCCTCGACCGGCGCGAGGTCCGATGCCCGGCGGGCCTGAATGCGATCCTGCAAACGCTTCAGCGGCCGCAGCGTGGCCGCCACCGTCAATGCCAGCAACGTCATCGAGACACCGATCATCGCCGCCTGTTGCCAGAGCATGGTGAACAGCAACCGTCTGGCCATGTCATCCCGCATCTCCAGCGTTTCCCCCACCTGCACCAGCGCAACGCCCCGCTGCCCGCCTTCGGTCACCGGCTGCCACAGCGCCGCCACGCGCAAGGGCGTCCCGCCATAGGCATCGTCATAGAAATGGACCAGCGCCGGATAGTCCTCGCTGCGCGGCACATTGGCTGGCATTGCCGGGAAGTCCTTCTCGCCGGAGACGAAATGGCCCGCCGGATCCAGCACGCGATAGAAAATCCGCCCGCGCGCATCGATCTGGAACGTATCGAGCGCGCCATAGGGGACGTTGACGGTCACCCGGCCGTTAGTTACGTGGATACGCTCGGCAATCGAGCGCGTGGAGGCCAGCAGCGTTCGGTCGTGCGCCTGATTGGCTTCCTTCAGCGCGGTGCGATACGAGGCAAAAGCCGAGACGATGCCGACGGTCAGCAACGCCAGCGCCAGGCGCCAGAGCAGGGTCCGGCGCAAGCTCGTCGCCGAGAGCTGCCTAGCCATCCTGACGCTGTTCCAGCAGATAGCCGACGCCTCGCACGGCGGTGATGACCAGACCGCTCGGCTTCAGCTTCTTCCTGACCCGCGACACATACAGTTCGATGGTTTCGGGATTGACCTCGTCGTCGATCGAGAACACGCACTGGAACAACACGTCCCGCGTGGCGACGCGGCCGGCCCTCAGGAACAGCGCTTCCAGCACCGCCAGTTCGCGCCGGCTCAGCGTCAACGCCGTGCCCTCGCAGTAGAACGATCTCTCCACCGAATCGAAAGACAGGCCGCCGTAGGTAGTCACCGGCTGGCCACCCTGGCGGCGGCGAAGCTGCGCCTTGATGCGTGCTTCGAGTTCACCCAGGTCGAAGGGCTTGGCGATATAGTCGTCGGCCCCGAGGTCGAGGCCCAGGATGCGATCGGCGATCTCGCTGCGAGCCGTCAGGATCAGCACGGGCGTCGTGACACCCTGGGTCCGGATCGAGCGCAGAACGTCCAGCCCGTCGACCTTCCCGAGCGAGAGGTCCAGAAGGATCAGATCGTACGAAGCGGTGGCGATCATCAGCAGCGCGGCCTCGCCGTCCACGGCGTGGTCAATGACGAAGCCGCTGTCCCCGAGGGACTTGATGACCAGCGCAGCCAGATCCGGGTGATCTTCAACGAGTAGCAGGCGCACTTTTGGCAGGGTTTACGTTAAGCAATCTGGCAGGCGTTCGACAGCTTGGCGACAGCCGACCGACTTAGCATGGCAAGACAGAAATGATAGCCATCCGCGCGGACTGCGGGGATGGCTAATTCAAAAAATGGGAGACAGTCCAGTGCGAACGCTATGCCTGTTCGCCCTGTTGCTGATAGGCGGCGTGCAGACCGCCCACGCAGCGCAGGCGGAAACGCCGCAACCGCGGTGCATCGCGCCGGCCAGGCCAGGCGGCGGCTACGACCTGACGTGCAGGATCGCGAAGCTTGGGCTGGACGAGGCCAGGGCACTACCCGCACGCTTGCAGATCGACTATCGGCCCGGCGGGATCGGCGCGGTCATGTTCGACGCCGTGGTGGAGCAGACTCCCGATGATGCCAACACTATCGTGGCATTCTCGAGCGGCGCGTTGCTGAACCTGGCCAGCGGCAGGTTCAGCAAGTATGGGCCCGACAACGTCAAGTGGCTGGTCGCGATTGGCGTCGACCACGGCATGATCGCCGTCGACGCCCGTTCGCCGTACCTGACCCTGAAGGACCTTGTGACCGCAATGAAGGCCGACCCGCGCAAAGTGCTGTTCGGCATCGGCGGCTCCGCGGGCAGCCAGGACTGGATGAAGGCAACCCTGCTTGCCCGGCAAGCAGGGCTGGACCGTAACGCCATGCGCTATGTGGCGTTCGAAGGCGGCGGCGAGGCGATGACCGCGCTGATGACGGGACATGTGCAGGCCGTTCCCGGCGATATCGGCGAGGCCGTCGACCTGATCGAGGCGCACAAGATTCGCGTGCTGGCCGTGCTGGCCGATCAACGCCTGCCCGGCCGCTTCGCGTCGATTCCCACCGCGAAGGAACAGGGACTCGACGTGCAATGGCCCATCGTGCGCGGCTTCTACATGGGACCGAAGGTCGCCGAGCAGGACCGGCGCCGCTGGGGCAACGCGCTGCAGCGGGCGGCCGGCACCCGTGCATACGTGCAGGCACTGGAAACGCACGGCATCGTGCCCACCCCGATGGCCGGGCCGGAGCTGGACACCTACGTCCAGAACAAGGTTCGCGAATACAGGCGGCTCGCGCGCGAGTTCGACCTCATCAAGTAAGCAGGCCTGCCGGAGCCTCCGGCGGACTGTCCCTGGCCGTCCTGGCCTTCCATAGAACGATAAAACCCCGAGAGAAACGATATGTCCCAGTTTGATTCCTCGCGTCGACGGGCCCTTGGCGCCACGGGTGCGCTGGCTGCCGCCGCAATGCTCCCGAGCCTGTCGCGCGCGCAGACGTGGCCGTCAAAAACGATCCGCTTCGTCGTGCCGTTCGCGCCCGGCGGCAGTTCCGAGATCATCGCGCGCTCCGTAGCCGCCGAACTGACCTCGCAACTGGGCGTGTCGGTCTTCGTCGAAAACAAACCGGGTGGCGCGGGCAACGTGGCGATGGGCGAAGTGGCCCGTGCGGACGATCAGCACACCATCATCCTCGGTCATATCGGTACGCTGGCGGTGAACCCCTTCATCTTTCCGAAGCTGCCGTACGACGTGAACAAGGACTTCACGCCAGTGTCGCTGCTGGCCAAGGTGCCGAGCCTGTACGTAGTACATCCGGATGTGCCCGCGAAGAACCTCAAGGAGTTCGTGGCGCTGGCAAAGAGCAAGCCCGGCAAGCTCAACTACGGCTCTGCCGGCAACGGCAGTGCCGGCCACCTCGCATTCGAGTACCTGAAGGAAGCGGCCGGCATCTTCGTGCTGCACGTGCCGTACCGTGGCAGCGGCCCGCAGATCACGGACCTGCTGTCCGGCCGGCTGGAGGCGGCGGCCGTCGGCGCGCCGGCGATCCTGCCCTTCATCAAGTCCGGCAAGCTGCGTTGCATCGCCACAGGCTCCGCGCAGCGCATTCCGCAATTGCCGGATGTGCCGACCGTCGCCGAGCAGGGCTACCCGGGATTCGAGATGACCCAGTGGTATGGCATCCTCGCGCCGTCGTCGATGTCGAAGGCCGCCGTCGACAAGCTCGCCGCGGCCAGCGCGAAGAGCGTGCGCAGCCCGGCGGCGTCAAGCCGCATGGCCGCCGATGCGGCAATCCTCGTCGGCGATACGCCCGCCGAGTTCGCCGGCTTCATCGCCCAGGAGCAGAAGCGCTGGAAACCGATCATCGCCCGGGCGTCGATCAAGCCGGACTGAAACCTCGCCAACATCTCGCCAACATCCCGCTCACGTTCGACACCCGTTCGTGCCATGATGGCAGGCATCTATCGTCCCCACTGAACCTGGAGACCCCATGAAGCCTGTCACCCTGATTGGCGCGCCGACCGACGTGGGCGCCAGCATCCGTGGCGCCTCGATGGGCCCCGAAGCCTTGCGCGTGGCGGACATCGCGGGCGCCCTGGTGCGCAACGGCCTCGATGTCACCGATCTGGGCAACCTTGTGGGCCCCGGCAACCCGAACCTGCCACCCACGGACGGCGTTCGGCACCTGCCGGAGGTTGTCGCCTGGAACCGTCTGGTCATGGACGCCACCTACCAGGCCTTGGCCGCGGGCCAGTTGCCGCTGCTGATGGGTGGCGACCACTGCCTGGCGATTGGCTCGGTCAATGCCGCGGCTCGCTATTGCCGCGAGCAGGGAAAGAAGCTCCTGGTGCTCTGGCTCGACGCGCACGCCGATGCCAACACCGGCATCACCAGCCCGACCGGGAACACCCATGGCATGCCGGTGGCGTGCCTGTGCGGGGATGGTCCCGCCCCGCTTGTGTCGCTAGGCGGCGTGACGCCCGCCACCTCACCCCAGAACATTCGACAGATCGGCATCCGCAGTGTCGATGCCGAGGAAAAGAAGCGGCTGCGTGAGCTGGGCCTGACCGTCTACGACATGCGTTACATCGACGAGAACGGCATGAGGGCCACGATGGAGCAGGCGTTGGCGGGCATCGATGCCGATACCCATCTGCATGTCAGCTTCGACGTGGATTTCCTCGACAGCCAGATTGCGCCGGGCGTTGGCACGGCGGTTCGCGGCGGCCCTACCTATCGCGAAGCGCATCTCGCACTGGAAATGATCGAGGACACCGGCGCCCTGGGCTCCATCGATGTGGTCGAACTGAACCCCGCGCGCGACGTCCACAACCAGACCGCCGAGCTGGTCGTCGAATTGCTGGAGAGCCTGTTCGGGAAATCGACGCTGCTGCGTTGATGGCGCGAGCCCCGCTGGCTCGCGGCAGGCAATAAAAAAGGAGGCAGTCAGAGACTGCCTCCTTTCGATGCCGGTGCACCGGTCGACTACGGCCTACGAAGCCGACCGTGCGCCGCCGCCCGTGCTGCCGGTCGTCGAACTTCCGGCCCCATCAGCAGGCGCGCCATTCTCCGGCTTGTGCGTGACATCGGTCCAGCCACCGCCAAGTGCCTTGTACAGGTTCACCTCGCTGGTGAGCTGGTTGAGACGATCGGTGATCAGCGTCTGTTGCGCGTTATAAAGCTGACGCTGCGCATCGAGTAATGTCAGGTAGCTATCCACGCCAGTACTGTACCGATGTTCAGCCAGCGTGAAGTAGTCCTGGCTTGCCCGGACGAGCCGCACCTGCGCCTGAACCTGATCCGAGAACGTGCCGCGTGCGGCCAGTCCATCGGCCACCTCGCGGAAGGCGCCCTGGATCGTCCGCTCGTATGTCGCGACGTTGATGTCCTTCTGGATCTTTGCGTAGTCGAGGCTTGCCTTCAGGCTGCCTGCCGTAAAGATCGGCAGCACGATCTGCGGCGAGAACAGCCACGTGCCCTGACCGGCCGCGAACAGGTCCGACAACTGCCTGCTGGCCGTGCCGGTCGACGCCGTCAGCGTGATGCGCGGGAAAAACGCCGCACGCGCCGCGCCGATGTCCGCGTTGGCCGCCTTGAGCCGATGCTCGGCCGAAAGGATGTCCGGACGATTCTGCAACAGATCGGACGGCAGTCCCACCGGCACCTCGGCCACGAGCTTCTCTTCCAGCCCCAACCCTTGCGGCAGATCCGCCGGCATGCCCGAACCCAGCAACAGCGTCAGCGCATTGGTGTCCTGCGCCAGCGCACGCGTGTATGCCGCCAGCGAAGCCCGCGCGGTTTCAACCTGCGTTTCCGACTGGCGCAGCTCCAGCCGCGAAGCGATGCCTTCCTCGAAGCGGCGGCGCGTAAGGTTGTACGTTCGTTCGTACGTAGTCAGCGTGTCCCGCGTGACCTTGAGTTGCTCCTCGTCCGCGCGCAGCGTCAGGTAGGCATTGGCAACGCTGGCCACCAGTGCGATCTGCGTGCTTCGGCGCGCCTCATCACCCGCGAGATACTGCTCGAACGCGGCTTCGCTAAGGCTGCGCAACCGGCCAAACAGGTCGAGTTCCCAAGCCGTGGTTCCAAGAGACACGCCGTACTGGCTGCTGATCACACGTTGACCGGTGGTCGACAGATCCGCCGGCACGCGCTGCCGCGTGCCCTGCGCCGCGGCGTCGACCTGCGGAAACAGGTCGGCACGCTGGATACGGTACTGCGCGCGATAGGCTTCCACGTTCAACACGGCCACACGCAGATCGCGGTTGTTGTCGAGCGAGACCTGGATCAGCTCGCGCAAGCGCGGATCGGTGAAGTAGTCCCGCCAGCCAAGATCGACGGCCGTCACCGACGCATCGACCGCAGCCGTCTTCGGATAAGCCTCACCCTGCGGGAACGTCGCATCCACCGGGGCGGCGGGCCGCTCGTAGTTGGGAATCAGGCTGCAGCCGCTCAGCGCCGCCACGGCGGCCAGGCAAAGTAGCGTCTTTCTCATGCTTGGGCTCCCTTCTCGAGGGAGGACGAATCGGACTTGCGGCGCCGCTCCTTGATCGCGCTGACCACGACAAAGAACAGCGGCACCCAGAAGATGGCAAGCACCGTGGCGGTGATCATGCCGCCAATCACGCCGGTACCGATGGCGTGCTGGCTACCCGCGCCGGCGCCTTGCGACACCGCCAGCGGGAACACGCCCAGCATGAACGCCATCGAGGTCATGATGATGGGGCGCAAACGCATTCGGCACGCCTCCACCGCCGCCTCCACGAGGCCCTTGCCGTGATCGTGCAGTTCCTTGGCGAATTCCACGATCAGAATCGCGTTCTTCGCTGAAAGGCCCACCGTGGTCAACAGCCCCACCTGGAAGAACACGTCGTTCGACAGCCCTCGCGCGAGTGTGGCCAGCAGCGCGCCGATCACCCCGAGCGGTACCACCAGCATCACCGAGAACGGAATCGACCAGCTTTCATACAGCGCCGCCAGACAGAGGAACACCACCAGCAACGACAACGCGTACAGCGCCGGCGCCTGTGAGCCCGACAACCGTTCCTCGTACGACAGGCCCGTCCATGAATAGGAAATGCCGGCTGGCATTTGCTTCATGATTTCCTCTACCGCCGCCATGGCTTCACCCGAGCTCTTGCCTGCTGCCGGCTCACCGAGGATTTCCACCGCCGGCACACCGTTGTAGCGCTGCAGCTTCGGCGATCCAAAGCCCCATTTGCCCGTGGCAAACGACGAGAACGGCACCATGTCACCCTTGTCGTTGCGCACGAACCACTTGTTGAGGTCCTCTGGCGACATTCGCGAGTTCGGCCGACCCTGCAGGTACACGCGCTTGACGCGGCCCCGGTCAATGAAGTCGTTCACGTAGCTGGAACCCCAGGCAATCGACACCGTGCTGTTGATGTCCGCCAAAGACAGCCCCAACGCGCGCGCGCGTTCATCGTCGATTTCGAGGACGTACTGCGGCTCGTCGTTGAGGCCGTTCGGACGTACTCGCTGCAACGCGGGGCTCTTGGCTGCAAGCGCCAGGAACTTGTTGCGCGCGTTCATCAGCGCCTCGTGCCCCAAGCCGGCCTGATCCTGCATATAGAAGTCGAAGCCCGTGGCGTTACCGAGTTCCTGCACCGCCGGCGGCGCGAAGGCAAATGCCAGCGAGTCGCGGAACGTGCTGAACTTGGCCTGTGCCCGCTTGGTCAGGTCGAACACGCTCGTGGCATCGCCTTCGCGATCCTTGAACGGCCTCAGCAGAATAAACGCGAGACCCGAACTCTGGCCACGGCCGGCAAAGTTGAAGCCGTTCACGGTGAAGAGCGACTCCACGATCTTGCCTTCGTCATTCAGCAGGTAGTTGCGCATCTGGTCAAGCACGGCCTGCGTGCGCTCGGCCGACGAGCCGGCCGGCGTCTGCACCTGCGCGTACAGCACGCCCTGATCTTCTTCCGGCAGGAACGAGGTCGGGATGCGCGTGAACAGGAAACCCATCACCACCACGATTGCCAGATAGATGAGCAGGAACGGAGCCCGGCGCTTCAGAATGCCGGAGACCCCACGCTCATAGCTTTGCGTCGACCGGATGAAACTGCGGTTGAACCAGCCGAAGAAGCCCTGCTTGTGCTCGCCGTGGTCGCCCTTCTCGATCGGCTGGAGCATCGTCGCGCACAGCGCCGGCGTGAGAATAAGCGCCACGAGCACAGACAACACCATCGCGGAAACGATCGTGATCGAGAACTGGCGATAGATCACACCGGTCGAGCCGCCGAAGAACGCCATCGGCAGGAACACCGCGGACAGCACCAGCGCGATACCAACCAGTGCGCCCTGGATCTGCCCCATCGATTTTCGTGCGGCCTCCTTCGGACCCAGCCCTTCTTCGGCCATCACCCGCTCGACGTTCTCGACCACCACGATGGCATCGTCCACCAGCAGACCGATGGCCAGCACCATGCCGAACATCGTCAGTGTGTTGATCGAGTAGCCAAACGCGGCCAGCACGCCGAACGTACCGAGCAGCACCACCGGCACCGCGATCGTCGGGATCAGCGTGGCGCGGAAGTTCTGCAAGAACAGATACATCACCAGGAAGACGAGCACGATTGCCTCGAGCAGCGTCTTGATCACCTCGTGGATCGAGTCGGAGATCACCGGCGTCGTGTCGTACGGGAACACCACCTTGATGCCCGGCGGGAACGTCGGTTCCAGCTGAGCCAGCGTGTTGTGGATGTTCTTGACCGTCTCCAGCGCGTTGGCGCCGGATGCCAGACGAATGGCGATACCCGATGCCGGGCGGCCGTTGTACTGCGCGTTGATCGTGTAGTCCTGGCCGCCCAGAGCAACATCGGCCACGTCCTTCAGACGCACCTGCGAGCCGTCGGGATTAACCTTGAGCAGGATGTCGCCGAACTGCTCGGCGGTCTGGAGACGCGTCTTGCCGATCACCGTCGCGTTGAGCTGCTGCCCGCGAACCGCCGGCAGGCCACCAAGCTGACCCGAGGCCACCTGGACGTTCTGCGCCTTGATCGCGTTGCTCACATCCAGCGGCGCGAGTTGGTAGCTGTTGAGCCTGGCCGGGTCCAGCCAGATCCGCATCGCATACTGCGAACCGAACACCTGGAAGTCGCCCACCCCTGCGGTACGCGACAGCGGATCCTGGATGTTCGAAACGATGTAGTTCGACAGATCCTCCCGCGTCATGTTGGGGTCGGTCGAAATCAGACCCACGATCAGCAGGAAGTTACGCACCGACTTGGTCACGCGAATCCCCTGCTGCTGCACTTCCTGCGGCAACAGTGGCGTGGCCAGGGCAAGCTTGTTCTGCACCTGCACCTGCGCGATATCCGGGTTGGTGCCTTGCTCAAACGTGACCGTGATGGTCATGCTGCCGTCGGAGTTCGATTCCGACGAGATGTAGCGGAGGCGGTCCAGGCCATTCAGCTGCTGCTCGATCACCTGCACCACCGTATCCTGCACCGTCTGCGCCGAAGCGCCCGGGTAGGTTACGGAGATGGCGATGGTCGGCGGCGCGATCGCCGGGTATTGGTTGATCGGCAGCGACCTGATGGAGAGCACGCCGGCCAACATGATGACCAGCGCAATCACCCAGGCAAAGATCGGCCGCTCGATAAAGAAATTAGACATGGCAAATCCTCATGCGTCCGTCCCGTTCAGGACTTTGCCGCGGGGGCCGACGCCGCGCTCGCGGCCGAAGCCTCCACGGCACCGGCTGTGGCCGCATCGGCTTCGGTGGCCTTGACCTTCGCACCCGGGCGCACAAACTGCAGACCCTCGACGATCACGCGATCACCAGCCTTCAGGCCTGCTGTAACGAGCCACTTGTCGCCAACCGTGCGGTCGGTCGAGAGAATGCGCTGCTCCACTTCGTTGCTCGCATTCACCACCAGCGAAGTCGCTTGCCCCTTCAGGTCACGCGTGACGCCGCGCTGCGGTGCCAGGATAGCGGCAGTCTTGACGCCTTCCGCCAGACGCGCATGAACGAACATGCCCGGCAGCAGTTCATTGCGCGGGTTCGGGAAGACGGCGCGCAGCGTCACGGAACCCGTGCCCTGGTCGACGGCCACTTCCGAGAACTCAAGACGACCGGGCTCCGAATAGATACTGCCATCTTCGAGCTGCAGCGTAACCTTGGCCGCGTTCGCGCCGGCACCCTGCAACTGGCCGTTGGCCAGTTCGCGACGCAGGCGGAGGATTGCCGACGACGGCTGCGTCACATCCACATAGATCGGATCGAGCTGCTGAATCGTTGCCAGCGCGTTAGCCTGGCCGTTCGTTACCAGCGCGCCTTCAGTGACAAGCGATCGGCTGATACGGCCGGAAATCGGCGAAAGGACCTTGGTGTAGCGCAGGTTGATATGGGCCTGGTCCACAGCGGCTTTGGCTTGCAGGTAGGAAGCCTGCGCCTCGGCGTATTGCTGCTTGCTGACGGCTTCCTCTCCGACCAGCCTGCCGTAGCGTTCGGCAAGCAGGCGCGCCGATTCGAGATTTGCCTCGGCGCTCTTCGCAGTAGCTTCATAGGTCGACGGATCGATCTGGTACAACTGCTGGCCCTGCTTCACATCGCTGCCTTCGACAAACAGACGCTTCTGCAGGATGCCATTGACCTGAGGGCGAACCTCGGCGATCCGGTAGGGCATGGTGCGCCCAGGCAAGGAACTGTCGAGCGTAACGTTCTCGTCCTTCAGCGTGACAACTTTCACTTCAGGCGTCTGGGCCGCAGGCGGCTTGTTGTCCTTGCCGCACGCAGACAGTACTGTTACGGCAACAGCCAGAATGCCTGGAATCAAAGCACGCCGGGCGCGCATTGCTTGCATAGCGATATCCTCGAGGATGAAACGGATGAGTTCTTCTTTGGGCCTGGTTGGCCAGACCGGCGCGACCGCGTTACGCGCGGACGCAATTGGCGTGCCTGCCATCGGCACTTGTCGGTGATCGGGTTCAGCGGATCGTCATCGCCATTCGCCCCTGCTTTCGCCAGTTAGCTGGCCTCGAAATACACAACGCCGGACGCGGCGCACGCGTCCGGCTGGCAGGGTGACTTAGATGCCCGCCCCGCTCCCCGTATTCTGACTGTCTTGCACAATCTTCTGTTATCGGTGTTACCGTCATTCGCGCGAGTTCGTGCCCGAATCTGAGTGAGCATCGTCTCGCCGATCGCAACAATAGACCAAGCCCCGATATCGGATACCAAAGCTTGCTGGCGATGACTTCGACAGTAACGTTTGCCGGCCGGGTGTCGCCCAGAACGCTCTGCGCGCTGACAAGGTCCTCCTCCGAACCCTTTGTCACACCGCTGCGGCAATGCAGCATTTGAGCAGCATACTTTTGAATCAGTTCAATAAGCATGCTGCCAATAGCGCGTCATCCTACCAGTTTGTAGATCGGTTAGGGTCACTGGAAATCGACCTGTAATGCGGTGAAATACTCGCAATAGGAGCGTTCCGACGATATTTCGCGGGCTTGCGCGGGTTTTCAGCCGCCGAGATACACGCTCGCGGGACGGTGTTTTGCGCGAGCGGGACAGTGAGACGGGCTCTTGCGAAATACGCAATAAAAAGGCCCACGCCGATATGGCGTGGGCCTTTTTGCTGAATTTCGAGTTGTATTGGCAGACGTTTCCGCCAACGACGCCGCGCAGTTAAACCGCGCGGCATAAAAGCAAAA